>NZ_JBEZHK010000022.1:0-132371 GCF_040650555.1 Streptomyces sp. NPDC048664 | reverse complement strand
GCGCCGGGCGGTCGTTGGGGGCCGGGGGGGCCCCCCCCCCCCCCGGGGGGCCCCCCCCCCCCCCGCCCACCGCCGTCCGTCCGCTCTCACCGGTCGTGCTGGGTCTCCACCCCGCCCGGCGCCGGCTTCGGCAGCGCGCCCGGAGCCTTCCGCGCGATCGTGCGCCCGTCCGCGCCGACGACCCGGCGATCCCCCAGGGGCGCCTTCAGGTGCAGCGTCGTCCGGTACACCTTCGCGATCATGATGCAGTTCTTGCCCTTCCAGGGCTTGTCGGTCACGGTCACCGTCACCCGGTCGGAGTCCTCCCTCACCGAGGCGGCGTAGTCCGCGCACACCCCGCCCTCGTAGGCGAGGGTGAGGTCCCTGCCGTCGGCCGCGTAGCCCATGACGTCCACCCGGTGCCCGGCGGAGGTCGACGGACTCGGCTGCCCGGCCGGTTTCGGCGGGGTCAGATACGTCGGGTCGATGGCCGGGCGCGTCACCGTCACGTCCTGGCCGTCGCCCTCGGGCCGCACCTGGAACAGCCACGACGGCACCAGCACCGGCCGCGCGCCCACGGAGTGCGCGGCCAGTCCGAACACCGCGCCCTTCACGGCCACGGAGCGATGCGCGTCCGCGGCGGTCGCCCGGCAGGGCCCCTCGTCGCGGTCCTTGACCGGTACCGGGGCGGCGCAGCCGCCGGGGCCCATCCGGCCGCCGCCGGACGGGGCCGGCGCGCGGTTCATCAGATCCAGCGCCTTCTGCGCGCCGACGACCGGGTACGCGGCGCCCTTCACCGGGGCCACCAGATTGCCGTTGCCGCCGACCACCGTGCCTTCGGGGCCGATCCTCAGGCCGGTCGACCAGCCGTAGGTCGGCAGGCCGCCCACCTCGGGATCGGCGTTCACCACCCGCACCCGGTCCATGAGCTGCGACGCGTCCAGCTTCGCGGTGTCCTGCCCGATCGCCTTGAGCACGGGCGCCGCCGCCTTCCTCGCGGCCTCCTCGCTCACCGGCCCCGGCCCCTGTCCGGACGCTCCCCCTCCGCCGGGCCGGCACGCCTTGCCCCGGGCGCAGTCGTCACCGCCCGGCGTGTACGCGCTGAACGTCCACATGCCCGGGGCGTTCGCGCTCACGCGCAGCGCGGGCGCCGACCCGTCCCCGGCCGCCCCCACCTGCCAGGCGTCGCCGACCAGCCGCGGCGTTCCGGCGACCTTCAGCGCCGTGGCCAGCCGGGCCACCTCGTCGCGGGTCACCGCGCCCCTCGCCCAGTACACCGGTGCCGTCCGCGGCCCCTCGGGCAGGTCGCCCCGGGCGGTGTACACCGTGCCGTACGGGTTCGGCTCGCCGACGGCGATGCCCGGGGTCCCGGCCTCGCCGTAGCCGTCGAGCGGCAGCGGAGGGGGAGTGCCGTGGCCTGCCGGGGCGGGGGAGGAGCCCGCGCCCGCGGACGCGGCGACGTAGGCCCCACCGGCACCGACGAGCAGGACCGCGACCGAGGCGACGAGCACGCGGGAGAGCCGTCGGCTCCGCCGGACGCCGGGGGTATCGCTCGTGTCGTCGGTGTTCACCACATCGCTCCTTCGGCTGGGCGGCCTCCCCGGACCCGGGGGACGGCGATGTGACGCACACAGGGGGCGCGCGGTTCCGCACGCCCCCTGCGATCAGACCTTGCTCCCCCTACCCCCCGTACTCCGACATCGCCTCCAGCGCCCGCGCGGAGCGCACCGGTACGCGGACCCCGTGGATCGCCGCGGGGGACACCGCCACCCGCGCGGAGCGCGCCGGGGGTGCCCAGTGCGGAGCCATCCGCGCGCCGTCACGCCGCAGAGACGCCATCTCCCCCTCCAGGTCGACCGGACCGCTGCCTTCCACCCTGAGCTTCGTCATGGGGGAACCGTAGGCACGGCCAAGCGGACCAGGAAAGACCTACTATCGGGTAGTTTTGCCTGCTTCAGAGCTCCGCGCGGACCGGGTAGCGTGAACTGTCAATCCCCCTCCGCCCCAGGAGTGTGTCCTCGCCGTGCGTATCGCAGTCACCGGCTCCATCGCCACCGACCACCTCATGACCTTCCCCGGCCGCTTCGCCGACCAGCTGGTCGCGGACCAGCTGCACACGGTCTCCCTCTCCTTCCTGGTCGACCGCCTCGACGTACGCCGCGGCGGAGTGGGCGCGAACATCGCCTTCGGTATGGGACAGCTCGGCACCGAGCCGGTCCTGGTCGGCGCGGCCGGCTCGGACTTCCACGAGTACCGGGCATGGCTGGAGCGGCACGGCGTCGACACGGACTCCGTGCGCATCTCCGAGACCCAGCACACGGCCCGCTTCGTGTGCACCACCGACGCCGACCACAACCAGATCGGCTCCTTCTACACCGGCGCCATGAGCGAGGCCCGCCTCATCGAGCTCAAGACGGTCGCCGACCGGGTGAACGGCCTCGACCTGGTGCTGATCGGCGCCGACGACCCGGAGGCGATGCTGCGCCACACGGAGGAGTGCCGGTCGCGGAACATCCCGTTCGCCGCCGACTTCTCCCAGCAGATCGCCCGGATGAACGGCGACGAGATCCGGATACTGCTGGACGGGTCGACCTACCTCTTCTCCAACGAGTACGAGAAGGGGCTCATCGAGACCAAGACCGGCTGGTCCGACGCCGAGATCCTCGCCAAGGTCGGCCACCGCGTCACCACCCTCGGCTCGCGCGGCGTGCGCATCGAGCGGGTCGGTGAGGACCCGATCGAGGTCGGCGTGCCCGAGGAGACCGCCAAGGTCGACCCGACCGGCGTGGGCGACGCCTTCCGCGCCGGCTTCCTGTCGGGCCTGGCCTGGGGCGTCACGCTGGAGCGCGCCGCCCAGGTCGGCTGCATGCTGGCGACCCTGGTCATCGAGACGCTGGGCACCCAGGAGTACCAGCTGCGCCGCGCCCACTTCATGGACCGCTTCACCAAGGCGTACGGCGACGAGGCCGCCGCCGAGGTCAAGGGGTACCTGGTCTAGGAGGTACCTGGTCCAGGACGTCCTGAAGGTCTGGGACCTCCTCACGAGCGCCGGCGGACCACGTAGGCCGCGCCCCGTTCCGCCGGCTCCTCGCCCACGTACTCCTGCTCCCGCATCTCGCACCAGGCCGGGATGTCCAGACGCGCCGCCTCGTCGTCGGAGAGCACCCGCACCGTGCCGCCCACCGGTACGTCCGCGATGACCTTCGCCAGCTCGATCACCGGGATCGGGCAGCGCTTGCCGAGCGCGTCCACGACCAGCTCGGTCCCCTCCGGCCCGCCCTGCGCCGTGGACGTGAGGGGCGACGGCGCCCCCAGCTTCTCCCGCACCGCTGCCACCGCCCCCGGCAGCAGGGACAGGAACCGCTCGACTTCCTCGGCCGAGGCGGTGGACGGCAGCGAGACGCGGATGTTCCCCTCGCTGAGCACCCCCATCGCCCTGAGCACATGGCTCGGCGTCAGCGTGCTGCTCGTGCAGGACGACCCGGACGACACCGAGAACCCCGCACGGTCCAGCTCGTGCAGCAGGCTCTCCCCGTCGGCGTACAGACAGGAGAAGGTGACGATGCCGGGCAGCCGCCCGTCCGGATCGCCCACCACCTCCACGTCGGGCACCAGCCGGGGCACCCGCACCCGGATCCGCTCGGTCAGCTCCCGCAGGCGCACCGCCCGCTCGGCGGCCTCGGCCCGCACCGCCCGCAGCGAGGCCGCCGCCGCCACGATCGCCGGGATGTCCTCGAACCCGGCGGCCCGCCCCGACTCCCGCTCGTCCAAGGGCCCTTGAGGCGCGAACCGCACCCCCTTGCGCACCACGAGCAGCCCCACCCCGGAGGGCCCGCCCCACTTGTGGGCGCTGGCCGCGAGCACCGACCAGTCGCCCTCGACCGGACCCCAGCCCAGCGACTGCGCCGCGTCCACCAGCAGCGGCACCCCGGCCGCACGGCACACCCGGGCCACCTCGGCCACCGGCTGCACCGTGCCCACCTCGTGGTTGGCCGACTGGAGACAGGCCAGCGCGGTGTCCGGGCGCAGCGCGGCCTCGTACGACTCCACGGTCGCGGCCCCCGTGCGCAGCACCGGCACCCGGGTGACCGTGCCCCCGTCCGCCTCCAGCAGCTCGGCCGAGTGGAGTACCGAGGAGTGTTCGACCGCTGACACGATCAGGTGGCGTCCCACCCGGCGGCGGCCCGCCAGGACCCCCGCGATGCCGGTGTGGACGGCCCGGGTGCCCGACGAGGTGAACACCAGCTCGTCCGGACGGCAGCCGGCCGCCTCGGCCGCCGCCTCGCGCGCCGCGTCCAGCAGCAGCCGGGCCCGCCGCCCCTCGCGGTAGAGTCGGGCCGGGTCGGCCCACCCCTCGTCCAGCGCCGCCATGAGCGCCTGACGTGCGACGGGGTGGAGAGGGGCCGCGGAGGCGGCGTCGAGGTAGGACACACCGCAACGCTAACTCCTGCGCACCGCACGCCTCGGACACGCGTCCGAAGGCCCCGTCAGTTGCAGGCCAGAAGCGGTCATTCCACCCCTTCGGGGTGACCGGCGGCGCGTTGGGCACCCTCCCCGCGCGACCCCAAATAGCGTCCAGTAGGGTTTGGTCCGCATAAACATCCAAACCCCTGCCCGACGCAGGGCGGCGACCGACCAGCGAGAAGGCAGGCCGCAGCCAACCGCGCGGGCGAGACTCTCGGGAAGGCGCTACGTGAGTCCCAACGGCTCCGACCGCTCGCCGCGGCGCCCGATGCGGCGGAAGCTGCTGCAGGCACTGACTGCGGGCCTGGTCTTGGCGAGTGCAACCGGTTGCACATACCCCCGCCTTGGTATGCCCACCCCGACCACGGAAGAGGCTCCGCGAGTCCTCTCCCTGTGGCAGGGCTCCTGGGCCGCCGCGCTCGTCGTCGGCGTGCTGGTGTGGGGTCTGATCCTGTGGAGCGCCATGTTCCACCGGCGCAGCCGCACCAAGGTCCAGGTCCCCGCGCAGACCCGGTACAACATGCCGATCGAGGCGCTGTACACGGTCGTGCCGCTCATCATCGTCTCGGTCCTCTTCTACTTCACGGCCCGTGACGAGACCAAGCTCCTGGATCTCTCCAAGAAGCCCGACGTCACCATCAACGTCGTCGGCTACCAGTGGAGCTGGGGCTTCAACTACGTGACCCCGGTTCCGGGCGTCAACGGGAACGCCAAGACCGATCCGAACCTGAGCAACATCCCGGACCGGTTCAAGAGCGACTTCCCGGCGAACGCCGGCGGCGTCTACGACTTCGGTACGCCCGCCACGCGGAACCCGCAGAACAACATGCCCGGTCCGACGCTCTGGCTCCCCAAGGGCAAGACGGTCCGTTTCGTCCTCACCTCGCGTGACGTCATCCACTCCTTCTGGGTGGTGCCGTTCCTGATGAAGATGGACGTCATCCCGGGCCACACCAACGCCTTCCAGGTGACCCCCGACAAGGAGGGCACCTTCAGGGGCAAGTGCGCCGAGCTCTGCGGCGTCGACCACTCCCGGATGCTGTTCAACGTGAAGGTCGTCTCCCCCGAGCGCTACGAGCAGCACCTCAAGGACCTCGCCAAGAAGGGGCAGACCGGTTACATTCCCGCCGGCATCGCGCAGACGAGCCACGAGAAGAACCGGGAGACGAACAACCTGTGAGCATCCTCAACGAACCCCAGGGTGCCGACTCAGCTGAGGACTCTTACGAGAACGAGCTGCCGGTCCGGCGCAGGCAACCCGGTAACGTCGTCGTCAAGTGGCTCACCACCACGGACCACAAGACGATCGGCACGCTGTATCTGGTCACGTCGTTCGCGTTCTTCCTCATCGGCGGCGTCATGGCTCTGCTCATGCGCGCCGAGCTGGCCCGCCCGGGCCTGCAGATCATGTCGAACGAGCAGTTCAACCAGGCGTTCACGATGCACGGCACGATCATGCTGCTGATGTTCGCGACGCCGCTGTTCGCCGGTTTCGCGAACTGGATCATGCCGCTGCAGATCGGCGCGCCCGACGTGGCGTTCCCGCGGCTGAACATGTTCGCCTACTGGCTCTACCTGTTCGGCTCGACCATCGCGGTCGGCGGCTTCCTCACCCCGCAGGGCGCGGCCGACTTCGGCTGGTTCGCCTACAGCCCGCTGTCGGACGCGGTCCGCTCGCCGGGCATCGGCGCCGACATGTGGATCATGGGTCTGGCCTTCTCCGGCTTCGGCACGATCCTCGGCTCGGTCAACTTCATCACCACGATCATCTGCATGCGCGCGCCCGGCATGACCATGTTCCGCATGCCGATCTTCGTGTGGAACGTGCTGCTGACCGGTGTGCTCGTCCTGCTGGCCTTCCCGGTCCTGGCCGCCGCGCTGTTCGCCCTGGAGGCGGACCGCAAGTTCGGTGCCCATGTCTTCGACGCCGCCAACGGCGGGGCCCTGCTATGGCAACACCTCTTCTGGTTCTTCGGCCATCCAGAGGTGTACATCATCGCCCTACCGTTCTTCGGCATCATCTCCGAGGTCATCCCGGTCTTCAGCCGTAAGCCCATGTTCGGCTACATGGGCCTGATCGGCGCGACCATCGCCATCGCCGGCCTCTCCGTGACCGTGTGGGCCCACCACATGTACGTCACCGGCGGCGTGCTGCTCCCGTTCTTCTCCTTCATGACGTTCCTGATCGCCGTACCGACCGGCGTGAAGTTCTTCAACTGGATCGGAACGATGTGGAAGGGCTCCTTGTCCTTCGAGACACCGATGCTCTGGGCGACCGGCTTCCTGATCACCTTCACCTTCGGTGGTCTGACCGGTGTCATCCTCGCCTCGCCCCCGATGGACTTCCACATCTCGGACTCGTACTTCGTGGTGGCGCACTTCCACTACGTGGTCTTCGGCACGGTCGTCTTCGCGATGTTCTCCGGCTTCCACTTCTGGTGGCCGAAGATGACGGGCAAGATGCTGGACGAGCGCCTCGGCAAGATCACGTTCTGGACGCTGTTCATCGGCTTCCACGGCACGTTCCTGGTGCAGCACTGGCTCGGTGCCGAGGGCATGCCGCGTCGTTACGCGGACTACCTCGCGGCCGACGGCTTCACCGCCCTGAACACGGTCTCGACCATCTCCTCCTTCCTGCTCGGCCTGTCGATCCTGCCGTTCCTCTACAACGTCTGGAAGACCGCCAAGTACGGCAAGAAGGTCGAGGTCGACGACCCGTGGGGCTACGGCCGCTCGCTCGAATGGGCGACGTCCTGCCCGCCGCCGCGGCACAACTTCCTCACCCTGCCGCGGATCCGTTCCGAATCCCCCGCCTTCGACCTGCACCACCCGGAGATCGCCGCGCTCGAACTCGAGCACGCCGCCGCGGGCAGCAAGGCCGTCTCCGGTGGCAAGGAGGCCGGTAAGTGAAGATCCAGGGCAAGATGTTCATCTGGCTGGCCGTCTTCATCCTGGCCATGGCCATCGTCTACGGCGTGTGGTCGAAGGAGCCGGCCGGTACCACGGCCCTCTTCCTGGCCTTCGGCCTGAGCATCATGATCGGCTACTACCTGGCCTTCACGGCCCGGCGGGTCGACACGGGCGCCCAGGACAACCAGGAGGCCGACGTCGCGGACGACTCCGGTGAGATCGGGTTCTTCAGCCCGCACAGCTGGCAGCCGCTCGCCCTCGGCATCGGTGGCGCGCTCGCGTTCCTGTCGATCGCGATCGGCTGGTGGCTGATGTACTTCTCGGCGCCGCTGATCCTGGTCGGCCTGTGGGGCTGGGTCTTCGAGTACTACCGCGGCGAGAACCGCACCCAGTAACACACGTCGTACTCGGGGAAGCCCGACACTCCTGACGGAGTGTCGGGCTTCCCTCGTTTGCCACGCCCGCGTTCCCCCGCACGGCGTCCTCGGCGCGCCATAGCCGACAGGTCTCCCTACGTTGAGGTCATGAGCCACACAACGTTCTTCCGGAGCGCGCGCCCGAGGCCGACCACGGTCGTCGGCTGCACCCTGCTGGTGACCGCCCTCGGCGCCGGCCTCACCGCCTGCGGGTCCGACGGGAACCCGCTGTCGGCGAAGCCGTACGACGCGGCGGACCAGATCGCCTACAACGCCTCCGATGACAGCGCGAAGAAGGTCGACCCCGACAAGCCCCTGGAGATCACCGCCGAGGGCGACGACGGAGTCATCACGGATGTCACGGCCACGGACGCCCAAGGACGCTACGTGGCCGGTGAACTGTCCGCCGACGGCAGCCGCTGGCACAGCACCTCGCCCCTGGCCGCCGGAACCCACTACACGGTCCGGGTGAGCACCGAGGACGAGGACGGCGCGCCCGGCCGCAAGACCATCGAGTTCGACACCAGCGTCCCCAAGACCAAGAAGACCCTGGACGTCGCCTTCGGCCCCGACGCGGGCACCTACGGCGTCGGCCAGCCCGTGACCGCCACGCTCAGCCAGCCCGTCAAGGACAGACCGCAGCGCGCGATAGTCGAGCGGGCCCTCAAGGTGGACTCCACCCCCGCCGTAGAGGGCTCGTGGTACTGGGTCGACGACAAGACGCTGCACTACCGTCCCAAGGACTACTGGCCGGTCCACGCCACCATCAACGTCCACAGCAGCCTCGCGGGCGTCAAGATCGCCGACCGGGTCTGGGGTGGTAAGACCAAGCCGCTGAAACTCACCACGGGCGACCGGGTCGTGGCCCTCACGGACGCCGGCTCGCACCAGATGACGGTCTACAAGAACGACGAGGTCATCAACAAGATCCCCATCACCACCGGCAGACGCGGCTACGACACCCGCAACGGCGTCAAGGTGGTGCTCAACAAGTCCTACGTCGTCCGTATGCGCGGCACGACCATCGGCATCTCCGCGAACTCCGACGACGCCTTCGACCTGAACGTCTACTGGGCCACCCGGGTGACCTGGAGCGGTGAGTACGTCCACGCGGCGCCCTGGTCCGTCGGCAGCCAGGGATACGCCAACGTCAGCCACGGCTGCACCGGAATGAGCAACGGGTACGCCCAGTGGTTCTACAACACCGTGAAGGTCGGCGACATCGTGAAGGTCGTCAACTCCTACGGCAAGCAGATGGAGCCGTTCGGGAACGGCTTCGGCGACTGGAACGTGGACTGGTCCAAGTGGCAGCAGGGCAGCGCCCTCACCACCCCGACCGGCAACGGCCAGGGCCCCGAGACCACCGCGAGACTGCGCCCGGAGTCGATCTAGCCACCCCGCCTCCACCGCGGGGGAGGGCACGGACAGCCGCGGCCCCCGCGGAGCGGCCCGCTCAGACCTCCTGCAAGGCCCTGTGCCGCAGCAGCGCGGCGAGCGCCGCCGCGAACTCCACCGGCTCCACCGGCAGCGCCACAGCGGCGTCAGCCCGACTCCACGTCGCCAGCCAGGCGTCCTGCGGCCGGGCGATCAGCACCAGGACCGGCGGGCAGCCGAACACCTCGTCCTTCGCCTGCCGGCACACGCCCATCCCGCCCATGGGGACGGCCTCGCCGTCCAGCACGCACACGTCGATGCCGCCACGGTCCAGCTCCTTCAGGACGGCGGCCGGCGTGGCGCATTCCACGAAGCGCAGTTCGGGCGCGTCCGGAGCCGGCCTGCGCCCGGCGGCGAGCCGTACCTGCTCGCGAGTGCGGGAGTCGTCGCTGTAGACCAGCACCGTGGCGGTCGTCTGCATGCTTCCTCCGGGACGTCGGCGTCGTACGGAACGGAACCGTCGGCCGGATGCTACTCCCTCACACGGGTGCCCAACACCTGTTCGGACATGCCTTCGACGGGCGTTCGAGGGCCATTCGATGGGCCATCCGGGCAGTACACACGCTGCGGACACTCCGAACGGCACCCCCCGGGGTGAGGGCGGGATAAGCGACCGACATAATGTCGGTCGTGGCGACAGCAACGACAGTAGAAACCGGGCACGCGCACCCGTCGGTCAACCGGCCGAACCTCACCAGCGTCGGAACCATCATCTGGCTGAGTTCCGAGCTGATGTTCTTCGCGGCCCTCTTCGCGATGTACTTCACCCTGCGATCGGTGACGGGTCCGACGCACTGGAAGGAGATGGCCGGCCATCTCAACCTTCCGTTCTCGGCGACCAACACCACGATCCTGGTGCTCTCCTCGTTGACCTGCCAGCTCGGCGTGTTCGCGGCCGAGCGGGGTGATGTGAAGAAGCTCCGGGGCTGGTTCATCGTCACCTTCATCATGGGTGCGATCTTCGTCGGCGGTCAGATCTTCGAATACACGGAGCTGGTCAAGAAGGACGGCCTCTCGCTGTCCTCGGACCCGTACGGCTCGGTGTTCTACCTGACCACCGGCTTCCACGGCCTCCACGTGACGGGTGGTCTGATCGCCTTCCTGCTGGTCCTCGGCCGTACCTACGCGGCGCGGAGGTTCACCCATGAGCAGGCGACCGCCGCCATCGTCGTGTCCTACTACTGGCACTTCGTCGATGTCGTCTGGATCGGCCTCTTCGCCACGATCTACCTGATCAAGTAGTCGGCGGCGCGCCGCGGCAACGGTCACCCGGACAGAGGGAGCCGAACGCCCGCGACGAACCGATCCACATCCAGAAGCATCGACGCAGAAGATCCTGACACCGGGGTAATCCGTGAAAAAGCTCTCCGCACGACGACGCCACCCGTTGGCGGCGCTCGTCGTCCTACTCATCGCGCTGACGGTCTCCGGGGGGCTGTACGCCGCGTTCGCGCCCGCCGAGAAGGCGCAGGCCGATGACACCGCCCAGTCCCTCGCGATCGAAGAGGGCAAGAAGCTCTACCAGGTGGGCTGTGCCAGCTGCCACGGCACCGGCGGTCAGGGCTCCTCCGACGGCCCGAGCCTGATCGGCGTGGGCGCTGCGGCCGTGGACTTCCAGGTCGGCACCGGCCGTATGCCCGCCGCCACCTCGCAGGGCGCCCAGGTGCCGGCGAAGAAGAACATCTACTCGCAGACGCAGATCGACCAGCTCGCCGCCTACATCTCCTCCCTCGGCGCCGGCCCGGCCGTGCCGTCGAAGAACGACTACGACCCCAAGGGCGCCGACATCGCCCGCGGTGGTGAGCTCTTCCGTACCGACTGCTCCCAGTGCCACAACACCGGAGCCAAGGGCGGTGCCCTCACGCACGGCAAGTTCGCGCCGGGCCTGGAGGGCGTCACCACCAAGCACATCTACGAGGCCATGCAGACCGGCCCGCAGAACATGCCGTCCTTCCCGGACACCACGCTGACGCAGCAGAACAAGAAGGACATCGTCGCGTACATCAAGGCGGTCAACGGCAGCGAGACCGAGAGCCCCGGCGGCCTCGAACTGGGTGGCCTCGGACCGGTCTCCGAAGGCCTCTTCGCCTGGATCTTCGGACTGGGCGCCCTGATCGCGGTTGCCGTCTGGGTCGCCGCTCGGACCGCAAAGGCCAAGAAGTCATGAGTAGCCAAGACATTCCAGAAGAGAACCTGCCCGCTGAGCAGGGCCACGCGCACGCGCACGGCGCGGTGACGGTCGCGGACGACGAGAACCCGTTCGCGGACCCCGGTCTGCCGCCCCACGAGCACCGCGTCCAGGACATCGACGAGCGGGCCGCCAAGCGCTCCGAGCGCGCGGTCGCCCTGCTGTTCACCTTGTCGATGCTGGCCACGGTCGGCTTCATCGCCTCGTACTTCGCGATCCCGAACGACAAGTCGATCTTCGTCTTCCCGATCGGGCACATCAGCGCCACGAACTTCGCGCTCGGCCTGACGCTGGCCGTCGCGCTGTTCTCGATCGGCGCGGGCGCGGTCCACTGGGCCCGCACCCTGATGTCCGACGTCGAGGTCGCCGACGAGCGTCACCCGATCGAGGCGTCGCCCGAGGTCAAGGCGAAGGTCCTCGCCGACTTCAGGGAAGGCGCCCAGGAGTCCGCGATCGGCCGTCGCAAGCTGATCCGCACCACCATGTTCGGCGCGCTCGCCCTGTTCCCGCTCTCCGGCGTCATGCTGCTGGGCGGCCTCGGCCCGAAGCCGGGCACCAGCCTGCGGCACACCATGTGGTCCAAGGGCCTGCTCCTCGTCAACATGAACACGAACGAGCCGCTGCGTCCCTCGGACGTCGCGGTCGGTTCGCTCACCTTCGCCATGCCCGAAGGGCTGAAGGAGGACGCCGAGGACTTCCAGACCGAGATCGCCAAGGCGGCCCTGATGATCGTCCGGCTCCAGCCGGAGAACATCAAGGACAAGAAGGAACTCGAGTGGTCCCACGAGGGCATCGTGGCCTACTCGAAGATCTGCACCCACGTGGGTTGCCCGATCTCCCTGTACGAGCAGCAGACGCACCACGTCCTCTGCCCGTGCCACCAGTCCACCTTCGATCTCTCCGACGGTGCCCGGGTCATCTTCGGCCCGGCCGGTCACGCCCTGCCGCAGCTGCGCATCGGCGTCAACTCGGACGGTTACCTCGAAGCGCTCGGCGACTTCGAAGAGCCCGTCGGTCCTGCTTTCTGGGAGCGCGGATGACCACTGAACCGAACCACTCGAACGCGTCCTCAGCGGGCGCGTCGCGCGACTCGCGCGGCCGGGCACCGGCCGGCGAGCGCGTCGCGGACTGGGCCGACGGACGCCTGGGGATCTACTCCCTGGCCAAGTCGAACATGCGCAAGATCTTCCCCGACCACTGGTCGTTCATGTTGGGCGAAGTGTGCATGTACAGCTTCGTCATCATCATCCTCACGGGTGTGTATCTGACGCTGTTCTTCCACCCCTCGATGAACGAGGTGGTGTACCACGGCAGTTACGTGCCGCTGCAGGGCCAGCGCATGAGTGAGGCCTTCAACTCCACGATGCACCTCAGCTTCGAGGTGCGCGGTGGTCTGCTCATCCGGCAGATCCACCACTGGGCGGCGCTGATCTTCCTCGCCGGCATGTTCGTGCACATGATGCGCGTGTTCTTCACGGGCGCGTTCCGCAAGCCGCGTGAGATCAACTGGCTGTTCGGCTTCCTGCTGTTCGTCCTCGGCATGTTCACCGGCTTCACCGGCTACTCGCTCCCGGACGACCTGCTCTCCGGCACCGGTGTCCGCTTCATGGAGGGCGCGATCCTGTCGGTGCCGATCGTCGGTACCTACCTGTCGTTCTTCCTGTACGGCGGCCAGTTCCCGGGTGGCGACTTCGTGGCCCGCTTCTACTCGATCCACATCCTGCTGCTGCCGGGCATCATGCTCGGCCTGATGGTGGGCCACCTGATCCTGGTCTTCTACCACAAGCACACGCAGTTCGCGGGTCCCGGAAAGACGAACAACAACGTCGTCGGCATGCCGCTGCTGCCGGTCTACATGGCCAAGGCCGGAGGCTTCTTCTTCCTGGTCTTCGGTGTCATCGCGGCCATCTCGGCGATCGCCACGATCAACCCGATCTGGGTGTTCGGCCCCTACCGGCCGGACCAGGTGTCCACGGGCGCCCAGCCCGACTGGTACATGGGCTTCTCCGAGGGCCTGATCCGTACGATGCCGGGCTGGGAGATCAACCTCTGGGGCCACACGCTCGTCCTGGGCGTGTTCATCCCGCTGATGATCTTCCCGCTGGTCCTCGTGGTCATGGGCGTCTACCCGTTCATCGAGTCCTGGGTCACCGGGGACAAGCGCGAGCACCACATCCTGGACCGCCCGCGCAACGCCCCGACGCGCACGGCGTTCGGTGCCGCGTGGATCGCCTGGTACTTCGTGATGCTCCTCGGTGGCGGAAACGACATCTGGGCCACGCACTTCCACCTGTCGATCAACGCGATCACCTGGTTCGTCCGGGTCGCCTTCTTCGTGGTGCCGGTCCTCGTGTTCATCGCCACCAAGCGGATCTGCCTGGGCCTGCAGCGCCGGGACCGCGACAAGGTGCTGCACGGCCGCGAGACGGGCATCATCAAGCGGCTGCCGCACGGTGAGTTCATCGAGGTGCACGAGCCGCTCAGCCAGGAGTCGCTGCACACGCTCACGGCGCACGAGCAGTACAAGCCGGCCGAGATCGGCCCGACGGTCGACGCGAACGGCGTCGAGCGGAAGGTCCGGACGACCGAGAAGCTGCGCGCCAAGCTCAGCTCCGGCTACTACGGGGACACCAACCAGATCCCCAAGCCGACGGTCGAGGAGTACAAGGAGATCACGAGCGGCCACGGCCACCACTGATCCCCGTATCACCACGCCACGGTCGAAGGGCCCCCTCCGGTACGCGAGTACTCGGGCGGGGCCCTTCGCCCTGTCCGGCGCTGGATAGGGTGGAGGTGTTGGACACCCCGCGTCCCCGGTGTCCGGGGACGCCGACCCAGGAGCGGCTGATGAGCGCTGTGACCCCCGCCGGAGGCGACACCGCGGCGGCCCGTTCCTGGCCCCTGGTGCTGAACGGACTGCTGGAGGGGCGCGACCAGAGCGCGGACGACACGGCCTGGGCGATGGACCGCATCATGCGGGGCGAGGCCACCGACGCGCAGATCGCCGGCTTCGTGGTGGCTCTGCGGGCCAAGGGCGAGACGGTCCAGGAGATCACCGGGCTCGTCCGGGCGATGTACGACCACGCCAACGTCATCGAGGTGCCCGGCGCGACCGTCGACATCGTCGGCACGGGCGGCGACGGCGCGAAGACGGTGAACATCTCCACGATGTCCTCGATCGTGGTGGCCGGCACCGGCGCCAAGGTCGTCAAGCACGGCAACCGCGCCGCGTCCTCCGCGTCCGGGTCCTCGGACGTGCTGGAGAAGCTCGGGGTCAATCTGGAGCTGACGCGGAAGCGGGTGGCCGAGGTCGCCGAGGAGGCCGGGATCACCTTCTGCTTCGCGGTGCGGTTCCACCCCGCGCTGCGGCACGTGGCCGCGGCACGCGGACAGCTCGGCATCCGTACGACGTTCAACGTGCTCGGCCCCCTGACCAACCCGGCGAAGGTGAAGGCGCAGGCGGTCGGCGTCGCGGACGCCCGGATGGCGCCGATCGTGGCCGGGGTCTTCGCCGAGCGCGGCAACTCCTCGCTGGTGTTCCGGGGCGACGACGGGCTGGACGAGCTGACGACCACGGCCACCTCCCGGGTGTGGGTGGTGCGCGACGGCAAGGTCACCGAGGAGGTCTTCGACCCGCGGGACGTCGGCCTGGACCTCGTGCCCGTGGAGGCGCTGCGCGGCGCCGACGCCGCCTACAACGCCGGCGTCGCCCGGCGCCTCCTGGACGGGGAGGCGGGTCCGGTCCGCGACGCCGTGCTGCTGAACTCCGCGGCGGCCCTGGTGGCGCTGGAGCCCGGCGACGGCCCGCTCACCGACCGGATCAGGGCGGGCATGGAGCAGGCCGCGGAATCGATCGACTCCGGCGCCGCCCGCCGGACGCTGGAGCGCTGGGTGGCCGCCAGCAACGCGTGAGCCCGGGCGTGGCGCGGTCCCGCGATCCGGACACGGGTTGCGGGACCGCGACCACCTCCGTTACGTTCCTGTCCAGGTCATGAGCGACAGCCATGCGGCCCCGGCCGGCTGTCCGGCAACCCTCCGTCCGTGGCGGGGTGCCCCGGGTGAGGACCAGGTCGTAGGCAGCGAGGTCTACGACAAGCGCGGACCCCTCGCACTCTCCTGAGTGGGCACCAGGGGTCCTGGTCGTTCGAGGGAGCCTCCTGTGAGCAAGCGAATGCGCTAGGGCGTCGAGCCCCGCCTCCGCGTACCCCTTCACTCTCCGCACGCTTGAGCCCTCCGTGCTCGCGCAGCGGTTCCGCCGTGCTTCCTCCAGGAGTTCACCATGTCCGTCTCCACCGTCGCCGCCCCCGTCGCCGCCCCCGCCCCGGCCCCCGCGTCCGTCCGCGCCCCGCTGCCCGTCCTCGGCCGTGACGTCACCGTCCCGCTCGCCACCGGCGGGGAGGTCTCCTACGCCGCGCTCGACTACGCCGCCAGCGCGCCGGCGCTCCAGCGGGTCTGGGACGACGTCGCGGCGTACGCGCCGTACTACGGCAGCGTCCACCGCGGCGCCGGACACCTGTCCCAGCTGTCCACCGACCTGTTCGAGAACGCCCGTACGACGGTGGCGGAGTTCCTCGGCTGCCGCCCCGCCGACCAGGTGATCTTCACCCGGTCGACCACGGACTCCCTGAACCTGCTCGCCGCCGCCCTCCCGGCCGGCTGCCAGGTCTTCGTCTTCGAGACCGAGCACCATGCCGCGCTGCTGCCGTGGCGGGGCGCCCGGGTCACCGTCCTGGACGCGCCGCGCAGCCCGGAGCAGGCGGTGCGCACCCTGGAGCGCGCCCTCGCCGACCGCGACGGGGACGGCCCGGCCCTGGTCTGCGTCACCGGCGCCTCCAACGTCACCGGTGAGCTGTGGCCCGTGACCGAGCTGGCCCGGGCCGCGCACGCCCACGGTGCCCGGATCGTCCTGGACGCCGCCCAGCTGGCGCCGCACCACCCCGTGTCGGTGCGCGACCTCGACGTGGACTGGGTGGCCTTCTCCGGCCACAAGCTGTACGCCCCCTTCGGCTCGGGCGTCCTGGCCGGCCGCGCCGACTGGCTGCGCCAGGCCGACCCGTACCTCGCGGGCGGCGGCGCCAGCCGCACGGTGGCCCGGCGGGCGGACGGGGCGGTGGAGGTGGAGTGGCACGAGAGCGCCGCGCGGCACGAGGCCGGGTCACCGAACGTGATCGGCGCCTACGCCATCGCCTCCGCGTGCAGGGCCCTCACCGAGGCGGGTTTCGAGACGCTGGTCGCCCGGGAGCAGCAGCTGGTGCGCACGGTGCGGGAGGGCCTGGCGGGCGTGCCCGGGGTGCGGGTGCTGTCCCTCTTCGGCGAGGACGCTCCGCGGGTGGGCGTGATCTCGTTCGTGGTGGAGGGCTGGGACAGCTCCGACTTCGCCACGGCGCTGTCCGCGCGGTACGGGATCGGGGTGCGGGACGGCCTCTTCTGCGCGCATCCCCTGGGGCGGGTGCTGCTGGGTGCCGAGGGCGAGTGCGGTGGGGGCACGGCCGCGGTCAGGGTCAGCTTCGGCGCGGGCACGCCGCAGGAGCACGTGTCCCGCTTCCTGCGCGCCACGGCGGAACTGTGCGCGTCCGCCGCACCGGCCGGGTCCGACAGGTCCTAGTGCCGCGGCACTAGCTGTCCAGGCCGATCGCGAACGCCGCCTCCAGGTCGTGCTGGGAGTAGGTACGGAACGCCACGTGCGTGTCCGTGCCCAGCACGCCCGGGATCTTGCTGATCCGGCCGGGGATCACGTCCGCCAGGTCGTCGTGCGCGTTCACCCGCACCATCGCCACGAGGTCGTAGGTCCCCGTCACGGAGAACACCTCGCTCACCGACTCCAGCCCCGCGATCGACTCCGCGATCTCGGGAATCCGGTCCACGCTGGTCTTGATGAGCACGATCGCGGTGATCACGGCTGCTGTTCTCCCTCGGGGGCGGCCTGGGCTGGCGCCCTCACCCTACTCGTCCGCCCGAACCGCGCCCATGCGTGGACGAACCCCAGAGCGAACCCGACGAGGTGGGCGAGGTAGGCCACTCCCGGCCCCTCGGCCGCCCGGTTCGCCGCCACCCACTGCAGGCTCACCCAGAACGGCAGCACCACCCAGGCGGGAAACCGCAGCGGCAGGAAGAAGAGGAACGGGAAGAGACTGGTCACCCGGGCCTTGGGGAAGAGGAAGAGGAACGCCCCGAGCACCGCGGAGATCGCCCCGGACGCCCCGACCAGCGTCTGCGCGGACGAGGCGTTGGCCGCCGCGTACCCGAGCAGTGCCAGAGCCCCGCATCCCAGGTAGAACAGCGCGAACTCCAGATGGCCCATCCGCTCCTCCACCATCGCCCCGAAGACGTAGAGGAAGAGCATGTTCCCCAGCAGATGCACCCAGCTGCCGTGCACGAACAGCGCCGTCACGGGGGTGAGCGAGGCCCGCGGCGCCCCCGTGAACAGCTCCACGGGCACCACGCCCCAGCGGGCGAAATAGGCCCGCTGCGCCTCCAGCAGCGCGTCCCCGGTGCCGTGCACCGCGTTCAGTCCGGAGACCGGGCTCAGCACGAAGATCGCGGAGCACAGGGCGATCAGCCCGTACGTCACCGGCGCCGGATGCCCCCGTAGGGCTCCGGTGACCGTCCTGCTCCAGGTCCTGATCACGCCGATCATGGCACAGAGCATGGCGTAAGGGGACCGACCGGCACAGAGTGCCTCGCCGCGCAGGACGGGCGGGCGGGGGGTACCCGGCAGGCCGTAGGGTTACGAGCCACACGCTCCAGGGAAGCTGGCGCGTCACGGAGACTGGAAGAAGGAAGAGCAGCCACGATGACGGTTCCGCTGCCGACGCAGACGACCCGCTGGCGCTGCATGCTGTGCGGCAA
This sequence comes from Streptomyces sp. NPDC048664, assembly GCF_040650555.1. Taxonomy (NCBI): domain Bacteria; kingdom Bacillati; phylum Actinomycetota; class Actinomycetes; order Kitasatosporales; family Streptomycetaceae; genus Streptomyces; species Streptomyces sp. NPDC048664. Next base: position 114,131 of record NZ_JBEZHK010000022.1, on the reverse strand, counting down.
CCTCACCCGCTTCGACGTCACCCGCTCCTCGAAGGTCGTGGAGTACGTCCACCTGGATCTGGCCGGTGAGCCCACGGTGGAGGAACGCGAGGTGGTCAGTGAGACCATCGAGTCGGTGCGTTGCCGCTGGTGCAACGCGGTGGACCAGGTGGAACTCGTGGACAGGCCGGGCGCCGGCTCCTGAGGGAGGCGGTCCCGCACGAATGGTGGGGTGACGGATGGTGGAGACCACAGGCGGGGAGCCGGGCGACGGCACCGCTGAGGTGCTCGACCGTCCGCTGCCCGACGGCGTCCGGCGCAAGGTCGTGCAGATCGTGTCCGACGCCTTCGGCGCGCTGACGCTCGGCGAACTGCCCGCGCAGCTGCGGCAGTACGCCCGTTTCACCCCGACCCGCCGGGCCAGGTTCGCGGGCAACGCCATGGCGGCGGCCCTGGAGAGCGACACCCTGTTCCGCCAGCGCGTCGCGGAGAAGCTCAGGGAGGCGCAGGCGGAGCTGACCGAGGCCCTGGACGCGGGAGCCCCGCCCCCGGCCGCGGACCCGCTCGACGTGGCCGCCGCCGCCTATGTGCTGCGCCCCGTCGGCTGGGTGAAGCTGGTGACCGCCGCGGGGGAGGAGGCCCAGCGCGCGGACGCCGAACGCGCCGACGACGAGAGCCGGGCGGAGCTGGACCGGTTGCGCGCGGACCTCGCGGCGGCCCGCGACCAGACCCGCGTCGAGACCGAACGGCTGCGCACGGAGCTGGAGTCGGCCCGCAAGGAGACCGAGTCGCTGCACCGCAAGCTGCGGGCCGCCCTCAGCGACGTCAAGCGCGGCGAGGCGGCCCTGCGCAAGACGCGGGGCGAGATCGACGCGGTCCGCGCGGAGGGCCAGACGCAGGTGTCCGCCGCCGAGAGCGAGAGCAGACGGCTCAAGGCGCGCCTGAGCGAGGTGGAGGCCACCCTGGAGGCCACCCGCAAGGCGGCGCGCGAGGGCCGCAGCGTGGAGGACATGCGGGTGCGGCTGCTCCTGGACACCGTGCTGGACGCGGCCCAGGGGCTGCGCCGGGAACTGGCGCTGCCGCCCGTCTCCGTACGGCCCGCCGAGACCGTGGACGCGGTCGAACCGGGGCGGCTGACCGCGAAGGACATCGCGGCCCGGGCGCTGTCCGAGAACGACCCGGCGATCCTCGACCAACTGCTGGCCCTCCCGCAGGCGCATCTGGTCGTCGACGGCTACAACGTCACCAAGACCGGCTATCCGCAGATGCCGCTGGAGCAGCAGCGCCTCCGGCTGCTCGGACAGCTCTCCCAGCTCGCCGCCCAGACCGGCGCCGAGGTCACCTGCGTCTTCGACGGGGCCGAGCTGGCGGCCCCCGTGCTGCTCGCGCCGCCGCGCGGGGTGCGGGTGCTGTTCTCCAAGCCCGGCGTCACCGCGGACGAGTTGATCCGCCAGCTGGTGCGCGCGGAGCCGCCGGGGCGGCCGGTCATCGTCGCCTCCACCGACCGCGAGGTGGCCGACGGCGTCGCCCGCGCCGGCGCGCGCCCCGTCGCCTCGGTGATGCTGCTCCGCCGTCTCACCCGCGGCTGACCCCGTCGCCCCCTACGCCCCAAGAAGGCCGTACGCCCCCGAGCGCAACATCCGTCAGAGTTGCCCGAATTGGCGAAACCTTCGCGCAACGTAGCGTCAAGGGAATATCACCGCACGTGAGTTCCGGGCAAAGAATGCGCACGGTGACGGGATTTTTCGGCGCCAGGATTTGAACTGATCACAAGGGGGTCACTAGGGTCTGGGTTCGAACCTCCGCTCGGGTGATCACTCATGAGGAGTGACGGTGGAGGGCACCGCCCGCCGGCGTGTCGGTAGGCGGCTGAAGGAAGAAGGAGCTCGCCTTCGTGGCGTCCCACCGTCGACCCAAGCAGCCGAGCCGCACCCGTGTGACCGTGCTCACCACCGCCGCCGCCGCTGTCGTGGCCATCAGCGCGCAGGCCGCCAACGCCGCCCCCAGCGCCAAGCCCACCAAGGACGAGGTCAAGTCCAAGGTGGACAAGCTCTACGAGGAGGCGGAGAAGGCCACCGAGGCCTACGACGGCGCCAAGGAGAAGCAGGCCAAGCTGGAGAAGGAGATATCCGCCCTCCAGGACAAGGTGGCCCGCGGCCAGGGCGAGCTGAACAAACTGCGCGACGGCATAGGCACGATGGCCAGTGCCCAGTACCGCAACGGCAGCATCGACCCCTCCCTCCAGCTGTTCCTCTCCTCGGACCCGGACAGCTACCTGGACAAGGCCTCCACGCTCGACCAGCTGAGCGGTCAGCAGGTCGAGGCGCTGAGGAAGATCCAGGAGAAGCAGCGCGAGCTGTCCCAGGAGCGGCAGGAAGCCACCGACAAGCTCAAGGACCTCGCCACCGCCCGCACCCAGCTGGGCAAGAACAAGGAGGAGGTCCAGGGCAAGCTCGCCGCCGCCCAGAAGCTCCTCAACAGCCTCAGCGCGGCCGAGCGCGCGGCCCTCCAGGCCGACCAGAACCGCGCCAGCCGCGCGAGCGAGCGCACCGCCCTGAGCGGCAACCCGGGGACCGGCAGCGGCCGGGCCGGGGCGGCCTTCGCCGCCGCGCAGACCAAGATCGGCGACCCGTACCAGTGGGGCAGCACCGGTCCCTCCAGCTTCGACTGCTCCGGTCTGACCTCCTGGGCCTACGGTCAGGCTGGTGTCAGCATCCCGCGCACCTCTCAGGCGCAGGCGAACGCCGGCACCCGCATCTACAACAAGAGCGACCTCCAGGTCGGCGACCTGGTGCTCTTCAACAGCGACCTCAGCCACATCGGCCTGTACGCGGGCAACGGCCAGGTGCTGCACGCCCCGCACACCGGCGCCAACGTGCGCTACGAGTCCCTGGACAACATGGTGTTCGAGTTCGGCGTCCGCGTCTGAGCCCTCTGTCGGCCAGAGCGGGCTTCCGCCCGAAAGAGCGAATTCCGGCGACCGGCGCCGGCCCCGCACCCCGTCGATGACCTGCGTCAGCGGCGGGGTGCCGCCGTGTTCGAGTCCCCTGCGCGCTTTGGACCCGGCGTGGACGTCCGATTACTGTCTGGCGCGTTTCCCCCGCCGACGGCGGGGGTCCGTCAGCGGAAGGGAGTGCGACCGGTCGTGGGGTCCCATCGCCGCCCGGCATCGTCCGGCCTCGGCCGGAGCCGCGGCGCCACAGCCGCCGTCCTGTCCGCCGCGGCGGCGGCCGCGGCCTTCGGCACCGCACCCGCGCACGCCGCGCCCCGCAGCCCTCGGGCCTCGGTGGACCGGCTGTACCAGGAGGCCGAGCAGGCCACCGAGGCGTACAACCAGGCCGGGGAGCGCGCCGGTTCGCTGCGCCGGCGGATCGGCCTGGCGCAGGACCGCATCGCCCGGCAGCAGAGCCGTGTCAACGCCCTGCGGGACACGCTCGGAACGCTCGCCGGGGCCCAGTACCGCTCCGGGGGCATCGCCTCGACCCTCGCCCTGCTGCTGTCGGACGACCCGGCCGAGTACCTGGACCGGGCGGCGACGCTGGACCGGATCGGCGCCCGCCAGGCCGGTCGGCTCAGGGAACTCCAGGGCGCGTTGCGGGAGCTGGTCCAGGAACGGGCGGTGGCGGCCGGGGAGGTCGCCGAACTGGAGCGGACCCGCACGGCCGTCGTACGGCACAAGCGGGAGGTGGAGCACAAGCTCGCCTCCGCGCAGCGGCTGCTCAACTCCCTGCCGCCCGGCGAGCGCGCCGCCTACGACCGGGCCTCCCGCTCCGGCACGGACCTGCCCGACCTCACCGGACTCGTCCCGCCCGACTCCCGTGCCGCGGCCGCCCTGGCCGCCGCCCGCTCCGCGCTGGGCCGCCCGTACGTGTGGGGTGCCACCGGCCCCGGCGGCTTCGACTGCTCGGGCCTGATGCAGTGGTCGTACGCGCACGCGGGCGTCGGACTGCCGCGCACCTCCCAGGAGCAGCGGTTCGCCGGCCACCGGGTGCCGCTCTCCCAGGCCCGGCCCGGGGACATCGTCGTCTACCGCGCGGACGCGAGCCATGTCGCCATGTACGTCGGCGGCGGCCGGGTCATCCACGCGCCCCACCCCGGGGCCGCGGTGCGCTACGACCCGGTGGGGATGCTGCCGATCGCCGCGATCGTCCGGCCCTGACGGGGCCCCGCCCTCGGCGCGGACGCGGGCCGGGCCGCCGCGTACCATCGAAAGATGGCTGGTCGTCGGCGTGTGGTGGGGGCACTGGCGGGTTGTGCGCTGCTGCTGACGGGATCCGCCGGCTGCGCGGACCGGCCCTCCGCCGCCGACTCCTCGGCCTCGGCCGCCGTGCGCGGCACCCTGGACCGCCGGGCGACGGCGCTTCTCGACCGGGACCGCCCCGCCTTCCTGGCGACCGAGGCACCGGCCCCCGGAGCCACCGGCCGAACCGCCGACGCCTCGGCCGAGTTCGACCGGCTCCGCGATGTGCCGCTCGCCTCCTGGTCCTATCGCCTCACCGCCCTGCACCGTGCCGGCGACCACGCCACCGCGGAGGCCGAACTGAGCTATCGGATCAGCGGCTACGACCGGGCGCCGATCACCACCGGCCGCGCGCTGCGGCTGGTCCGCGCCCAGGGGCGCTGGTACGTGGCGTCCGACAAGCCCGCGAAGGACGCCGACCAGCAGCTGTGGGAGCAGGGCACCGTCGAGGTGGTCCGCGGGGCGCACAGCCTCGTGCTCGGCACCGGCCGACCGGTCGACCTGCTGCGGGCGTACGCGCGCCTGGCCGACCGGGCGGTGCCCGCCGTCACCGGGGCCTGGGGCTCCGACTGGCCGGAGCGTGTCGTGGTGCTCGTCCCGCGCTCCCTCGACGGGATGGCGGGGCTGCTCGGCTCGCCCGCCTCCCGGTACCGGGGGATCGCGGCCGTCACCACCGGTGAGACGGGTGCCGCGGGCGCGGCGCCCGCGGACCGGATCACCCTCAACCCGGACGCGTACGGCGTCCTGAGCGACGTGGGCAGACAGGTCGTCCTGACCCACGAGACCACCCATGTGGCCACGCGCGCCCACACCTCGGCGGCCACGCCCCTGTGGCTCTCCGAGGGCTACGCGGACTGGGTCGGCTACCGGGACACCGGCCGTACGCCCTCCCAGGTGGCCCCCGAACTCGCCCGCTCCCTGGCCGAGGGCCGGATGCCGGCGGCGCTGCCGAAGGACGCGGACTTCTCCTTCTCGGGCGACGCGAGCACCCTCGCGCAGGCCTACGAGGGCGGGTGGATGGCCTGCCGGCTGATCGCCGACCACTGGGGCACGGCCCGTCTCGCCGACTTCTACCGCGCCGTCGGCGCCCAGCCGAAACGCGCGGGCGCGGTGGAGGAGGCGCTGAGGACGGTGCTGGGGACGACCCCGGAGAGCTTCACGCGGCAGTGGCAGGCCTATCTGCGGACCCGACTGGGCTGAAGGACACGGCGAACGGCGTGCCGTGGCACGGCGATCCGCCCTGGTCCGGGGCCGGTCCCGGGTGCCGCCCCCCGCCGTCCGCACACCGTGGCTTCCGCGGCCGCCGGTCGTCTGCGGAGCCGCGCCGCGTCAGGGGCGCCCGAGGGGTTCCCGGCCGGGAGTCGTCCGCGACGGCACGACGTCGGGGAGCGGACGCGGCACCGTGCCGCGCCACAGCCGCCGGGCGGCGGTCAGCGCGGCGAGCAGCAGCAGGCCGTCGCGCACCAGGAGGAGCAGGACACCCTGGCGGTCGCTGGCGACGACGTCGTCGAAGTGGATCGGGAACTCCAGGACCGTGACCGGGCAGGCGGCCAGGACGAGCCCGGCGGGCAGCCCCATCCGGCTGCCCCCGAAGCACAGGCAGACGGCCGCCAGACCGACCAGCCACACCAGGTACTGCGGGCTGATCACCCTGCTGGTGACCGTGAACATCGCGACCGCCACGAACGCCGCCTCCGCGGCCACCCGCGCCGGCAGCGGCACCCCGCGCACCCGCACCCGCCACAGCAGCAGCCAGCCGAAGGCGCCCGCGGTCAGGGCCAGAGCCGCCGAGCTGACCAGGTCGACACGGGGGCCGAGGAACTCCACGGAGCCGTAGTTCAGCAGCACCCGGCCCTTCCAGCCGAAGTGCCGGGCCACATGGAAGACCAGGGCGCCCAGCGACTCGACCTCGGTGCCCCGCTCGCGCTGCGCGCTCAGGAAGGAGAACGCGCCGGGCATCGCCACCCAGAACAGCAGCGCCAGACCGCCCGCCGTCGCGAGGGCCGAGACCCAGGCCCGGCGTGCGGTGACACCCACCAGCAGCAGCGCGGGCCACACCTTGAGCAGCGTCCCGACGCCGGTCAGCGCCCCCATCGCCCCGGGCCGGCGCACCCCCGCCAGCAGCGCGGCGACCGCCACCGCCGTCACCATCAGGTCGTAGCGGGCGTACACGGTGGGGCCGAGCAGCGCCACCCCGAGCGTCCACAGCCAGGCGCCGCGCGTCGTGCGGCCGGGCCGCCGGGCGGCGTACAGGAGCAGGCACAGGACCGCCAGGTCGGCGAGGCAGGCGAGCACGAAGAACGCCCGCGTGTAGTCGAGGAACGGCAGCAGCGCGGGGGAGAGCATGACGAGCGCGGCGGCGGGCGGGTACTGCCAGGCCACGTCGCCCCGTGGGAACGCCCCGGTGCGCAGGGTGCCGTACCAGCCCTGGTAGATCGCGGAGACGTCGGTGGTGACGTCGGGCCCGGGGAATACCAGGACCTTGAGGACGTAGAGCAGCAGGAACAGCCTGGTGACGCCCCAGACGGCGAGCAGCAGGAACGGGAAGCGCCGCGCGCCCGTCGTGTCCACTCTCAATGTCCTGCCCTCGCGTCTTTCCGTACCGGCCGTCCCCCGGGGCCATGATGGCCGCCGGGCGGGGAGAGGGCCACGAAGCGCGGCCGGTTCGGTAGTGTCGTCGGCGATGCACAAGACGCTGATCGTGACCAACGACTTCCCTCCCCGCCCAGGCGGCATCCAGGCGTTCCTGCACAACATGGCGCTGCGCCTGGACCCCGAGCAGGTCGTCGTCTACGCCTCCACCTGGAAGCGCGGCCACGAGGGCGCCCGGGCGACGGCCGCCTTCGACGCGGAGCAGCCGTTCCCCGTCGTACGGGACCGCACCACGATGCTGCTGCCGACGCCGGACGTCACCCGGCGGGCGGTGGGGCTGCTGCGGGAGCACGGCTGCACGTCGGTGTGGTTCGGGGCGGCGGCACCGCTCGGCCTGATGGCGCCCGCGCTGCGGCGGGCCGGGGCACGGCGGATCGTGGCCACCACGCACGGCCACGAGGCGGGCTGGGCCCAGCTGCCCGGGGCCCGGCGGCTGCTGCGCCGGATCGGGGAGGGTACCGACACGATCACCTATCTGGGCGAGTACACCCGCTCGCGCATCGCCTCCGCGCTGACGCCCGAGGCCGCGGGGCGGATGGTGCGACTGCCGCCGGGCGTCGACGAGGGGACCTTCCACCCGGGGTCCGGCGGCGAGACGGTACGGGCCCGGCTGGGTCTCACGGACCGCCCGGTGGTGGTGTGCGTCTCCCGGCTGGTGCCGCGCAAGGGGCAGGACACCCTCATCGAGGCGATGCCCGCCGTCCTGGCCAAAGAGCCCGAGGCGGTGCTGCTGATCGTCGGAGGCGGCCCCTACGAGAGCGACCTGCGGCGGCTGGCGCGGCAGAAGGGCGTCGCGGACGCGGTCCGCTTCACCGGCGCGGTCCCCTGGGCGGAGCTTCCGGCGCACTACGGCGCGGGCGACGTGTTCGCGATGCCGTGCCGTACCCGGCGGGGCGGGCTGGATGTCGAGGGCCTCGGCATCGTGTACCTGGAGGCGTCCGCGACGGGCCTCCCGGTGGTCGCCGGGGACTCGGGCGGGGCGCCGGACGCGGTGCTGGACGGCGAGACGGGCTGGGTGGTCCGCGGCGGCGACGCCGGGGAGTGCGCCGACCGCGTCGTCACCCTTTTGGGCGACCCCGAACTGCGCCGCCGCATGGGGGAGCGGGGCCGAGCATGGGTCCAGCAGAAGTGGCGCTGGGACCTCCTGTCCCAATCCCTCCAAAACCTCCTCTGACCCCCCGCAGGGGCGCGGGAAACCACGCAAACCCGACAACGCTCCGCCGCACCCCCGGCAGGGGCGCGGGGAACCGCGCAAAACCCCACGACGCACCGGCCACCTGACAACGCTCCGCTGCACCCACCCCAGGGGCGCGGGGAACTGCGCAAATCCCACGATGTACCGGCACCTGACAACGGTCCGTCGCACCCACCCCAGGGGCGCGGGGAACTGCGCAAATCCCACCACGCACCCGCACCCGACAACGCCCCGCCCGCCCCCGGAAGGGGCGCGCACCCTAGCAGCCACGCCCCCTCCCAGTTGGCAACAACGGCCAGGTTGGCGCAAAAATCCGGTGAACCCCCTAGCCGGAACGACAACCTCCGCCGATGCTGCGCGCATGACAGAAAAACTGACACATCGTCACCTGAGTAGACGTCACATACTCGGCATGGCCGCCCTCCAGACCGCCGCCACCCTCGGCTTCACCCGCGTAGGACTCCAGTCCGCCCACGCCGCCGAGCCCGCCGCCACGGAGTCCGCCCCCGCCATCGTCATCGGCTCCGGCTACGGCGGCGCCGTGGCCGCCCTCCGGCTCGGTCAGGCCGGAATCCGCACCCTCGTCCTGGAGATGGGCCGCCTGTGGAACACCCCCGGCCCCGACGGCAAGGTGTTCTGCTCCACCAACGCCCCCGACCAGCGGTCCATGTGGTTCCGCACCCGCACCGAGGCGCCCCTGGCCACCTTCCTGTGGCTGGACCTCGTCAACAGGAACATCTCCTCCTACCCCGGCGTCCTGGACCGCGTGCACTACGACAACATGTCCGTCTACGTGGGCCGCGGCGTCGGCGGCGGCTCCCTCGTCAACGGCGGCATGGCCGTCACCCCCCTCCAGTCCTACTTCCACGAGCAGTTCCCCACGGTCGACGCCACCGAGATGTACGCCACCTACTTCCCTCGCGCCAGCTCGATGCTCGGCGTCAACACCGTCGACCCGAACTGGTTCGAGACGACGGACTGGTACCGGTTCGCCCGTACCTCCCGCAAGGCCGCGGCCAACGCCGGCCTGAAGACCACCTTCGTGCCGAACGTCTACGACTTCGCCTACATGCAGCGCGAGGCCGCCGGCACCGCCACCAGGTCCGCGCTCGCCGGGGAGGTCATCTACGGCAACAACCAGGGCAAGCGCAGCCTCGACAAGACCTACCTGGCGGCCGCGCTCGGCACCGGCAACGTCACCATCAACACCCTGGAGCGGGTCAGGGAGATGCACCGCGCGCCCGACGGGTCCTACGTCCTGACCGCCGACCGCATCGACACCACCGGCAAGGTCGTGGAGACCAAGCAGTACTCCTGCACGTACCTCTTCCTCGGCGCGGGCAGCCTCGGCACCACCGAACTGCTGCTGCGCGCCCGGGAGACCGGCGCGCTGCCCGCCCTGGACGCCAGCGTCGGCACCGGCTGGGGCCCCAACGGCAATGTGATGGTGGGCCGCGCCAACCACGTCTGGGACACGGTGGGGGCCAACGAGGCCACCATCCCCGTCCTCGGCATCGACGACTGGGCCAACGCCGACAACCCCGTCTTCGCCGAGATCGCCCCGCTGCCCATGGGGTTCGAGCACTGGATCAGCCTCTACCTGGCGATCACCAAGAACCCGCAGCGGGGCTCGTTCACCTACGACGCGGCCACGGACTCCGCGAAACTGGGCTGGACCGCGGGCCAGAGCGCCGTCTCCGTGAACATGGCCAAGAAGCTGTTCGACCGGATCAACCTGGCCAACCTCACCATCTACCGGTACGACCTGTTCGGTTCGTCCAGCAAGGTGTTCGCCGACGACTTCTGCTACCACCCGCTCGGCGGCTGCGTCCTCGGCCGGGCGACCGACGACTACGGCCGGGTCAAGGGCTATCCGAAGCTGTACGTCACCGACGGCTCCCTCGTCCCCGGCAACATCGGCGTCAACCCGTTCCTCACCATCACCGCGCTCGCCGAACGCACCATGACGCGGGTCCTCGCCGAGGACACCGCGTCATGAAGTGGGGGGCCGAGGACTACTTCTGGTAGAGGGCCTCGACCTCGCCCGCGTAATCCCGCGCCACCACCGTGCGCTTGAGCTTCAGGGACGGCGTCAGGTGGCCCGACTCCTCGGTGAACTGGGAGGGCAGAATGCGGAACTTCCGCACCGATTCCGCCTTCGACACCGCGGCGTTGCCGTCGTCGACCGCGTCCTGGATCGCAGCGATCAGATCCGGGTCCTCGCGCAGCGACGCCGCGGTGGCACCCGCCGGCTTGCCGTGCTCGGCGGCCCAGCGGCCCAGGAACTCCTCGTCGACGGTGACCAGTGCGCCCACGAACGGCCGCCCGTCACCCACCACCATGCACTCCGCGACCAGCGCGTGCGCCCGGATGCGGTCCTCGATCACGGCCGGGGCCACGTTCTTGCCGCCCGCCGTGACGATGATCTCCTTCTTGCGGCCGGTGATCCTGAGGTAGCCGTCCTCGTCCAGGGTGCCGATGTCACCGGTGTGGAACCAGCCGTCGGCGAGCGCCTCGGCGGTCGCCGCCTCGTTGTTCCAGTACCCCTTGAACAGGTGCTCGCCGTGCAGCAGCACCTCGCCGTCGTCGGCGATCCGCACCACGGAACCCGGCAGCGGCTGGCCCACCGTGCCGATCTTCTGCCGGTCCCAGGGGTTGAACGCGGTCGCCGCGCAGGACTCGGTCAGGCCGTAGCCCTCCAGGACCGTGAAGCCGATGCCGCGGAAGAAGTGGCCGAGGCGCTCGCCCAGCGGAGCGCCGCCGGAGATGGCGTACTCGCCGCGACCGCCCAGCACGGCGCGCAGCTTGCTGTAGACGAGCTTGTCGAACGCCTTGTGCTTGATCTTCAGGCCGAAGGACGGACCGGACGGGGTGTCCAGGGCGCGGCTGTAGGCGATGGCCGCGTCCGCCGCCTTGTCGAAGATCCTGCCCTTGCCGTCCGCCTGCGCCTTGGCGCGGGCCGAGTTGTAGACCTTCTCGAAGACGCGCGGCACACCGAGGATCAGCGTCGGCCGGAACGAGGCCAGTTCGTCGGTGAGGTTCTTGATGTCGGGGACGCAGCCCAGCTTGATCGGCGCGATCATCGGCGCGACCTGCACCAGACGCCCGAAGACGTGCGCCAGCGGCAGGAACAGCAGCACGGAGCACTCGCCGGTGCGGAACAGGGGGCGCAGCCGCTCCACGATGTTGCCGCACTCGGCGAAGAAGCTGCGGTGGGTGAGCACGCAGCCCTTGGGGCGCCCGGTGGTGCCGGAGGTGTAGACGATGGTGGCCGGGTCGTCGGCCTTGGCGAGCGAGCTGCGCTCCTGAAGGGTCGCGTCGCCGACGTCCTGGCCGAGGCGCCCCAGCTCCTCCACGCCGCCGGCCTCGATCTGCCAGACGTGCTTGAGGGCGGGCAGCCGTTCGCGGACCGACTCGACCGCCGCGGCGTGCACGTCCAGCTCCACGACGCAGGCGGTCGCGCCCGAGTCGCTGAGGATCCACTCGACCTGCTCCGGCGAGCTGGTCTCGTACACCGGCACGGTGACCGCGCCGGCGCTCCAGATCGCGAAGTCGAGCAGCGTCCACTCGTAGCGGGTCCTGGACATCAGTCCCACCCGGTCGCCCGGCTGCACACCGGAGGCGATGAGCCCCTTCGCCGCGGCCTGCACCTCGGCCAGGAAGGTGGTCGCGGTGACGTCCTGCCAGACACCGGCCACCTTGCGGGCGATGACGGCGACGTCGGGATGCTGCGCGGCGTTTCTGCGGACGATGTCGGCCAGGTTGCCGTCGGCAGGGACCTCGTACAAAGCCGGAAGGCTGAACTCGCGCAAGACTGCTGCTCCTCATAGGGCGCCGACGCCACGACTTTGTGTGATCGACGGTGCGGTCCAAGGCTGGGGCGGATGCGCACGATTCCTGCCACGTTCCCGTCCCAGGAGCCGTTGGCTGAAATTTTGTGCACAACTGGACTGCCCGGACGTTACCCGTCGGTATGGCCTCTACGACAGGGGGTCCCGGCGAGATGTTCCGTGCGTCACACGAGCCGACGATCCTTCGCCGCACAGTAGTCCACCGATTTCCGGACTGGCCAGTAATCGCAGGTCCGACCGCCAGTGTTCACCACTGTTCACCGATGCCGCACACCCCTACGCTTGATCGGCATGGCACCTGCACTTCCCGGCACCCCCCGAACGCGCGTCCATGTGGTCAGCGACGTGCACGGCAACGCGCGCGACCTGGCCGTGGCCGGTGACGGCGCGGACGCGCTCGTCTGCCTGGGAGACCTGGTGCTGTTCCTCGACTACGCCGACCACTCCCGCGGCATCTTCCCCGACCTGTTCGGCAGGGAGAACGCGGACCGGCTGGTCGAACTGCGCACCGCCCGCCGCTTCGAGGAGGCCAGGGCGCTGGGCGCCTCGCTGTGGGCCGGGGTCGACGGGGACCGCTACGCGACGATCGAGAAGGCGGTGCGCAAGCAGTACGCGGAGCTGTTCGCCGCGTTCCCCGCGCCCACCTACGCGACCTACGGAAATGTCGACATTCCCTCCCTGTGGCCGGAATTCGCCGCTCCGGGCACGACCGTGCTGGACGGCGAGCGGGTGGAGATCGGCGGCCGCGTCTTCGGCTTCGTCGGCGGGGGGCTGCGCACCCCGATGCGGACCCCCTACGAGATCAGCGACGAGGAGTACGCGGCGAAGATCGAGGCCGTGGGCGAGGTGGACGTCCTGTGCACCCACATCCCGCCCGAGGTCCCCGAACTGGTCTACGACACCGTCGCGCGCCGCTTCGAACGCGGCAGCCGCGCCCTGCTGGACGCCATCCGCCGCACCCGCCCGCGCTACTCCCTCTTCGGCCACGTCCACCAGCCGCTGGCCCCCCGGATGCGGGTCGGGGCGACCGAATGCGTCAACGTGGGGCACTTCGCGTCCACCGGCAGGCCCTGGGTGCTGGAGTGGTGAGCGCCCGGTGGTCCGGACGCGGTGACGGGGCCGTCACCCGCGCGCGGTAGCCTTCACGCTGCACAGACGTGCGCACGCGCGCACGACCCTCCCTGACCGGACCGCATCTGGAGGAGCCACGGCGATGGCGGAACACACCAGTTCGAGCATCACGATCGAGGCGGCCCAGGCCGACGTCATGCGGGTGATCGCCGACTTCGCGCGCTACCCGGACTGGACGGGCGAGGTGAAGGAGGCCGAGGTCCTCTCCACGGACGCCCAGGGCCGCGCCGAGCAGGTGCGCCTGGTGATGGACGCCGGAGCGATCAAGGACGACCAGACGCTCGCCTACACCTGGATCGGTGACAGCGAGGTCGCCTGGACCATGGTCAAGTCCCAGATGCTCCGCACCCTGGACGGCTCCTACCTGCTGAAGCCGGCGGGCCAGGGCGGCACGGAGGTCACCTACCGGCTGACCGTGGACGTCAAGATCCCGATGCTGGGCATGATCAAGCGCAAGGCCGAGAAGGTCATCATCGACCGGGCCCTGGCCGGACTGAAGAAGCGCGTGGAGTCGGGCGAGCACTGACGGGCCCGCCTCCGGGCTCGCCCGGTGCCCTGCGCGGCGCACCGGCCGGTCCCGGGTAGCGTTCACCCCCATGCGCACCCTCCTGATCACCGGCCCCGGCGGCGCCGGCCGGACCACCGTCGCCGCGGCCACCGCGCTACGGGCCGCCCGCGAGGGCAGCCGCACCCTGGTGCTCAGCGCCGACCGGACCGACTCGCTCGGCGCGGTCCTCGGTGTCCCCACCGGTGCCGCGCCCGTCGAGGCCGCCCCGGGCCTCACGCTGTGGCGCCCCGACGCCGCGGCCCACTTCCGGGACGACCTCGTCGCCTTCCAGGAGCGCGCGGCCACGGCCCTCGACCTGCTCGGCGCCGCCCGCCTGGCCGCCGAGGAGGTCACCCCGCTGCCCGGTGCCGAGGAGCTCGCCCTGCTGCGCGCCCTGCGCGACGCCGCGCTCAGCGAGGCGTACGACCTCCTCGTGGTCGACCTGCCCCCCGCGCCCCAGGCCCTCGCCCTGCTCGCCCTCCCCGAGGAACTGCGCCGCTATCTGCGCCGGCTGCTCCCGCCCGAGCGGCAGGCGGCCCGCGCCCTGCGGCCCGTCCTCGGCCGGCTCGCCGGGGTCCCGATGCCCGCCGAGTGGCTCTACGAGACCGCCGCCCGCTGGGACGTCGAGCTGGCCGCCGTCGAGGCCGTGCTCACCGACCGCGCCACCGGGGTGTGGCTGGTCGCCGAGCCCGGACCGGCCGGCGCCGACGCCGCGCACACCGCCGTCCTCGGCCTGGCGCTGCGCGCCCTGCGCCCCGAACTCCTGGTCGCGAACCGCGTCCTTCCCGACAGCGCGCGGGACCCCTGGTTCGCGGGGCTCGCCGCGCAGCAGCGCAAGACCCTGGACGAGTGGCAGGACACGCCCGGGGTGGACGGCGTGCACGCCGTGGCGCACCTGGGGCACGAACCGCGCGGCACCGACGACCTGGCCGCGCTCGCCGGCCCCGCCGTGGCCGCGGCCTCGCCCGCCCCGGTCGAGTGGCCCGTCGCCGACCGGCTCGCCGAGGACGGGGTCCTGGTGTGGCACATCCCGCTGCCCGGCGCGATACGCGAGGAGCTGGACCTCGTACGGCGCGGCGACGAACTCGTGGTCAGCGCCGGTCCCTTCCGCCGGATCCTCACGCTCCCCTCGGCACTGCGCCGCTGCACCGTGGCGGGCGCGGCCCTGCGCGACGGTGAGCTGCGGATTCGTTTCACACCCGATCCGGAGCTGTGGCCGCGCGGCATGTGAGACGTACCCCCGTTCGGGTAACGTCGAGAGTACGAACCGCAGTCAGGAGTCCGCCATGAGCGAAGAGGGCCCCGCGTCCGACGCATGGGCGAAGGCGTGCGCCGAGGATCTCGCCGCGGAGAAGGCCCGCAGACGTGCCGAGTCCGGCCAACCGCCCACCTCGGCGGCCGACGAGCTGCGCAAGCTGGTCGACGTGGTCGCGGACAAGCTGTCCGGGATGCAGTCACCCCTGTTCGGGGCGGCGGCGTCCGGGATGGTGCAGCAGGTCAGGGCGGCGGTGGAGCCGGTGATCGAGCGCAACCCGGAGGTCTTCGACCACCTCGCCGCGGCGGGGTCGGAGCTGCTGGCGGCGTACCGCTCCGCGGTGGAGGGGCATGAGCGCCGGTGGACGTCTCCTCCGGAGGAGAACCAGGGCCCCACCGAACGGATCGACCTGGACTGACCCCGCCGGGCGAGCCCCGCGCGGTGCGTCGTCCCGTGCGGGTGTGTCGTGGCGTGCCGCGCAGTTCCCCGGGCCCCCTTTGAGGGGCCCGTGGCCCTGAGCGGGGATCCGTCGCCGCTCAGACCCCTCGGGTACGGTGGGCCGTAGCGGGGCTCGACCGGAACTGAGGGATTCATGGGACTCACCATCGGCGTCGACATCGGCGGCACCAAGATCGCGGCCGGCGTGGTCGACGAGGAAGGAAACATCCTCTCGACCCACAAGGTGCCGACCCCGGCCACGCCGGACGCCATCGTGGACGCCATCGCCGCAGCCGTCGACGGCGCCCGCGTGGGACACGAGATCGTCGGCGTCGGCATCGGTGCCGCCGGCTACGTCAA
The DNA here is from genome assembly GCF_040650555.1 of Streptomyces sp. NPDC048664. NCBI lineage: Bacteria > Bacillati > Actinomycetota > Actinomycetes > Kitasatosporales > Streptomycetaceae > Streptomyces > Streptomyces sp. NPDC048664. Next base: position 98,483 of record NZ_JBEZHK010000022.1, on the reverse strand, counting down.
CCGCCAGCGGTCCACGGTCTACTTCGCCCCCAACATCGACTGGCGCCAGGAGCCGCTCAAGGAGAAGGTCGAGGCCCGCACCGGCCTCCCGGTGGTCGTGGAGAACGACGCGAACGCCGCCGCCTGGGGCGAGTACAAGTTCGGCGCGGGCAAGGGCCACCGCAACGTCATCTGCATCACGCTCGGCACCGGCCTCGGCGGCGGGATCATCATCGGCAACAAGCTCCGCCGCGGCCACTTCGGCGTGGCCGCCGAGTTCGGCCACATCCGGATGGTCCCGGACGGGCTGCTCTGCGGCTGCGGCTCCCAGGGCTGCTGGGAGCAGTACGCCTCCGGCCGCGCGCTCGTCCGGTACGCGAAGCAGCGGGCCAACGCCACCCCCGAGCACGCCGAACTGCTGCTCTCGCTCGGCGACGGCACCCCGGAGGGCATCGAGGGCAAGCACATCTCCATGGCCGCCCGCCAGGGCGACCCGGTGGCCGTCGACTCCTACCGGGAGCTGGCCCGCTGGGCGGGCGCGGGCCTGGCGGACCTGGCCTCGCTCTTCGACCCCTCCGCCTTCATCGTCGGCGGCGGTCTCTCGGACGAGGGCGAACTGGTCCTCGACCCGATCCGTAAGTCGTACAAGCGCTGGCTGGTGGGCGGCAACTGGCGCCCGGTGGCCGACGTCATCGCGGCCCAGCTGGGCAACGAGGCGGGCCTCGTCGGCGCCGCGGACCTGGCCCGGGAGCCCGACCCGATCATGTGAGGCACCCCCCCCGGCCTCGTGCCCTCCCCAGGGCGCGGGGCCGGGCGTACATTGATCCGCATGGCGCTGCTGCCCGACTCCCGCACCGAGCCCGACGGCGGCGCCGTCCTCCGCGTGCTGAGCTACAACATCCGCTCGATGCGCGACGACACCCAGGCCCTGGCCAGGATCATCACGGCCTGCGCCCCCGACCTGGTCCTGATCCAGGAAGCCCCGCGCTTCTTCCGCTGGCGCAAGAAACTGGCCCGGCTCGCCGCCGCCTCGGGCCTCGTGCTCCTGACCGGCGGAGCCACCGCGGCGGGACCCGCGATCCTGTGCTCGCTGCGCGCCACCGTCGAGCACACCGAGGACGTGCTGCTGCCGCTCACCCCCGGCCTGCACCGCAGGGGCCTCGCGACGGCGGTCGTACGCTTCGCGGGCGCCCGGCTCGGTGTCGTCAGCTTTCACCTGAGCCTGGAGAAGCGGGAGCGGTACGCCCAGGCGGGCCTGCTCCTGGACCGGATCGACCGGATCGCCGCGACGGGCCCGGCCTGCGCCCTCGCCGGCGGCGACCTGAACGAAGCCCCCGGCGGCCCCGCCTTCGAGCGGCTGGCGAGGGACCTGCGGGACGCCCGGACCGTCGCGCCCTGGGGCGGGGAGCACACCTGGACGCCGCTGGACCCGCACCGCCGCATCGACGCGATCTTCGCCACGAGCGGCGTCGAGGTCCTCGGCTGCGGTGTCCCGCTCGGTCACCCGGGAGTGTCCCGGGACGACCTGAGGGCGGCCTCGGACCACCTTCCGGTCCTGGCCGCCCTCAGGATCCCCGCGTCGTAGGGCCCGCGGCGGGTCAGACCACCGCGCCCCGCCCCGGGTCGTCGTCGTCCTCGCCCGTGCGCATGCGCGCCACCAGCGTGGCGCAGCCGCCCAGGAAGCCTCCGATGCCGAGCGTGGTGAGCCACCAGGTCATCTCCCAGCCCAGGAGTATCGCCAGCAGGAGCAGCACGGGTCCGCCGACCAGCCCGAGCCACGCGAACTTCGCCGTCGTGTCGGCCTCGGGCAGCGGCGGCGGCTCCGGCGGCACGAAGTGGCCCTCGTCGTCCGGCCCGAAGTCGTCCTCGGACGGCTCCGGCGGGCTGTGGTCGCGCGGACCCACGCCGGGCGCGAACGTGACCGAGCCGCCGAGCGGGGCGGCCGGCTCGTCCTGCGCGCCCTCGCCCGTGGCGTCCTCCGGCTCCCAGGCGGGCAGCGCCAGATCCTCGACCGACCGGAAGGGCCTCGCGCCCGGCGGGTCCGACGGCTCCTCCCCGTACCCGGCGACGATCGCCGCCCAGGCGGCCTCCTCGTCGAAGGGCACGCCCTTCTCGTCCGGCTCGCGGTCCTCGCGGTCGGAGTCGTGCTCAGCCACCTGCGGCCGTCCCTTCTTTGCCGACACTGGGCGCGATCCGGCCGATGAACGTATGGCTCTCCTCGAAGATCCGGTCCGCGTCGTGGTCCAACGTCGCCACGTGGTAACTCTGTTCCAGCAGGACCTCCCGCACATCCGCCGAGGAGATCCGCCCGAGGATCCGCGCCGAGTCGGCCGGCGGGACGACGTGGTCCTGGGGGCTGCGCAGCAGCAGCACCGGCTGGGTGACCCGCGGCAGCTCGCCGTCCAGCATCCGCAGGAAGTTCCGCAGGGAGTGCGCCGCGTGCAGGGGCACCCGGTCGTAGCCCAGCTCGGTGCCACCGCCCTTGGCGATGTCGCTGGCGATCCCCTTCGTGGAAGGCACCAGATGGCGGGCCACCGGAAGGGCGTACGCGGATCGGCCGTGCACCTTGTTCGCCGGGTTCACCACGATGACCCCGGCGACCCCCGCACCGTGCCGGGCGGCCAGCCGCAGGGCCAGGGCACCGCCCATGGACAGGCCCGCCACGAACACCTGGGCGCACCGCTCGCGCAGGACCCGCAGCGCGCGGTCCACCTCCGCGTACCAGTCCTGCCAGCCGGTGAGCTGCATGTCCTGCCAGCGCGTGCCGTGCCCGGGCAGCAGCGGCAGCGACACGGTCAGGCCGCGCCCGGCCAGATACTCCCCCCAGGGGCGCAGCGACTGCGGGGAACCGGTGAAACCATGGCAGAGGAGGACGCCGACCTCCCCGCCGTCATGGCGGAACGGCTCGGCTCCAGGAAGGACCGGCACGTCGGTCTCCTGTTCAGAGAATCGGATGTTCAGGCAGCGGAAGCGGATCGAAAGACGCGGAACGGACACATCTCGGGTGCAGGTACTTCACCGTACGCGACCGCACTGACACCGACCAGGGCCGTCGGCGCTCTTTGCGGCGGAGCGGGTTAAGGTCTGTGTCACAGACACAGGAGGAACTCGGTTGTTGTACGGCGCGATGAAGGTGGCCATCGGGGGGCCGCTGAAGCTCACTTTCAGGCCCTGGGTGGAAGGTCTGGAGAACATCCCCGCCGAGGGGCCCGCGATCCTGGCGAGCAACCACCTCTCCTTCTCGGACTCGTTCTTCCTGCCCACGATGCTCAACCGCAAGGTCACCTTCATCGCGAAGGCCGAGTACTTCACGACCCCGGGAGTGAAGGGGCGGATGACCGCGGCCTTCTTCAAGGGCGTCGGCCAGCTCCCGGTGGACCGCTCGGGCGCGCGCGGCGCGGGCGAGGCCGCCATCAGGAGCGGCATCGAGGTCCTGGAGCGCGGTGAGCTGTTCGGGATCTACCCGGAGGGCACCCGGTCGCCCGACGGGCGCCTGTACCGCGGCAAGCCCGGCGGTCTCGCCCGGGTCGCGCTGGCCACCGGGGCGCCCGTGATCCCGGTCGCCATGATCGACACCGAGAAGATCCAGCCCCCCGGCAAGGTCATGCCCAAGCTGATGCGTCCGGGCATCCGCATCGGCAAGCCGCTCGACTTCAGCCGCTACCACGGCATGGACGGCGACCGCTTCGTGCTGCGCGCGGTGACCGACGAGGTCATGTACGAGATCATGAAGCTCTCCGGCCAGGAGTACGTCGACATCTACGCGACGGCCGCCAAGCGGCAGATCGCGGAGGCGGCGAAGGCCGAGAAGCAGGCGGAGAAGCAGGCGCACCAGGCCGAGAAGCAGGCCCAGAAGGAAGCCGCCGAGGCCCAGGGAACCGGGGAGGACCCGGGGGCCCACGCGGAGCGGGACGGGACGGCCGTGGCGGAGCAGGCAGGAAAGGAACCGGCGGGTTCCTAGAGCCGCGGCACCAGCGGGTCCCCGCGGGTCCGGCCGGCTCCCGCGGACCGCCAGGCACGCCGTCGGTCGACTCGGGGTGGGGGACATGGCCAGGGCCAAGCGCGAGCGCGTCGTCATGATGTCGGTGGAGCAGCCGCTGTGGCGCGCGCTCACGGCCTACCGCGTGCTGACGATGCTGTACGCGATCGGGTTCTTCGCCAGCGCGTACGGGCAGTTCGCCCACCCGCGCGTGGCCATCGCCTACTACGTCGTCCTCGGCCTGTGGACGCTGTCCACGCTCCCCAGGGTCGCCAACGCCGCGAACTGCACCCGGCCCTTCCTGGCCGTCGACCTCACCATCGCGCTCACCGGCATCCTCATCACCCCGCTCGCGGCCAGCCCCGAGCGGATCGCCGACGGCGGACCCACCCTGCCCTCGATCTGGACCGCCGGGGCCGTCCTGGCGTTCGCGATCAAGGGCGGCTGGCGCTGGGGCGCCTGCGCCTCCACCGCGGTCGCCGTCGCCGACCTGATCGAACGCGGCACCCCGGCCCGCGACACCCTCCACAACGTGGTGCTCGTCTGGGTCGCCGCCACCGGCATCGGGTACGTCGTCGAGGTCGCCCGCGCCTCGGAGCGCACCCTCGCCCGCGCCCTGGAGATCCAGGCCGCGACCCGGGAGCGGGAGCGGCTCGCCCGGGACATCCACGACGGCGTGCTCCAGGTGCTCGCCATGGTGCAGCGGCGCGGCTCCGCCCTGGGCGGCGAGGCCGCGGAACTCGGCCGGCTGGCGGGCGAACAGGAGATCGCGCTGCGCACCCTGGTCGCCGGAGGCCTGACGCCCCGGCACGCCACCGCGCCCGGCACGGCACCGGATCCGGCGGGCGCTTCGTCCGGCCGACCGGACACCGGGGACGGCCCCCTCGACCTGCGCCCGCTGCTGAACCCCTACGTCGGCGCCCGGGTGACCCTCTCCCAACCGGGCACCCCGGTGCCGCTCGCCCCCGGGGCCGCGCGGGAACTCGCCGCCGCGGTCGGCGCCGCCCTCGACAACGTCGACCGGCACGCCGGGGACGGCGCTCACGCCTGGATCCTGGTCGAGGACGAGCCGGACACGGTCGTGGTGACCGTGCGGGACGACGGCCCCGGCATCCCGGAGGGACGGCTCGCCGAGGCCGAGTCGGAGGGGCGGCTCGGGGTCGCCCAGTCGATCCGCGGGCGGCTGCGCGACATCGGCGGCACGGCCGAGCTGATCTCGGTGCCCGGCCAGGGCACCGAAGTGGAACTGAGGACACCGAAGCGCCCGACGGGCGTGCGTGCCCCACAGGGAAGGCGGGACGAGGATGACGGCGGACACCACCGGTGAGCGCTCCCCGGTCAGGGTCATGGTGGTGGACGACCACCCCATGTGGCGCGACGCGGTCGCCCGCGACCTCGCCGAGGCCGGGTTCGAGGTGGTCGCCACCGCGGGCGACGGCGAGCAGGCCGTACGGCGGGCCCGGGCCGTCACGCCCGACGTCCTCGTCCTGGACCTGAACCTGCCCGTGAAACCGGGCGTCCAGGTCTGCAGGGAACTCGTGGGCGCCGAGCCCTCGCCGCGCGTCCTGGTGCTGTCGGCGAGCGGGGAGCACGCGGACGTGCTGGAGGCGGTGAAGTCGGGCGCGACCGGCTACCTGCTGAAGTCCGCCTCGACCCAGGAGCTGATCGACGCGGTGCGCCGCACCGCGGACGGCGACCCGGTGTTCACGCCGGGCCTCGCGGGGCTGGTCCTCGGCGAGTACCGGCGACTGGCCAGTGAGCCCGCCCCCGCGCCGGACACCGACGAGCCCGGCGCGCCGCGGCTGACCGACCGGGAGACCGAGGTGCTGCGGCTGGTCGCCAAGGGCCTGAGCTACAAGCAGATCGCCGAACGCCTGGTGATCTCGCACCGCACCGTGCAGAACCACGTCCAGAACACCCTGGGCAAACTCCAGTTGCACAACCGGGTGGAGCTGGTGCGGTACGCGATAGAGCGGGGTCTCGACGGCGCGTAGCCGCAGTACCCTCTTTCGAGTGAATTCGGGGTGATCAACTCCCCGACGTTTCACCGGAGTCGGCCGCTCGCGTCCTGCCGGAGTGACATGGGTCACCACTAGCGTGGCCCGTATCAGCCAATCGCTCAGGCAACCGCGGTGAAGGGACAATTCCATGCGGGTCGGAGTACTGACCGGAGGCGGCGACTGCCCCGGGCTCAACGCCGTCATCCGGGGCATCGTGCGCAAGGGCGTGCAGGAGTACGGCTACGACTTCGTCGGCTTCAGGGACGGCTGGCGCGGCCCCCTCGAAGGCGACACCGTCCGGCTCGACATCCCCGCGGTGCGCGGCATCCTGCCCCGCGGCGGCACGATCCTCGGCTCCTCCCGGACCAACCCCCTGAAGCAGGAGAACGGCATCCGCCGGATCAAGGACACCCTCGCCAAGGAGGAGGTCGACGCGCTCGTGGCGATCGGCGGCGAGGACACCCTGGGGGTCGCCGCGCGCCTGGCCGACGAGTACGGCGTCCAGGTCGTCGGCGTGCCCAAGACCATCGACAACGACCTGTCCGCCACGGACTACACCTTCGGCTTCGACACCGCCGTCAACATCGCGACCGAGGCGATCGACCGCCTGCACACGACGGCCGAGTCCCACATGCGGGTCCTGGTGGTCGAGGTGATGGGCCGCCACGCGGGCTGGATCGCCGTCCACTCGGGGCTCGCCGGCGGAGCCAACGCCATCCTCATCCCCGAGCAGCGCTTCGACGTCGACCAGGTGTGCGCCTGGGTGACCTCCCGCTTCAAGGCGTCGTACGCGCCGATCGTGGTGGTGGCGGAGGGCGCCGTGCCGAAGGACGGCGACATGGTGCTCAAGGACCAGTCGGTGGACTCCTTCGGACACGTCCGCCTCTCGGGCGTCGGCGAATGGCTGGCCCACGAGATCGAGCGGCGCACCGGGAAGGAGGCCCGGACGACCGTCCTCGGACACGTCCAGCGCGGCGGCACACCCAGCGCCTTCGACCGCTGGCTCGCCACCCGCTTCGGACTGCACGCGATCGAGGCGGTCCGCGACGGGGACTTCGGAAAGATGGTCGCCCTGCGCGGAACGGACATCGTCCGCGTCCCGATCGCGGAGGCCACGGCCAAGCTGAAGACGGTCGACCCGAAGCTGTACGCCGAGGTCGGGGTGTTCTTCGGCTGACGAGGCCCCTCGCGCGCCGGACGGCACGGGCGCGGCCGTCCGGCGCGCGGGGGCGGGGCCGTTCAGGTCGAGGCGGCCGCCTGGGGGCGGCAGCCCCGGGACACGTGCGCGACCAGTTCCCGGACGATCGCGACGCCGTTCGACGTCAGCACGGACTCCGGATGGAACTGCACCCCACCGAACCCGGGCCCCCGCAGGGCGTGCACCTCCCCGCCGACGTCCCGGCTGACGGCGATCCCGTGCGCGGCCAGCTCACCGGCCGTCTCGTCGTCGCACCGGGCGGTGAAGCTGTTGTAGAACCCGACGGTCTCCGCCCGCCCGAACAGGTCGATCCGGGTCTGCGCACCCTGGTACGGCACCTCCTTGCGCGCGATCTCCAGCCCCAGCTCGGCCGCGATCAGCTCCTGCCCCAGGCAGACGCCGAGGACGCCGTACCGGTGCCCGCGGAGCACCTCGGCGGTGAGCTCCCGCAGGAACCGCATCTTCGGATCGGTGAGATCCGCCGGGTCGCCGGGCCCGGGGCCCAGCACCACGACCCCCTCGTGCGCGAGCACCGCCTCCCGCAGCCCCGGCGCGTCGTACCGCCGTACCGTCACCCGCAGCCCCGTCGACCGCAGCACATGCGCCAGCATCGCGGTGAACGTGTCCTCGGCATCCACCACGAAGGCGTGCCCGGCCGACTCCGACTCCGGCGCCTCCTCCCGCATCCGCAGCCAGAACGGCGCGAGCATCGCGCGCCGCCCGTCGAGCGCGGCCCGCACCCGGGGGTCGTCCGCCAGCAGCGGCCCCGTCCTCTCCGCGTGCGCACGCGCCGGGCGTGCCCCCAGCGCCGCCAGCACCCCCGCCGCCTTGGCGTGCGTCTCCGCCACCTCGCCCGCCGGATCCGAGCCGCGCACCAGGGTCGCGCCGACGGCCACCCCCAGCCGTCCCTCCCCGTCGATGTCCGCGGTGCGGATCAGGATGGGCGAGTCGAGTGTCGGCGCGCCCCCGCCGTCCCGGCCCAGCAGCGCCAGCGCGCCCGCGTAGTAGCCGCGGCCGGTCCTCTCGTGCCGCTCGATCACCCGGCACGCGTTCTGCACGGGCGACCCGGTGACGGTCGCCGCGAACATGGTCTCCCGCAGCACCTCGCGCGGGTCCAGGGTCGACCTGCCGCGCAGCTCGTACTCCGTGTGCGCGAGGTGGGCCATCTCCTTCAGGCGCGGGCCGACGACGACACCGCCCCGGTCGCCGACCGTGCACATCATCTTGAGTTCCTCGTCGACGACCATCGACAGCTCCTCGATCTCCTTGCCGTCGGCCAGGAACCGGAGCAGGTGCTCGGGGCGGGGACCGCCCTCGGGGTAGCGGTAGGTCCCGCTGATCGGGTTCATCACGACCGTCCCGCCGGACATCCGCACATGCACCTCGGGGCTCGCGCCCACCAGCGTGCGCCGGCCGGTGTGGACGACGAAGGTCCAGTAGGCGCCCCGCTCGCCGACCAGCAGCCGGCGGAACAGTGCGAGGGCGTCGCCGCGCCCGAAGCCGGCGACGGTGCCCCGGAACGTGCGCCGGACGACGAAGTTGGCGCCCTCCCCGCGCCCGATCTCCTCCCGCAGCACCCGGTCGACGATCCGGGCGTACTCCTCGTCGGACACGTCGAAGCCGCCGTCCCGCACGCGGACGTCATGGTCGGGAAGCTCGCTCAGGGCCTCGTCCAGGGGGATCTCGTACGACTCCTCGGGCCGCAGGGCCAGCAGCGGGGTCCCGTCGTCGCGGACGTCGAAGCCGCGCTCGCGGATCTGCCGGAAGGGGACGAGGGCCAGGCACTCCTCGGGGAGGTCGGCGAGCCGCTCACAGGGGGTGACGTCGCCGATCAGCACCTCCACCGTGTCGTGGTCGCGCCCCGGGGTGCGGCGGCGCAGCAGGGCGAACGGACGGTGATCGTCCAGCAGGTCGGACAGAGGCATCGTGGGGTTCCTTCTCTTCTCGGAGAGGGAACGGCCCCGGTGCCCGGAAACACGGAAGGCCGCCCCTCGGGGCGGCCTTCGCGAAGTCGTGGGTACGCGCGTCAGTGGGCCGCCGAAGGAGCGGTCCACCACCAGTTCCGGGTCGTGTGCGCGAACATGTGCCGCACTGTACCCCACGCGCGCCGCGGGACCGCCCCTTCACCGCGCCCCTGTGTCCACGGACTGTTCCGGGCGTCTCACTTGCTGGGCTTTGGACCGGCGGCCGGAATCGACCCCGTAGTCTGGGGCTCGTGACCGTGAACGCTAAGACCAGCGCACATGCTGGCAACACCTGGCGAGACCTGCCCGCGGCGCAGCAGCCCGAGTACCCCGACACCGAGGCTCTGCGCGCAGTGATCGCGGACCTCGAGTCGTATCCGCCGCTCGTCTTCGCGGGCGAGTGCGACCAGCTGCGCGCCCGGATGGGAGCCGTCGCCAGGGGCGAGGCGTTCCTGCTCCAGGGCGGCGACTGCGCCGAGTCCTTCGACGCCGTGGGTGCCGACCACATCCGCGCCAAGCTCAAGACCCTGCTCCAGATGGGTGCCGTGCTCACCTACGCGGCCTCGGTGCCGGTGGTGAAGGTCGGCCGTATCGCCGGCCAGTACTCCAAGCCGCGCTCCAAGCCCATGGAGACCCGTGACGGCGTGACCCTGCCCGTGTACCGGGGCGACTCGGTCAACGGCTTCGAGTTCACCGAGAAGTCCCGGATCCCGGACCCGGAGCGGCTGCGCCGCATGTACCACGCGTCCGCCTCCACGCTGAACCTGGTGCGCGCCTTCACCACCGGCGGCTACGCGGACCTGCGCCAGGTGCACGCCTGGAACCAGGACTTCGTGAAGTCCTCGCCGTCCGGGCAGCGCTACGAGCAGCTGGCGCGGGAGATCGACAACGCGCTGAACTTCATGCGCGCCTGCGGCACGGACCCGGAGGAGTTCAAGACCGTCGAGTTCTTCTCCTCGCACGAGGCGCTGCTGCTCGACTACGAGTCCGCGCTGACCCGCGTCGACTCGCGCACCGGCCGGCTGTACGACGTCTCCGCGCACATGGTGTGGATCGGTGAGCGCACGCGGCAGCTGGACGGCGCGCACATCGAGTTCGCCTCGAAGATCCGCAACCCGATCGGCATCAAGCTCGGTCCGACGACGACGGCCGAGGAGGCGCTGCAGTACATCGAGCGTCTGGACCCGGACCGCGAGCCGGGCCGGCTCACCTTCGTCGTGCGCATGGGCGCCGACAAGGTCCGTGACCGGCTGCCCGAGCTGGTGGAGAAGGTCACGGCGTCCGGCGCGGCGGTGGCCTGGGTGACCGACCCGATGCACGGCAACACCTTCGAGGCGGCCTCCGGCCACAAGACCCGGCGCTTCGACGACGTGCTGGACGAGGTGAAGGGCTTCTTCGAGGTCCACAAGGCGCTCGGCACCCACCCGGGCGGTATCCACGTGGAGCTGACCGGCGACGACGTCACCGAGTGCGTGGGCGGCGGCGACGAGATCTTCGTCGACGACCTGCACCAGCGCTACGAGACGGCGTGCGACCCGCGTCTGAACCGCAGCCAGTCCCTCGACCTGGCGTTCCTCGTCGCGGAGATGTACCGGGACCAGTAGCGGACCCCGGGCCGACCGGGCCCGGAACGGCGCAGTGGGGTGGGGCGCGGATCACAGAGGATCCGCGCCCCACCCCACTTTCACCGGTACGGCACGACGGGTAAGGTTAGGTTTGCCTCACCGACCAGGGAGCCGGGAGGGCACGACCCGCAGAACCCGCCGGGAGGTGAACCACGTGTACGTCTGCAGTTGCTTCGGCGTCACCGAGCAGCAGGTCAAGAAGCACGTGGACGACGGCGCCTGCACTCCCCGGCAGATCGCGTCCGCCTGCAAGGCGGGCACCGACTGCGGCTCGTGCGTGCGGCGCATCCAGGCGCTGCTGGGCCGGGGCGCCTGCCCGCGCCGGGAGCTCGCCGACCGGGGCAGGCCCGTCCTGTCCTCCGTGGCCGGTGCCGAGGGCCTGGGAGACGCGGCCTAGCCCTCTTCCGGCTGCTCGATGAGCTGCGCGATGTAGAGCGCCTCGCCGAGCTTGTCCACCAGGTCGAGCTGAGTGTCCAGGTAGTCGATGTGGTGCTCCTCGTCCTCCAGGATCGACTCGAAGATGTTCGCCGACGTGATGTCGCCCTTCTCCCGCATCACCCTGACGCCCCGCTTGAGCCGGTCGATCGCCTCGACCTCGATCTCGCGGTCGGCCTCGAACATCTCCTTGACCGTCTGCCCCACCCGCACGTGGAAGAGCCGCTGGTAGTTCGGCAGCCCGTCCAGGAAGAGGATGCGGTCGGTCAGCACCTCGGCGTGCTTCATCTCGTCGAACGACTCCCGCCGGGTGTACGTGGCGAGCTTGTACCACCCGAGGTTCTCCTGCATCTTCGCGTGCAGGAAGTACTGGTTGATCGCGGTCAGCTCACCGGTGAGCTGCTCGTTGAGGAATTCGATGACCTCCGGGTCGCCCTGCATCGCGCGGGCTCCTTCCAAGCGTGACTGGCGGGATGCGCCGCATGATTGCACCGGCACCGGGTAGCGTCCAGTAAGTTCACGCTTAATGGGATATGTCTGGTTCGGGTCCGGGCTGGTCGGGTGCACTCGGCCTGGTCTGTCAGGATGGAGTCATGGGTCACCCGGTGGAGCGCGCGTCTGGACAAGGAGAAGCGGGACGGTCCGAGCTTCCGCCGGGACAGCGACTGCAGCGGGGCTGGCCCGTCACGCACTACGGCCCCGTACCCAAGTTCCGTCCCGAGCGCTGGGAGTTCAGGGTGTTCGGCGTCACCGCGGACGGCGGGAAGCACTGCTGGAACCACGAGGACTTCACGGCCCTGCCCTACGCGAGCGTCGTGGCCGATCTGCACTGCGTCACGAAGTTCAGCATGGTCGGGGCCGAATGGGGCGGCATCCCGGCCCGCACGATCCTCGAGATAGCCCCGCCCGCGCCCACCGTCACCCATGTCATGGTCTGGGCGGAGTACGGCTTCAGCTCCAATCTGCGCCTGGACGACTTCGCCTCCGACCGCACCATCTTCGCCACCCACAAGGACGGTGAGCTGCTCACCGCCGAACACGGCTTCCCGCTGCGCCTGGTCGTCCCGCACCTGTACGCCTGGAAGGGCCCCAAATGGGTGCGCGGCGTCGAGTACATGACCGCCGACCGCCGGGGCTTCTGGGAGGAGCGCGGCTACCACAACCTCGGCGACCCCTGGAAGGAACAGCGCTACTCCTACCAGGAGGAGCCCGGGGACGGCCCCGAACTCTGACGGCCGCCCCTCACCCGTCCCGCAGCTTCTTCAACCGCTCCACGTCCGCCGCGTGCCCCTCCCTGCCGCCGGGCGTCTCGATGATCAGGGGTACGCCCTCGGTGGCCGGGTGGGTCATCAGCGCGCGGAACGGGTCCTCGCCTATATGACCGGAGCCGATGTTGGCGTGGCGGTCCTTGTGCGCTCCGGCCACGTCCTGCGAGTCGTTCGCGTGGATCAGCTTCAGCCGGCCCTCGCCGACGGTGCCCACCAGCAGGTCCAGGGTCTGGTGCATGCCGTGCGGCCCGGTCAGGTCGTGCCCGGCGGCGAAGACATGGCAGGTGTCGAGGCAGACACCGAGCCGGGGATGCGCGTCGAGGGCCTCGAAGTAGGGCCCGTAGTCCCAGGTGCGTGAGCACAGGGAGGAGCCCTGGCCCGCGGTCGACTCCAACAGCAGGAACGGGTCGTCGTGCGTCAGCTCGTCCAGCAGGGGCAGCAGCCGCTCGCGCACCTGCCGCAGCGCGACGGACCGCTCGCGGCCGCCGGTGGCGCTGCCCGTGTGCACCACGACTCCCCGCGCGCCGATCTCGCGGCCGCGGCGCAGCGAGTGCCGCAGGGACTCGACGGACCGCTCCACGGTCGCCTCGGTGTGCGAACCGAAGTTGATCAGGTACGGCGCGTGCACATACGCCGGGATCGACGCCGCGGCACACGCGGCCCGGAACTCCTCGTCCTGGCGGGCGCTGCCCGTGGGCGTCGCCCAGCCGCGTGGATTGGCGACGAAGACCTGGACGGCCTCGGCCGACAGATCGCGCGCGTAGGCCAGCCCCACGGAGTGCAGCCCACCGGCGACCGGGACATGGCCGCCCACGGGATTGCGGGCCGGGCCGGGGCCCGCCGGCGGGGAGGCGGGGGAGGACGGGGCGTACGGAATGCTCACCTCACCAGGGTGGCATGCCCCCGAAGCGCCCCGTCGGGCGGTCACCGGATCTTGATCGTGACCGTGGACCCCTTCGGCGCCTTGTCGCCGCCCTTCACCGACTGGTCCTTGACCGTGTCGCCGAACAGCCCCAGCAGCCCACGGTCCTCGTCGACCTGGAAGCCCGCGTCCTGGAGGGCCTTCGTGGCGTCGTCGACGCTGTCGCCGACCACGTCCGGCACCGGGATCATCTCGGGACCCTTGGAGAGCGTCAGCGTGATCGTGTCGCCCTCGGCGGCCTGCCTGCCGTCCTGCGGCGACTGCTGGGCGACCTGCCCCGCCTCGACGTCCGCGTTGACCCGGGTGGGGGAGATCCGCACCTTCAGGCCCGCGTCCTGGAGTTCCGCCGTGGCGTCGTCCACCGAGTCGCCCGTGACGTCGGGTACGTCCACCGGGGCGCCCTTGCTGACGACGAGCGCGATCGCGGAGCCGCCGTGGCGCTTGATGCCCGCGCCCGGTTGCGTCCCGATCACGGAGCCCTTGGGCACGTCCGCGCTGAAGGCCTGGGTCACCATGCCCGCGGCCAGGCCGCGCTTCTTCAGCTCGTCCTGCGCCTTGTCCAGCGGGAAGCCCTTCAGATCGGGCACCGCGACCGTGCGGGGACCGTCGGAGAGGGTCAGCGTCACCGCGTCGTTGGAGCGGATCCGCGCCCCCGTCACCGGGTCCGTGCTGATGACGGTGCCCCGCGCGACCGTGTCGCTGTAGCTGTGCCGGACCGTCTTGACCTGGAGCCCGGCCTGCTTCAGCCGGGTCCTGGCCTCGGCCTCGGTCTTGGCCAGGAGCGGCGGCACCTTGGTGAACTGGCCCGAGTTGATGTACCAGACACCGGCGCCCACCCCGAGCACCAGCAGGACGGCGACGACCAGCGCCAGCAGGTTCCGCCGGGGCGCGTTGCGCCGGCGCGCGCGGAGGCGCCCGGTGGGCTCGGCGGGCCCGGGCGCGGGCATCTCCAGCCGGGTCGTCCGATGCAGCTCCGCCTCACGCTCCGCCTCCGCGCCGACCGCGGAGGAGGTGCGCGGGATCACCGTGGTGCGGTCCTCGCCGCCGCCGTCCGTCTCGATCGCGGCCGGCGGCACGGCGTCCAACTCCTCCGCGGTGAGCGCGTTGCGGACCTGGAGCACCTGGCCGAGCAGGGCCACCGCGTCGTCCGGGCGCAGCCGGGGGGAGCGCGCGGCGGCCGACGCCACCAGCTCGTCCAGCTCCACGGCCAGCCCCGGCACCGCGGCCGACGGGGGCGGCACGTCCTCGTTCAGGTGCCGGTAGAGCACCTGGGCGGGGGAGTCCCCCCGGTGCGGCTTGGCGCCGGTGAGCATCTCGTGGAGGACCACGCCGCACGCGTACACGTCGACCCGGGGGTCGGCCGTGCCGTTCTCGATCTGCTCCGGCGCGAGGTAGGAGACGGTGCCGAGCACGTCACCCGTGGTGCTCGTCACGGTGTTCACGGCCCGGACGAGACCGAAGTCGGCGACCTTGACCCGGCCGTCGTCGCCTATGAGGACGTTCTCCGGCTTCATGTCGCGGTGCACGAACCCGGCGCGGTGGGCGGCCCCGAGGGCGGCCAGTACCGGTTCCAGGATGTCCAGGGCGGCGCGCGGCTGGAGCGCCCCGCGCTCGCGCAGCACGTCGCGCAGGGTGCACCCGGCGACGTACTCCATGGCGAGATACACGTACGACCCGTCGGTGCCCTGGTCGAAGACCTGCACCACGTTGGGGTGGGCCAGGCGGGCGACCGACTTGGCCTCGCGTATGAAGCGGTTGACGAACGTGCCGTCGGCGGCCAGCGCCGGGTGCATCACCTTGAGCGCCAGGACGCGGTCGAGGCGGGTGTCCACGGCCTGGTAGACCGTGGCCATCCCACCGACGGCGATACGCGCATCGACGCGGTAGCGGCCGTCGAGCACTTGCCCGACGAGAGGGTCCTTGAGGGTCGTGTCCACCCTGCGAGTCTACGAGGGGACGCCGACAGGCCCGTCCGATACTGCTCCAGCGGAGCGGACTGAAGCTGTCCTGTGACGCACACCGCGTCCGCACAGGTGTTCATGAGCCGCGGGGCGGGGTAGACGAGGCCCGCGGAGCGCCGCCGCTCCGGCGCCGGCGGCAGCGCCCGGGTCCGGCGGCCTCAGAAGGCGGGCCGTTCCGGGTCCAGCCGGGCGATGCCCTCGGTCGGCGACGAGGCCTCGGCGAAGTGCCGGCGCGGGATGCGCCCGGCCCGCCGGGCGAGCCGTCCCGCCTCCACCGCGTGCCGCATCGCCTCCGCCATGAGCACCGGCTCCTGCGCCCGGGTCACCGCCGAGGCGAGCATCACACCGGCGCAGCCCAGCTCCATCGCCAGGGCCGCGTCCGACGCCGTGCCCGCGCCCGCGTCCAGGATGACCGGCACGCGCGCGTGCTCCACGATCAACTGGAAGTTGTGCGGATTGCGGATGCCGAGCCCGGAGCCGATCGGGGAACCGAGCGGCATGATCGCCGCGCAGCCGACGTCCTCCAGCTTCCGGGCGAGGACCGGGTCGTCGTTGGTGTACGGCAGCACGGTGAACCCGTCGTCCACCAGTGTCTCGGCCGCCTCCAGCACCTCGATCGGGTCGGGCAGCAGGGTCCGCTCGTCCGCGATGACCTCCAGCTTGACGAGGTCCGTGCCGAGCGCCTCGCGCGCGAGGCGGGCGGTGAGCACGGCCTCGCCGGCGGTGAAGCAGCCCGCCGTGTTGGGCAGCACCCTGATGCCCAGCCTGTCCAGCACGGACAGGACCGAGCCGTGCACCGTGGCGTCCACGCGCCGCATCGCGACCGTGGTCAGCTCGGTGCCGGACGCCACCAGGGCCCGCTCCAGCACGTCGAGGCTGGGGGCGCCGCCGGTGCCCATGATCAGCCGGGACGAGAAGGTCGTGCCGGCGAGGACGAGGGGGTCGTCGGCCATGGTGGCTCAGCCTCCCTGGACGGCGGTGAGGACCTCGACCCGGTCGCCCTCGCGGAGGGCGGTCGAGGGCCACTGCCCGCGGGGGACGACGGTCTCGTTGAGGGCGGCGGCCACACCGGAGTGGGCCGCGGTGAGGGTCGCGACGACGGTGCCGAGCGCGATGCCGGGAGCCACCTGGCGGGGCTCGCCGTTGACCGAGATGTTCATGCGGGCTGCTCCGTGAGCGTGGTGTGCGGTGGCGCGGCGGCACAGAACCGCCGCGGGGTGAAGGGGAGCGCGTGCCCGGGAAGTTCCCCGGTGGTCAGGACGTGCGCCATGACGTCGCCGGTGACCGGGGTGAGCAGTACGCCGTTGCGGTGGTGCCCGGTGGCCACCAGCAGGCCGTCCAGGCCGGTGGGGCCGAGCAGCGGGGCGTTGTCGGGGGAGCCGGGGCGCAGCCCGGCGCGGGTCTCGGTCAGCGGCAGCTCGGTGAGGCCCGGGACCAGCTCGTGCGCGTCCCGCAGCAGCTCGTAGACGCCGCCCGCGGTGACCGTCGTGTCCCAGCCCATCTCCTCGGTGGTGGCCCCGACGACCAGCTCACCGTTCTCGCGCGGCACCAGATAGACCTGGCTGCCCCGGACGACGGCGCGCACCGTGCGGCTCAGGAACGGCGCGTACGCCCGTGGCACCGTCAGCCGCAGCACCTGCCCCTTCACCGGGCGCACGGGCGGCACGATCTCGTCGGGGACGCCCGCGAGCCGCCCGCTGTGGCTGCCTCCCGCCAGCACGACCTGACCGGCCGCGAGGACGGTGCCGTCGGCGGTGCGCACCCCGGTGGCCCGGCCACCGCGCACCTCGAGCCGCTCGGCCCAGGCGCGGTGGAGGACGACGCCGGCCCGCTCGCACGCCGTGACCAGGGCCGAGGCCAGCCGGCGCGGATCGATCTGGTGGTCGCCGTCGACCCGCAGCCCGCCGCGTACACCCGGCGCGAGCATCGGCTCCAGACGGCGGCACTCCCGCCCGGTCAGCCACTGGGACTCCAGGCCCGAGCGCTGCTGGAGCGCGTGCAGCTCCCGCAGATGGGCGCGGTCGTCGGTGTCCAGGGCGACGGCCAGCGTGCCGCACCGGCGGTAGCCGAGGTCCTGGCCGGTGGCCTCGGTCAGCTCGGCGGCGAAGTCCGGGTAGCGGCGCGCGGACTCCAGGTTGAGGCCGAGCAGGGTCTGCTCGCCGTAGTGCAGTTCGGTGACGGCGGCGAGCATCCCGGCGGCCACCCGGGCCGCCCCGCCGCCCGGCTCCGGGTCCACCACGATGGTGGCGAGCCCGCGCAGGGCCGCCCGCCAGGCGGTGACGAGCCCGATGATCCCGCCCCCGACGACGAGGACGTCCGGGGTACGGGTTGCGGACATCTGTGCGGCTGACATGGCTGACATGGGCGTCCAGCCCCCTCCCTTCGCCGGCATGACCCGGATCAGGTTCGTACGGTCGGAGGCCGCCAGCCTCCCTCTCAGCCCGGTACGCCCCGGGCTCCCGCGAGTGCTCTAGGTCCCCACCCTAATCCGTGCCCCTGACGCCGGTAAGGGAGCCTCCACCGGCGTCACGCCGTCCGCGGGCCGCGGACGCGCGGCGGGCGGGGCGTTGTGCAACAGGTCACGCAGCACGCCCCCTGACTGACTCTTCGTCAGTTGTCTATGGTGATCAGGTGAGCGAGCAGACGCGGGACCGGGGCGAGGCGGCACAGGACGGTGCGGCGGGCGGCGACAGGGCGCGGCGGGTCGTCATCGCGGGCGCGGGCATGGCGGGGGTGCAGACCGCCGTCGCCCTGCGGGAGCAGGGCTTCAGAGGCGGGGTGACGCTGATCGGCGCGGAGCCGCACCAGCCCTACGACAGGCCGCCCCTGTCCAAGGCCGTGCTGCTCGGCAAGGCCGAGGGATCCGCCTTCGACGTCGACTTCGAGTCCCTCGACATCGAACTGAGGCTCGGCTGCGAGGTCCTCGGGGTGCGCCTGGCCGACCACGAGCTGGACACCGAGAACGGGCCCGTGCCCTACGACGCCCTGGTCCTGGCGACGGGCGCCGAGCCGATCCGGCTCCCGGACACCGAGGGCGTGCCCGGTGTGCACCTGCTGCGCACCCTGGACGACGCGGAGCGGCTGCGGCCGATCCTCGCCGAGCAGCACGACATCGTCGTCGTGGGCGCCGGTTGGATCGGCGCCGAGTTCGCCACCGCCGCGCGCGAGGCGGGCTGCGCGGTGACCGTCGTGGAGGCCGCGGACCGGCCGCTGGCGGGCGCGCTGCCCGAGGAGGTGGCCGCGCCCATGACCGGCTGGTACGCCGAGAGCGGCGCCGAGCTGCGGGTGAACGCGCGCGTGGAGCGTGTCGAGCCCGGCGCGGTGGTGCTCGACGACGGCACCCGGGTCCCGGCGGGCGCGATCGTCGTGGGCATCGGGGCCCGCCCCGCCACCGCCTGGCTGGCCGGTTCGGGCATCGAGCTCGGCGACCACGGCGAGGTGCTGGCCGACGAGCACCTGCGCACCAGCGCCCCCGACGTGTACGCGGTCGGTGACTGCGCGTCCTTCCCGTCGGGACGCTACGAGGCGCGGCTGCTCGTCCACCACTGGGACAACGCCCTGCAGGGCCCGCGCACGGTGGCCGCGAACATCGCCGGCGAGGCCCTGGTGGCGTACGACCCGGTGCCGTACTTCTGGTCGGAGCAGTTCGGCCGGTTCGTCCAGTACGTGGGGCACCACGCCGCCGCCGACGCGACGGTGTGGCGCGGGGACCCGGACAGCGCGGCCTGGTCGGTGTGCTGGCTGCGGGCGGGCCGCCTGGTGGCCCTGCTCGCGGTGGGGCGCCCCCGCGACCTGGCCCAGGGCCGCCGGCTGATCGAGGCGGGCACCCCCATGGACCGGGAGCTGCTGGCGGACGCCTCACGCCCGCTGAAGTCCGCCGTGGCGACCTCCCCTTCGTGACCCTGGGTGAGGACGGGTGACACGGCGTCCCCCGGCGGGGGCAACCGGGCCCCCTGAGCAGGTGCCCCGCTTCCGACTGTCGGTCCCAGATGGCAGGCTTGATCCTGTGACCGAGATTGACGTAAAGATCGATGCTCTCGTCCCCGCCTGGCTCACCCTCCCCGACATCGCCGAAGCGTTCGGCGTCGAGGTGACGCGTGTGCGGCAGCTGGTCAAGGACGGCCAGCTCATCGCCGTACGCCGAGGTGAGAACCGCGCGCTGCACGTCCCCGCCGCCTTCGTCGACGGGGACAAGGTCGTCAAGGGCCTGTCCGGCACCCTGACGCTCCTGCGGGACGACGGCTTCACGGACGAAGAGATGATCGAGTGGCTCTTCACCCCCGACCCGAGCCTGCCCGGCACCCCCGCGCAGGCTCTCGCTGAGAATCGCGGCACGGAGGTGAAGCGCCGCGCGCAGGCGCTCGCCGTCTGACCGATCCGACCCGAGGTGATCCGACCCGGCCCGACCGGGCCGGGTCCGCTCGACAGAGCGACAGAGCGAGAGAACGACAGTCCGGCGTACGGGCCGCCGCCGTGGTCGCACACGGCCGCCACGGCCGCACCCCGCGGCCCGTACGCCACCGACCCCCCGAGGGAACCCACCGTGCCCGACACCGCCCGCACCGCCCGGCTCGCCGACGCCCGCGTCTATCTGTGCACGGACGCCCGCACCCGGCAGGGCGACCTCGCCGACTTCCTCGACGCGGTCCTCGCCGGCGGAGTCGACATCGTGCAGCTGCGCGACAAGGGCCTGGAGGCGGCCGAGGAGCTGGCGCACCTCCAGGTCCTCGCCGACGCCTGCGCCCACCACGGCAAGCTGCTCGCGGTCAACGACCGCGCGGACGTCGCCCACGCCGCCGGCTCCGACGTCCTCCACCTCGGCCAGGGCGACCTCCCCGTGCCCGCGGCGCGCGCCGTCCTCGGCGACGACGTCCTCATAGGCCGCTCCACCCACTCCGCGGCCGAGGCCGAGGCCGCGGCCGTCCAGGACGGCGTGGACTACTTCTGCACCGGCCCCTGCTGGCCCACCCCCACCAAGCCCGGCCGCCCGGCCCCCGGCCTCGACCTGGTCCGCCACACCGCCGCCCTCGCCGGCGAGCGCCCCTGGTTCGCGATCGGCGGCATCGACCTCGCCAACCTGGACGAGGTCCTCGACGCCGGAGCGCGGCGGGTGGTCGTCGTGCGGGCGATCACGGAGGCGGACGACCCCGGGGCCGCGGCGGCCGAGTTCGCGAAGCGGCTGCGCGCCGCCGCGGGCTCCGGCCCGCGCTGATCGGCGAGAGGCCGAGAGGCCGAGAGGTCGCCAGGCCCCGGGAGCGGTCGGCGGCCTCCGGGACCGCCAGGTGTCCGACAGGTGGACAACAAGTCGACAATCCGGGCAATTTTCCCGCATCCGGTTGGGCGACCGCCGCCCCCTGGCTAACCTGCGACTATGGCCCTCGGAACCGCATCCACCAGGTCGGACCGCGCACGCACCGTGCGCGACATCCTGGCCACAGGCAAGACGACGTACTCGTTCGAGTTCTCGGCACCGAAGACCCCCAAGGGGGAACGGAACCTGTGGAGCGCGCTCAGGAGGGTCGAGGCGGTCGCCCCGGACTTCGTGTCCGTCACCTACGGAGCGGGCGGCTCGACCCGCGCGGGCACGGTCAAGGAGACCGAGCAGATCGTCGCCGACACCACGCTCACCCCCGTCGCCCACCTCACCGCGGTCAACCACTCCATCGCCGAACTGCGCAACATCATCGGCCAGTACGCCGACGCGGGGATCCGCAACATGCTCGCCGTGCGCGGCGACCCGCCCGGCGACCCGATGGGCGACTGGGTCGCCCACCCCCGCGGACTGACCTACGCGGCCGAACTCGTGCGCCTCATCAAGGAGGCCGGGGACTTCTGCGTGGGCGTCGCCGCGTTCCCCGAGATGCATCCGCGCTCCGAGAGCTGGGACACCGACGTCGCCCACTTCGTCGACAAGTGCCGGGCCGGCGCCGACTACGCGATCACCCAGATGTTCTTCCAGCCCGAGTCGTATCTGCGGCTGCGGGACAAGGCCGTCGCCGCGGGCTGTTCGACGCCCATCATCCCGGAGGTCATGCCCGTCACCAGCGTGCGCATGCTGGAGCGGCTTCCGCAGCTGAGCAACGCGGTGCTGCCCGGACGACTGCGGGACCGGCTCCTCGCCGTCGGAGGGGATCCGGCGGCTGTACGCTCGACCGGGATCGAGTTCGCCACCGAGTTCTGCGCGAGGCTGCTGGCCGAGGGTGTTCCCGGACTGCACTTCATTACACTCAACAACTCCACGGCGACGCTGGAAATCTACGAGAACCTGGGCCTGCACCACCCGCAGCGGGCCTAGACCGGCCGCACCGGCATACGACACACTGCGTAGCGGCCACTGGGAGAGGGGCGTACATGGGCTTGACGGTCCTCTACATCGCGTTCGGCATCGTCGCGCTCTGGCTGCTCGGCGAGGTGCTGCTGCAGTACAAGGCGCGTCTGCGCTGGCGGCTGGTCGCCTTCGCCGGGTTCCTCGGCGTCGTGCTCGGTGTGCTGCTCCACTCGGTGCTGGTCATCGCGCTGGGCGCCGCCGCGTTCACGGTCGGGCAGACCTTCGTCACGCTGTCGTTCCGGCGCGGCTTCGCGGCCGGCTGGGCGGTCGGCAACCGCCGCGAGCAAGGCGGCGGCAGCAAGCGCCGGCGGGGCGAGCCGGCGCGCGAGAAGGCGGAGAAGACCGCCCCCGAGCCGGTGCCGGAGGCGGCCTACCGCCAGGACGACGTGTACGACGACGAGGCGGACGACGTCTTCACCCCGCAGCAGCACCAGGACCAGTCCGACCGGACCGCCGCCGAGACGACGGCCGTGTACGAGCCCCAGCCCCTGCCCGAGGACACGGGTTCCTACGGCGTCTACACCGGCCAGGCCGGCCATGCCGATCAGTCCGGCCAGCAGCAGCAGGCCGACCAGGCGTACGCGTACGACGGCTACACCGGATACGACCAGCAGCAGTACGGCTACGACACCGGCCAGCAGCAGAGCTACGCGGGTTACTCCGACCAGTACCACTACGGCACCGGCACCTACGACCCCTCCTACGGCGGCCAGCAGCAGTACGCCCAGCAGGGCTACGGCCAGGACCAGTACCCCACCGGCACCTACGGCGAGACCCCGGCGGCCGGCGTCTGGGTCCCCCAGCAGCGCGGCACCGAGGACGCCCTGACCGGCGAACTCCCGCCCGAGCAGCAGTACCCCTACCAGGGCGACACCCCGCGGCAGCAGGGCCACGGGTTCGACGAGCAGTACCGCTTCTGAGCGGACACGCGCCGGGGGCGCCCGGGGGCTACTGGGACCCCCGGAAGCCGGGCCCCTCCACGATCAGTCCCGCGACCAGCGCGCCCGACATCCCGGCGTGGGCGAGCCCGCCCCCGGGATGGGACCAGCCGCCCACCGTGAACACCCCGGGCATCCCCGTGCTGTTGGAGGGCTGAAGCCACCGCCCCCCGCCCGCCGCCAGCGCCGGCGCGGGCACCGCGCCGCCCTCGGCCCCGGTGTCCGCGGCGATCTCGCCCGGCCCCCGCACCTCGTGCCACAGCACCCGTGAACCCAGCCCCGGCACCGCCTGCTCCGCCGCGGCGAGCAGCCGGCCCACCTCCGGCCGCGGGCCGTCGGACCCCGCGGGCACCGTGACCGTCAGCGTGAGGGCCTCGTGCTCGGCGTCGGGCACCAGCGAGGGATCGCCGGGCCGGGTCACGGTCACCGTCGGCGCCGCCTGGGCCCCGGCGGACGCGCCGTGGGCGCCGAAGACGCGGTCCAGTTCGCCCTGCCGGTCCGTCGTGTGGACCACCGTGCGGTGCGCGGCGTCCGCCGGCCGTCCGCCGCGCAGGGCCAGCAGCACCGTCAGCCGGCCGGTCGGCCCGGGCCGCGCCGGGACCTCACCGTCCGCGCGCGCCTCCCGACCCGGCGGCAGCAGCCGGTCCAGCACACCGGGCGCGACCCCGGCCACGACATGGTCGGCCTGAACCACCCGGGCCGCTCCGGCATCGCCCCAGCTCACCTCGACCCCGGCGGCCCGGCCGTCCCGCTCGACGATCCCGGTGACCTCCGCGCCGAAGACGAACTCCACCTTCCGGGCCAGGCACCGCTCGTACACGGCGCGCGCCAGCTCCCGCACGCCGCCGCGCACGTACCAGGTCCCGAAGGCGTGCTCCATGTACGGCAGCACGGCCGCGCTCGCGGGCACGGTCCGCGGGTCGAGGCCGTACGCCAGGGCGTGGCTCTCCAGCAGGGCCGCGAGCCGGGGCTCACGCAGCTCCCAGGCGCCGATCTCGGCGAGGGTGCCGGCGCGCCGGGTGCGCAGCAGCCTCTTGTGCGGCACCGCCGGATACGGCTCGCGCTCGGCGAGCACCTGCCAGTCGGCCCACAGCGGCTCCTCCAGCAGCGGTCTGCGCGTGCGGTCCCAGGCCTCACGGGCCCGCACCAGGAAGTCGCCCCAGCGCTCGCCCATGCCCGCGCCGAGCGCCGCGTCCAGAGCGGAGACCACGCCTGCCCGGGACGCGTTGGGCAGCGACACCTCGGTGCCGTCCGCGAACACGTGCCGTGTCGAGGGGTCGACCTGGACCAGCTCGACGCACGCCTCCAGCGGCTCCTTGCCGGTCTTGACGAACAGGTCGCGGTAGACCGCGGGCAGGGTCAGCAGCGCGGGCCCCGTGTCGAAGGAGAAGCCGTCGCGCGTGAAACGGCGCACCGAGCCGCCGTAGGTCTCCGCCCGTTCGAACACCACCACCCGGTGGCCCGCGACGGCCAGCCGGGCGGCGGCCGCCATCGCGCCCATCCCGGCGCCGATCACCGCAATCCGTGCCATGCCAGTGACCTTATCGGCCGTCACCGACAATCCGTCCACGGGGCCCTGACCAGCTCGTTTCCCCGGCGGTCGGGGCGCGCGCCGGACGGTGGCGCGGGACTGAGTACCCGTACTCAGCCGATGAGATGAGTATCCGCGCGGATGGGTCCCTCTCGGGGAGAGCGGGAGAGTGGGGGGGGCACGGAAAGGGCACGGCCCCGGACCGCCGACACGGGGCGGCGGAACGGTGCCGGCCCCCTCGCCGGGGGGCGACACCGGGGAGCACGGGGGCGACTCGGGGGAGTACGGCGAAGCGCCGGACCGGGCGGACCGCGGTGACGCGGTCGCCGGTCCGGCGCTCTCGTCCGGGCCGTCGGCGGGTGCCGAGGTGCCCGGTGTGTCAGCGGCTGCCGCTCACCCGTCCCTGGAGCAGGCGCGACAGCGCCGAGTGGACGTCGTCCAGGGAGCGCTCCGGCTGGAAGGACTGCCAGTCGAGTGCCGCCACCAGGACCATGCCGACCAGCGCGGCGGCCGTCAGCTGGACGTCGATCTCGTCGCTGAACTCGCCGTTCGCCACCCCGTCCCGCAGGACGTCCTCGATGGCCGCGACGACCTGCTGCCGCATCACCATCAGCGTGGACTGCCAGGCGCGGTTGGTGCGCCACAGCTCGGCCACGTACAGCTGGGTGAAGGCGGGGTAGCGCGCGATGAAGCCGAGACCGGCCCGGATCATCGCGTCCAGGGCGTCCACCTTGGTGCCGCCTGCCCGGTCGATGTCCTCGGCGGCGTCCTTGAGGGAGGCGGTGAGCAGGCCCACGCCGTGCCGCAGCAGCTCCTCGAACAGGACGGACTTGCTGGCGAAGTTGTAGTAGACCGTGCCCTTGGCGACCCCGGCCCGCTCGGCGATCTCGTCGACGGTGGTGGCGGAGAAGCCCTGCTCCGCGATCAGGGTGACGGCCGCCTCGTAGAGCTTCTGCCGGGTCGCCTCGCGGCGGCTGGAGCCGCCGCTCGGAGCGGCGCTGCTGCGTTCCATGGCGTTGATTCTCACAGGATCCTCCTCGCCCGGGGGCGCAGGGCTTGTACGGCGCTCACAGGCTCAGCTCCGGATGCAGCCGGTCCAGCGTCCACACCTGCCTGGCGCGAGCCGACAGGGTGGTCAGCGCGAGGGCGCCCGCGGTGAACGCCACCAGCACGGCGCACGCCTGCCACACCGGGCCCAGGCCGCCCCCGGTGATGAGCCTGCGCAGGGCCTCGATGACGTAGCTCATCGGCAGGTAGGGGTGGATGGCGTTGAAGAAGCCCGGACTGGTCTGCACGGGGTAGGTGCCGCCCGCGGACGTCAGCTGGAGCATCAGCAGGGCGAGCACGAGGATCCGGCCCGCGGCCCCGAAGCGCGCGTTGAGCCACTGCACGATGGCCCCGAAGCACGCCGCCACGAGGAACAGGAACCCGATCGTCCCCGCCGCGTGCTCCATCCGCAGTCCGATCGCCCAGTGCAGCACCGCCATCAGGGCGGACGTCTGCAGCACACCCACCGCGGCCACCGGCAGCCAGCCGGCCAGAGCCGCCCGCAGGGGCGATGCCCCGGCGGCCAGCGCGCGCCTGTTCAGCGGCGGGATCAGCATGTAGGCCACCATCGCGCCCACCCACAGGGACAGCGGTATGAAGTACGGGGCGAACCCGGTGCCGTAGTTGGGCGCCTTGTGCAGGTCCCTGGAGGCGAGCTGCACGGGGTCCGACATGACGTCGGTGCGCAGGTCGCGCTGGGCCTTGTCGTAGTCGGGGATCTTCTTGGCGCCGCTGTGCAGTCCGTCGGCGAGCTTGCCGGAGCCGTCGCCGAGCTTGTACATGCCGCCGTTGAGGTCGATCGCCCCCGTGTGCAGCCGGTCGACGCCGCTGTCCAGGGCGGCCGCTCCCGAGTAGGCGCTGCCGAGACCGGTGTTGATCTTCTGGACGCCCTGGGCGACCGCGGTGGCGCCCTTGTTCAGCAGGTTGATCCTGGCGACCGCGGCGTCCAGGTCGCCGGACAGGTGCGGCGCCGCCTTGGCGAGCGCACGGGCCTGCTGCTGGAGCGCCGTGATGTCCTTCTTCATGGCGGTCGTGTCGTCGTGGTAGTCCGTCACCACGGTGTTGACGTCCTTGGCCAGGCGCGCCGCGTCCGCCGCGGAGTCCCTGGCCTTCTTCAGGTCGTCGCAGGCCGGGTCGGGCAGCAGGGCCTTCGCGCAGCGCCTGTCGTAGATCGTGTTCAGGGCGTCGGACGCCGCGCTGGTGCCGCTCTGGACGATCGGCGCGGCGGTGACGATCGCGTCGAGGTGGTCGTCCATCACCCCGGCCGAGTCGGCCACCAGGGTCGCGGTGTCCGCGATCTTCTGGCCGTTGTCCTTCAGGTACGGGCGTACCCCGTCGGCCGTTCCGTTGACCTGCGCGGCCAGTTGCGCGGTGCCGTCCGCGACCTGCTGGGCCACGCCCTGGAGGGTGCCCGCGCCGTCGTGCAGCTTGGTCAGGCCGCCCGACAGGTCGCCGCTGCCCTTCTTGGCCTTCCGCAGCCCCTCGGCGAGGTCCTGGGAACCCTTCTCCGCCTTCCCGATCCCGTCGGTGAGCGTGTCGGCGCCCTGGGCGGCCTGCGCGGTCTTGCCGTGGATGTCCGAGAACGAGATGAAGATCTTGTCCAGGAACGACCGGGACGCCTTGGCGGAGGCCGCCGAACGCACCTCACCGAAGACCGTCTTGGAGATCTGGCCGACGATGTAGTTGTTCGCGTCGTTGGTGCGCACCTGGAGGGCGCCCGTCTCGGGCGAGTCGCCGGAGCTGGAGGAGATGCGCTTGCTGAAGTCCGACGGCATGGTCAGCGACAGGTAGTAGGTGCCGTCCTCGACACCCTTCCGGGCCTTGGCGGCACTCACCTCGTGCCACTCGAAGGTGTCGCTCTCGCGCAGCCCCTTGACGATGTCGTCGCCCACGGCGACCTTCTGTCCCGCGACCGTGGACCCGCTGTCGCTGTTCACCAGCGCCACGGGTATGCGGTCCAGACGCCCGTACGGGTCCCAGAACGACCACAGGTACAGGGCGCCGTACAGCAGGGGCAGCAGAAGCAGCGCGACCAGCGCCGCGCGCGGCAGTTTCCCCCTGCCGAAGCGCCTGAGCTCAAGCGCGGCCAGTTTCGGCGAGCGCATCCGCCGTCTCCTTGTCGTGGTCCGTGCCGTCCTTGTCCTCGGACGGCTCGTCGGGGGTGGCGTGCTCGGCGGGGCCGGCGGGGGGCGTGGCGCCGGACGTGGTGGCGGACGCCGCGACCGGGGCTGTCGACACCACGACCGCGCCCTCGGGCGCCTCCGCGCACACCGCGACGACCGTCGTCCCGCTCTCGGTGAGGGACCTCAGCAGGTCCCACACCGCGTCTCGTTCGGCGGCCGAGAGCTTGAGGTCGGTGTCGTCGACACCCAGCAGCCTCGGGCGCCCGATCAGGGCCAGCGCCACGGACAGCCGCAGGGCCTCCAGGCGCTCCAGGTCGCGCACCGCGGTGCGGGGACCCTTGGGCAGCGTCTCCACGTCGAGTCCGGCCGCGGCCAGGGCGGTGGCGATGCGCTGCTCGGCCGTCGCCGTCCGCTCGGTCCGCGGCCGCAGCAGCGCCCGCACGGAGTCCCCGAACCGGGCCTCCAGCAGGGCCCGTTCGCGCAGATGCTCGCCGACGGTGAGGGCCGGGTCGAGGTCGGTGACACCCGGCACATGTGCGAGCGCGCTGATGCGCCGCACCGCGGCCATCTCCTTGGGCAGCCGGTGGGTGCCGATGTCGGCGCGCCCCTCGGTCGGCTTCATACGGCCGGTGAGGGCGAGCAGCAGACAGGTCCGGCCGGAGCCCGAGGGGCCCCTGACCGCGATCAGCGACCCGGGTTCCGCGTCGAGGCCGACGCCGCGAAAGGCCCAGCCGCGCGGACCCTTCACCCCGAAGTCCACGGCGCTGACGGCGGCCCCGGCGGGGGCCTCATGCTCCTGCGGGTCCATGTCCCCCCTTTGTTGTTGTGCCAGGGCCGCCCGGCGCGGGCGGCCCTTTGAACTGACTGGTCAGTTCAAAAAATACTCCGAACTCCCGGGCGAAGCAAAACGGGTCGGGTGCACCCGTACCCGGGCTCGACGCGCCGACACGGCACGCGGCGCCGCCGGGTGAGCCCCCTGGCGCCGCGTCCGGTCCGCCCTCCGGCCCCCGGTCAGCCGCCGACGTAGTCCGAGAGATGCTCGCCGGTCAGGGTGGAGCCCGCGGCGACCAGCTCGGCGGGCGTTCCCTCGAAGACGATCCGGCCCCCGTCGTGCCCCGCGCCTGGCCCGAGGTCGATGATCCAGTCGGCGTGCGCCATGACCGCCTGGTGGTGCTCGACCACGATGACCGACTTGCCCGCGTCCACCAGGCGGTCGAGCAGGCCGAGCAACTGCTCGACATCGGCCGGGTGCAGGCCCGCGGTCGGCTCGTCGAGGACGTAGATCCCGCCCTTGTCGGCCATGTGCGTGGCCAGCTTGAGGCGCTGACGCTCGCCCCCGGACAGCGTGGTGAGCGGCTGGCCGAGGGTCAGGTACCCCAGACCGACGTCGGCGAGCCGGCTCAGGACGCGGTGCGCGGCGGGGGTGTGCGCGGGACCGGAGGCGAAGAACTCCTCGGCCTCGGCCACCGGCATCGCCAGCACCTCGCTGATGTCCCGGCCACCGAGGTGGTAGTCGAGCACCGACGCCTGGAACCGCCTGCCCTCGCACTCCTCGCAGGTCGTGGCGACACCGGCCATCATCGCCAGGTCGGTGTAGACGACCCCGGCGCCGTTGCACGTGGGGCAGGCGCCCTCGGAGTTGGCGCTGAACAACGCGGGCTTGACGTCATTGGCCTTGGCGAACGCCTTGCGGATCGGATCGAGCAGCCCCGTGTACGTCGCCGGGTTGCTCCGCCGCGAACCGCGGATCGCGCCCTGATCGACCGACACCACACCCGCCCCCGCGGGGATCGAGCCGTGCACCAGCGAACTCTTGCCCGACCCGGCGACACCCGTGACCACGGTGAGCACCCCGAGCGGGATGTCCACGTCCACACCGCGCAGATTGTGCGTCGACGCGCCCCGGACCTCCAGCGCCCCGGTGGGCGTGCGCACCGACTTCTTCAGCGAGGCCCGGTCGCCGAAGTGACGGCCCGTGACCGTCCCTCCCGACCGCAGACCCGCCACGGTGCCCTCGAAGCAGACGGTGCCGCCCGCCGTGCCCGCACCCGGCCCGAGGTCCACCACATGGTCCGCGATCGCGATCACCTCCGGCTTGTGCTCCACGACGAGCACCGTGTTGCCCTTGTCCCGCAGCCGGAGCAGCAGCTCGTTCATCCGCTGGATGTCGTGCGGGTGCAGGCCCGTGGTGGGCTCGTCGAAGACGTACGTGGTGTCCGTCAGCGAGGAGCCCAGATGCCGGACCATCTTGACGCGCTGCGCCTCACCGCCCGACAGCGTGCCCGAGGGCCGGTCCAGCGAGAGATAGCCGAGCCCGATCGACACGAACGAGTCCAGGGTTCCCCGCAGGCCGGCGAGCAGGGGCGCCACGGAGGGCGCGTCGAGCTCGCGCACCCACCGCGCCAGATCGTTGATCTGCATCGCGCACGCGTCCGCGATGCTGATCCCCTCGATCCTCGACGACCGCGCCCCCTCGCTCAGCCGGGTGCCCCCGCACTCCGGGCACGAGGTGAAGGTGACCGCCCGGTCCACGAACTCGCCGATGTGCGGCTGCATCGACTCCCGGTCCTTGGAGAGCATCGACTTCTGGATCCGCGGGATCAGACCCTCGTAGGTCATGTTGATGCCCGCGATCTTCATCCGCGTCGGCTCGTGGTGCAGGAAGGCGTGCAGCTCCTTCTTGGTGTACCGGCTGATCGGCTTGTCCGGGTCGACGAGGCCCGACTCGCTGTAGAGGCGGTAGTTCCAGCCGCCCGGCTTGTAGCCGGGAATGGTCAGCGCGCCCTCGGACAGCGACCTGGAACCGTCGTAGAGCTGGGTGAGGTCCAGGTCGGTGACCGAGCCCCGGCCCTCGCAGCGCGGGCACATGCCGCCGGTGACGCTGAAGCTGCGGCGCTCCTTCACGGTCTGCCCGCCGCGCTCCATGGTCACCGCGCCCGCTCCGCTGACCGAGGCGACGTTGAAGGAGAACGCCTGGGGCGAACCGAGGTGCGGAGTCCCCAGCCGGCTGAAGAGGATGCGCAGCATCGCGTTGGCGTCGGTGGCGGTGCCGACCGTGGAGCGGGGATCGCCCCCCATCCGCTGCTGGTCCACGATGATGGCGGTCGTCAGCCCGTCGAGGACGTCGACGTCGGGCCGCGCGAGGGTCGGCATGAACCCCTGGACGAAGGCGCTGTACGTCTCGTTGATCAGCCGCTGCGACTCCGCGGCGATCGTGTCGAACACCAGTGAGCTCTTGCCCGATCCCGAGACCCCCGTGAACACCGTCAGCCGGCGCTTGGGGATCTCGACGCTGACGTCCTTGAGGTTGTTCTCGCGCGCGCCGTGCACACGGATCAGGTCGTGACTGTCGGCGGGATGCGACGCGGGCGACTGCGCGTGGGCCCTCGGGGCCTTGGTCATCGTGTCTCCGTCCGTGTGACCGCTCCGGGCCGAGCGGTGCCGAGCCTGCGGTCAGGCTAGACGAGGCCCGCCGCGCACCGCTTCTTCGTTCCTGACCGATCGCGCCGGACGGCATCGGCGCAGGTCGCGGCGCATTGTCAGTGCCGTGCCCCACGATGTGCACAGACGGCCGCGGTGCCGTCACGCAGACGACAGGAGGTTCGTCATGGCCGGCCGTCACACAGCAGCCGTGCACCCCGTGCTGCGCCGGGCCACGGCCCCGCCCGCCGCCCTGGACCTGCTCGCCCAGGCGCGTGCCGGACTCCAGGAGGCGGCACTCCTCGGGGCGCCCCACGAACGCTACGCGACCGCCCACCTCGCGGCCCTGCGCACGGCGGCGGCCGTGCTCGCCGCGCGCGGCCGGCCGGAGCCCCCGGGCAGGCGCCGCGCCCGGATCCGCAGCGCCTGGGACGTGGTCCCCGAGATAGCTCCCGAACTCACCGAGTGGTGCGCGTTGTTCGCCTCCGGCGCCGCCCGCCGCGCCCGCGCCGAGGCGGGCATACGGGACGCGGCGGGCACCCGGGACGCCGACGACCTGCTCCGCGACGCGGCGATGTTCCTCCGCCTGGTCGAACGGATGCTGGTGCTCCAGCCGGTCCTCCCGCGGCCCCACCCGGACGGCACCCGAAACATGCCGGACGCGGGCTGAGCGGTGCGCGGGCGCGGCGTGGCGTTCGGGTCGTGGACGGGCCGTCGGGCAGGGTGCCGGAGGCAATAGGGTGGGAGCGTCTGAAGTCCTTCGCCCTGTTCCGAGGGCCGCAGGACCGATCCGATCGCTCCGCCGTACACCGGGCGGTGCCGCGCCGAGGAGTCAACTGCCGTGTCGGACCCGATGCGCCCCCGCGCTTCTCTCCGTACCGCCGTGGTCTGGGAGGTCCTCAAGGACGCCCTCGACCGCCGCGTCAAGGCCACGGGGCGGGACGTGCTGGACGTCCTGGACACCGGAGGCGGAAGCGGCAACTTCGCGGTGCCCGTCGCGCGCCTCGGGCACCGCGTCACGGTCGTGGACCCCAGCCCGAACGCGCTGTTCGCGCTGGAGCGCCGGGCCGCGGAGGCCGGTGTCGCCGACCGTGTCAAGGGTGTCCAGGGCGATGCCCACGGCCTCTTCGACGTCGTCGAGCGCGGCGGGTACGACGCGGTGCTGTGCCACGGCGTCCTGGAGTACGTGGACGACCCCGCCGAGGGCGTCCGCAACGTGGTCGCCGCCCTGCGGGCCGAGGGCGTCCTCAGCCTTCTCGCCGCCGGGCTCGGCGGTGCCGTGCTCGCCCGGGCGCTGGCCGGGCACTTCAAGGAGGCCAAGCAGGCGCTGGAGGACCCGGACGGCCGCTGGGGCGCGAGCGACCCCGTGCCGCACCGCTTCACCGGCGAGCAGCTGACCGCGCTCGTGGAGGAGGCGGGCCTGCGGGTCGGCGCCGTCCACGGGGTGCGGGTCTTCGCGGACCTGGTGCCCGGGGTCCTGGTGGACACCGAGCCCGGCGCCCTGGAGGCGCTGCTCAAGCTGGAGGCCGCCGCGGCGGAGTCCCCGGCGTTCCACTCCGTGGCCACCCAGCTCCATGTCCTCGGCGAGACCCGGGCGGCGGCCGGGGCCTGAGCCCACGGCCGGTACGCCCCGCTGATCAGGGGCTCGGCGGCGGATGGAGTACGCCACAGGCCCTCCGATCGGGCGGTCAGCGCCGTATGATCGAAGCAGACCACCCGGCATGACGGGTCGGCCGCCGGGGAATGGAAGCCTCAGCGGGCCGGGCCGTCGTGGCGGTTCCGGTTGGTCAATTGGCGTGAGGGGCGGGTTTCAAGGGGGCGATTCCCTGCCTATCCTGAAGGGGACCCCCAGTCGCCCCGGCGACTGCACGATGAGGAGGACTCCGTGCCGCTCTCGGAGCACGAGCAGCGAATGCTCGAGCAGATGGAGCGAGCGCTGTACGCCGAAGATCCCAAGTTCGCGACGGCGCTTGAGGGAAGCGGGCTGCGCACGTACACCCGGCGACGGGTCTACCAGGCGGCGGCCGGTTTCCTGGTGGGTATCGCGCTCCTCATGACCGGTGTGGTCGCCAAGCAGATCTGGATCAGCGTGGTGGGCTTCCTCGTCATGCTGGGCTGCGCGGTGCTCGTCGTGACCGGTTGGCGCAAGGTCCCGAAGCCGGGCGAGCAGGGCGTCCCCGGCGCCCCGGGGTCCCAGCGGCAGATCCGGCAGCGACGCTCCATGATGAACCGCATCGAACAGCGCTGGCAGCGACGCCGCGACGAACAGGGTCAGTAGCCCTCGGGCGACAGGACAAGAGCTACGTGTGAGGGGGCGGCCACCTGGTGGCCGCCCCCTCACACCGTTCCCGGCGCCCGCGGGGACTTCCCGGACGACGCCCTCAGCCGGCCCGCTCGCCGGACGGGGACGGGGAGGAGCGGCGGCCCAGCAGGGCCGTCCACCGCGCCGCGCCGCGGGCCTTCAGAGCCGCCCAGCGGTCGGCGCCGGCCCATATCGCCCGCATGGCCGAGCGCGGGGCCACCACCGCGCGGACCCGGGTCCGCCGGTCGGCGGTGGACCGCAGCGCCGACCGCACCGCGCGCACGTCCTCCACCAGTCCCGCCGGGGGGCGCGGTCGCGCCGAGAACAGCGCCTGTTCCACGGCCCCGGCGACCCGGTGCACGGCCTGGGCCGCGCTCTCGTCCAGCCGGCCGAGCCGCACGATCCGCTCGGCGGCTTTGCGCGGGGTCAGCGCGTCGTCCGGCACGATGCCGTGGTCCCACGCCGTGTCGATGAGCTCGCGCCACACCGCCAGGGTGTGTCCCACGGCCGGCTCGCCGTCCCGGACCGGCGGGGGCTCCCGGCCCGGCGGCGCGGCCGGTTCGACGTCGCCCGCCTGCCCCCGCGCGCCCGTCCCGGTGTCCCGGACCCGGTGCTCCGAGCCCAGCCGTACCGAGCGGCTGCGCAGCCGCCACAGCATCGGCGCCAGCGGCACCGCGAGCACGGCCAGGCCGAGCAGCACCCACGCGAGGAGGTCGTACCACGGCGGGCCGCCGTCGCCCGGCGGCGCCGTGGCACTCGGCGACACCCCCGCGCACGCTCCTTCCTTGCGCTCCGCCAGCGAGCACTGCGCGTTCGCGGACGGCGCCGTGGACGGCTGTACCGAGGACGACGTGGAGGGCCGCGGTGCCTCGGGGTTCTCCCCGGTCGGCGTGTTCGACTGCGTGTACGAGGGGGGTGATCCGCGACTGGGGGTCGGCTCGAAGCGGGTCCAGCCCACCCCCTCGAAGTACAGCTCCGGCCAGGCGTGCGCGTCCCGCAGCCCCACGGACATGGAGCCGTCCGCCTGCGGGGACCCCGGGGTGAAGCCCACCGCGACCCGGGCCGGGATTCCCAGGGTCCGCGCCATCGCGGCCATCGCGAACGAGAAGTGCACGCAGAAGCCCTGCTTGTCCTTCAGGAACCGGGCGATGGCGTCGGGTCCGGTGCCCACCTGCACGTTCGTGTCGTAGACGAAGCCGCCGTCGAGCGCGAACCACTCCTGGAGCTTGACCG
Source organism: Streptomyces sp. NPDC048664 (assembly GCF_040650555.1). Classification (NCBI taxonomy): domain Bacteria; kingdom Bacillati; phylum Actinomycetota; class Actinomycetes; order Kitasatosporales; family Streptomycetaceae; genus Streptomyces; species Streptomyces sp. NPDC048664. The sequence continues at coordinate 64,230 of NZ_JBEZHK010000022.1, read as the reverse complement.
CCTCCTGGTAGTGGTTCGTGGCCCCGGCCGTGATCTGGCGCGCCGTCGCGGCCACCACCGCCGGCAGGGAGCCGGGCACCTTGGTGAACTCGCGCTCGAAGGCGGCGGACGGCTCGTGCGCGGAGGCCAGTTGCTCCGCGGTCGGCTGCGCGATCAGGCTCCTGACCTCGTACTGCAGGCCGCGTGTGGTCTGCCCGTGGTCGCCCACCAGGGTCCGGCCCACCGGCTCGTACCGCCAGTTTCCCCTCACCTTCACGCTGGTCGCCGGGTACGGCATGGGCAGCCAGTCCTGCGCGTACCAGCCGGCCGCCGAGACCCGGGTGTCGATCTCGGTCCGCCGGACCGACCTCGCGAGCCCCGGCGGATCGGGGAGGGTGTCCGGCACGTCCGTGATGTGGCGCTGAGCGGGCTTCCAGGTGGTCCCGTCGAAGTCGTCCAGGGCGACGATCCGCAGATACATGTCCTGGGTGTCGGAGGAGTTGGTGCGGTACACCAAGACCTGGCGGTCCTGGTCGATGTTCAGGCTGTCGCGCAGCGACACCAGGGGGTTGACCGCGGAGATCGTCTTGCCGTTGCCGAGCCCGTCGCCGACACCCGCCCCGGCGTCGGCCAGCAGCCCGCCGTTCAGCGTGGGCAGCGCGAGCGGCACCACGAGGGCGATGCCCAGCGCGACCGCGCCGATGCGCCGCCCGGTGCGGACCGGAGCGACCGCACCCGAGGGCTCCCCGCCCGGCGCCCGGGCCACGCCGCTGAACACCCGGCCCCACTGGGAGAGCCGCTCCCGGCCCTCGGCCAGCAGCAGCGTCAGGTAGCCGCAGGTGGCGACGACGAACCACAGCCAGTCGTTCGAACCGGCGGAGAGGCCCGCGGCGACCGAGTACAGCGCGAGCAGTGGCAGCCCGGCGGGGGCCGCCGAGCGGAACGTGACCGCGACCGCGTCCACGAGCAGTCCGATCAGCACGACACCGCCGACGACCAGCAGCCGGATGCCCGGGGACAGCGGCGCCGGGATCGCGTAGCGTCCGACGTCCTCCCCGCCCGACCGCAGCACCTCGGCGAACCGGCCGAAGGCGTCGGGGCCGGGCAGGAACCCGGCGACGGCCTGGTCGTGGGCGAAGAACAACGTGAGCAGCAGCAGGGAGACCGCCGCCTGGCAGGCGATGGTCAGCGGGCGCGCGAGCGGCACCCGCCGGGTCAGCGTGCCCACGGCGGTCTGCACCGCGACGATCAGCACCACCTGGAAGATCCAGGTGGCCGGGGAGACCAGCGGCAGCAGCGCGCACGACGTCATCAGGGTCGCCGCCGCCGCGCACAGTGCAAGCCGGGCCCGCCCGCTCATGACCGCCCCTTCGAACCGCTCATGGCGCCCGCCGTCGTGTGCTGCCGGTCCGCCTGGCGCCACAGCTCGGCGAGCGGGACGCCCCGGGGCACCGCCAGCGCGGTCCAGCCGGCCTCGCGCAGCATGCGCAACCGGTCCTCGGTCCGGTGCGAGGCGCCCGGCGCGTCGGCGTGCTCGCGGGTCCAGGTGCCGCTGTCGAGCACGAAGGCGAGCGCGCCGCCGCTGCGCCGGCTCATCTTGGCGGCGACCGCGGCCTGTTCCTCGTCGAGGTCGCCGAAGAAGGCCACCAGCAGGCCCTCGTTCCCGCCGCGCAGCACGTCGTAGGCGCGGGACAGGCTCCCGCCCTCGGAGTGGTCGACCACGGCGAGCGTGTCCATCATGAGCCCGGCCGCGTCGACGGACTCCTGGCTCGACCCCGCGAAGCCGTCCGCCCCCTCGCCCGGCACGGAGGTGCCCGTGTCGGTCAACAGGCGCACCGAGAAGCCCCGTTCCAGCATGTGCACCAGCGTGGACGCCGCGCCCGCCACCGCCCATTCGAAGGGGGAGTCGGGGCCGGCCCCCCGGTAGGCGATGGCCCGGGTGTCGAGCAGCACGGTGCACCGCGCCCGCTGCGGCTGCTCCTCGCGGCGCACCATCAGCTCCCCGTAGCGCGCGGTGGAGCGCCAGTGCACCCGGCGCAGGTCGTCGCCGTGCCGGTAGCCGCGCGGGATGACGTCGTCCTCACCCGCGAGGGCAAGCGAGCGCTGCCGCCCGTCGCCGTACCCCTTCGCCTCGCCCGCCAGACGTACCGCCGGGAGCGGCTCCACGCGGGGGATGACCGTCAGGGTGTCGTAGGACGAGAAGGAGCGGCTCAGCTCGCACATCCCGAAGGGGTCGGTCAGGCGCAGCTGGAGCGGTCCCAGCGGGTAGCGGCCGCGCAGGTCCGAGCGGACGCGGTAGGACACCTCGCGGCGGCCGCCCGCCTCCATCCGGTCCAGGACGAAGCGGGGGCGCGGCCCGAGCACGTAGGGCACCCGGTCCTGGAGCATCAGCAGCCCGGTGGGCAGCCGGGAGACGTTGTCCATCCGCAGATGGACGCGGGCCTCGGAACCCGCGGGCACCCGGGAGGGGGAGAGGCGGCGGCTGCCCGCCACCCGGTAGCGCGTGCGGTACAGGACCGTCACGCACACCAGGGGCAGCACGGCGAGCAGCAGACCGACCCGGAGCAGATCGCTCTGCCCGAGCACGTAGGCGCAGATCGCCGCCGCGACACCGGCCGCGAGGAAGGACCGCCCCCGCGTGGTGAGTCCGGCGAGCGCCGCGCGCAGCCCGCCCTCGTCCTCCTCGGCCGCGGGCGCCCTCCCCCCGAGCGCCATCACAGCCTCCGGGGCGGCTGCTGGCCGAAGCCGCGGTGGCCCACGGTGAGTCCGGACTGCTGGGGAGAGGCGGGTACCGGGGTGTGCTGGAGGATCTCCTCCACGACCTGCTCCGCCGTGCGCCGGTTGAGCTGGGCCTGCGCGGTGGGCAGCAGCCGGTGGGCCAGCACCGCCACGGCGAGGGCCTGGACGTCGTCGGGCAGCGCGTACTCCCGGCCACTGAGCGCGGCGTTCGCCTTCGCGGCGCGCAGCAGGTGCAGCGTGGCGCGCGGCGAGGCGCCGAGTCTGAGGTCGGGGTGGGTGCGCGTGGTGGCGACCAGGTCCACCGCGTAGCGCCGGACCGACTCGGCGACATGGACGCCGCGGACGGCTTCCACCAGTTTCACGATGTCGTGGGCGTGCGCCACCGGTTGGAGGTCGTCCAGCGGGTTCACCCCGCCGTGGACGTCGAGCATCTGCAGCTCGGCGTCCGCGCTCGGGTAGCCGATGGAGACGCGGGCCATGAAGCGGTCCCGCTGCGCCTCGGGCAGCGGGTAGGTGCCCTCCATCTCCACCGGGTTCTGGGTGGCGACCACCATGAACGGGCTGGGCAGTTCGTAGGTCTGCCCGTCCATGGTGACCTGGCGCTCCTCCATCGACTCCAGCAGCGCGGACTGGGTCTTGGGGGAGGCGCGGTTGATCTCGTCGCCGATCACGATCTGGGCGAAGATCGCGCCCGGCTTGAACTCGAAGTCGCGGCGCTGCTGGTCCCAGATGGAGACACCGGTGATGTCCGAGGGCAGCAGGTCGGGCGTGAACTGGATCCGCCGCACCGAGCAGTCGATGGAGCGCGCCAGCGCCTTGGCGAGCATGGTCTTGCCCACGCCGGGGACGTCCTCGATCAGAAGATGGCCCTCGGCCAGCAGTACGGTCAGCGAGAGCCGCACGACCTCGGGCTTGCCCTCGATCACTCCCTCCACCGAGCTGCGCACACGCTCCACGGTGGCGGTCAGATCACTGAGGCTCGCTCGATCGTCATAGGTCGTCACCCGGCCCTCCTCGGCCCGATATTGCTCTGGGCCGTCGCTCTGTGACGCGGACCGGCCCACCCCGGATTACGGACACCACGCGGAGATGGTTCCGCGTGACGCCACCCCCGCATTCTTGTGGGCGTTACCGGTTCGTGTCACTCGCCTGTGGATAACTGGCCCCGACATGTCGGATCCGGGGCCGTCCCGGAGCCCCCGGATCCGCTGTCGCGGTCCCGGGGGAGCGGGCCGTACCGCGCTAGGCGGGGTCTATCTCCGTCAGCAGGCCCGTCTTCACGTCGAAGACGAAGCCGCGCACGTCATCGGTGTGCAGCAGGAAGGGGGAGGTCCGCACCCGCTGCATCGACTGGCGCACGTCCTGCTCGACGTCCCGGAAGGCCTCGACCGCCCAGGCCGGACGCTGGCCGACCTCCATCTCCAGGTCGTGCCGGAACTCCTCGGTCAGGGACTCCAGACCGCAGCCGGTGTGGTGGATCAGCACGACGCTGCGGGTGCCCAGCGCCCGCTGGCTGATGGTGAGGGAGCGGATGACGTCGTCGGTGACGACGCCGCCCGCGTTGCGGATGGTGTGGCAGTCGCCCAGTTCGAGCCCGAGGGCGCGGTGCAGGTCGAGACGGGCGTCCATGCACGCCACGACCGCCACGTGCAGCACGGGACGGGCGTCCATCCCGGGGTCGGAGAACGCGGCGGCATAACGTTGGTTGGCCTCTACGAGCCGCTCGGTGACGGAGCCGTGTATGGCGCCTTCGGGGCCGGCGGGAACGGATGCGGAAGTCGTCATACCCATGACGTTACTGGTCACAGGCGATCCCGGCCCGCTGTGAGAGTGGACAAAGAACACGACAGGTGCTTGGTGTGACGTACCCCACAGGAGTGGTCGGTGTCCGCCGGACGGACGAATCCGCCCGCATCGCCCCCCTCGTCCGGGTGGCGCGATGCCGGTCGCGCGACGCGCCGCCCGGTCGCGGGCCGGTTGATTGACCGCGCGAGGGGGTGGACTAAAGTGACGCGAAGCGGGAGACGAGACGCTTCACCCGCTCACTGTTCACCCGAAGAGACCAGCGGTACGCCGGTTTCTCCCCGCGTGCGCGGCGCGTACGTACGGCCCGGTCCCCTCCTTCCCGGCCGGCTGACCCTTCCGGCGCCGGCGGGCCTCCCCTTCGCGGGGCGTCCAGGAAGGCCGCTTCGGCCGTACGAGGCGGCCGCGCCGGATCTGAGAGGCCCCCTTGAGTCAGAGCCGACACGTGCCCGTCATGCTCCGGCAGTGCCTGGACATGCTGGCCCCGGCTCTCGCCGAGCCGGGGTCCGTCGTGGTCGACTGCACCCTCGGGCTCGGCGGCCACAGCGAGGCCCTGCTCACCCGCTTCCCCGAGGCCCGTCTCGTCGCGCTGGACCGCGACAAGGAGGCGCTGCGCCTGTCCGGGGAGCGGCTCGCCCCCTTCGGGGAGCGGGCGACGCTGGTGCACGCCGTCTACGACGAACTCCCGGCCGTCCTGGACCGGCTGGGCCTGCCCCGGGTCCAGGGAGTCCTCTTCGACCTCGGCGTGTCCTCCATGCAACTGGACGAGGCGGACCGCGGGTTCGCCTACGCGCAGGACGCCCCGCTCGACATGCGCATGGACCAGACGACCGGCATGAGCGCCGCCGAGGTCCTCAACTCCTACCCGCCGGGCGAACTCGTACGGATCCTGCGCGCCTACGGCGAGGAGAAGCAGGCCAAGCGGATCGTGTCCGCGATCGTGCGCGAGCGCGAGAAGGAGCCGTTCACGAACAGCGCGCGCCTGGTGGAGCTGATCCGCGACGCGCTGCCGCAGGCGGCCAAGCGGACCGGCGGCAACCCGGCCAAGCGCACCTTCCAGGCGCTGCGCATCGAGGTCAACGGTGAACTCGCCGTCCTGGAGGAGGCGATCCCGGCCGCGGTCAAGGCGCTCGCCGTCGGCGGCCGGATCGCCGTGCTCTCCTACCACTCCCTCGAAGACCGCCTGGTCAAGCAGGTGTTCGCGGCCGGGGCGGCGAACACCGCACCGCCCGGACTCCCGGTCGTCCCCGAGCGCTACCAGCCTCGGCTCAAGCTCCTCACCCGCGGTGCCGAACTTCCCTCCGAGGAGGAGGTCGCCGACAACCGCCGGGCCGCCCCGGCGCGCCTGCGCGGCGCCGAGAGGATCCGTGAGGACGCCGAGTGAGCCGGAAGGACGCCCAGTGAGCCGGACGAAAGGGGAGGGCGAGTGAGCACGAAACCCGAGCTCAAGGGGCGGGCCGCGCGACTCGCCCGGCTGATTCCCGGCGGCGCCCGCGGCGGCGCCGCCCGCGCCCCCTTCGTCCTGCTCGTGGTGCTGCTGCTCGGCGGCGGACTGATCGGGCTCCTCGTGCTGAACTCGGCGCTCAGCGAAGGGGCCTTCCGGCTCGACGACCTGCAACGGCAGAACAAGAGCCTCACCGACGAGGAGCAGGCCCTCCAGCGGGACGTGGACGGCTACGCGGCCCCCGACGCGCTCCAGCGCCGCGCCCAGGACCTCGGCATGGTCCCCGGCGGCGACCCCGCCTTCCTGAACCCCGACGGCACCGTCAAGGGCGTTCCCTCACCCGCCCCCGGACAGCCCGCCGCGCGGACCACCGCCACGGCCGCGCCCGAGGTCCTCACCCCGCTGCTGGTGCTCGCTCCCTCCCCGGGCACGAACGCGGTCACCGGCCCGCTGACGCCGCCGGCCCCCTCGCCGGCGCCGTCCCGCACCGCACCGTCCGCACCCGCGCCCTCCCGCCCCACCCCCTCCGCACCCCCCTCCACGACCCCTGGCAGGTGACGGAAGTGTCCGACCGGGAACCCCCACGCCGCCGAGTGCCCGGCCCCGCGCGCCCGGCGCGTCCCGACCCCCGGCGCCGCACGGGCCCCGGCGCCCGTCCCGCGCCCCGCCCGGTCCCGGCCCGCGCCGGCGCCGCCGCGCGCACCATCCGGCTCGGCAGCCCCCGCCCCCGGCTGCGCATGATCAGCCTCGCCCTGACCCTGACCCTGGTCGCCTTCGTCGTACGGCTGCTCCAGGTGCAGGCCGTCGACGCGAGCACCTACACCGCCAAGGCCGACCTGAACCGGTACGTGGGCCGCACCCTGGCCGCCGAACGCGGCGAGATCACCGACCGCGACGGCGTCGAACTGGCCACCAGCGTGGACGCGTACGACATCACGGCCGACCCCACCCTGTTCACCCAGAAGGCCACCGGGATCCCCGACGCGCCCGAGCAGGCCGCCGCGTTCCTCGCCCCGATGATCGGCCAGGACACCGCCACCCTCGCCAAGAGGCTCAGGACCCCGCGCACCCGCTACGTCCTGCTGGCGCACCGCCAGACCCCGCAGGCCTGGAACCAGATCAAGGACCTCAGGAGCACGCTGGCCGCCAAGGCCAGGACGGACCGGACGACCGTCAACGTCCTGGCCGGGGTCCTCGCCGAGCCCACCACCAAGCGCGTCTACCCCAACAGCGAGCTCGCCGCCGGGATACTGGGCTGGGTCAACGCCGACGGCAAGGGCGGTGGCGGCATCGAGCAGCTGCTGAACGAGGAACTGGCCGGCAGGGACGGCAAGATCCGCTACGCCCAGTCCGGCGGCCGTCTCGTGCCCACCGCGGGCTCCGCCGAGACACCGGCCGTGGCCGGCTCCGACGTCGAGCTGACCATCGACCGCGACATCCAGTGGGCCGCGCAGAACGCCATCAGCGAGCAGGTGCGCGCGTCCAAGGCGGACCGCGGCTACGTGGTCGTGCAGGACACCCGGACCGGGCAGATCCTGGCCATGGCGAACTCGCCCGGCTTCGACCCGAACGACCTGTCCAGGGCCAGCTCCTCGGCGCTCGGCAACGCGGCGCTCCAGGACGCCTACGAGCCCGGCTCCACCGCCAAGCTGATGTCGATGGCCGCCGTGCTCCAGGAGAACGTCGCCACGCCGCTGACCCATGTCACCGTGCCCAACCGGCTGCACCGCGGCGACCGCCTCTTCCAGGACGACGTCGACCACGCGACCTGGTACCTGACGCTCAACGGCGTCCTCGCCAAGTCGAGCAACATCGGCACCATCCTGGCCACCGGGCAGCTGGGCAGGACGCAGGACGAGGCCAACCGGGTCCTGTACTCGTACCTGCGCCGGTTCGGCATCGGCAGTCCCAGCGGACTGGGCTTCCCGGGCGAGACGCCGGGCATCCTCGCGCCGCCCGCGAAGTGGTCGACCTCGCAGGCGTTCACGATCCCCTTCGGCCAGGGCTTCTCCATCAACGCCCTGCAGGCCGCCTCGGTCTACTCGACCATCGCCAACGGCGGCGTCCGCGTCGCCCCCACCCTGGTGCGCGGCACCAAGGGCCCGGACGGGCGGTTCACGCCGACGCCGAAGCCCGAGGAGACCCGGGTCGTCAGCGACCGGACGGCGAAGACCCTCGCGCAGATGCTGGAGTCCGTCGTGGACGACGGGCAGGGCACCGGCGCCAAGGCGCGCATCCCCGGCTACCGGGTGGCGGGGAAGACGGGTACGGCCAACCGTGTGGATCCGGCCACCGGCAAGTACCGGGGCTACACGTCCTCCTTCGCCGGGTTCGCCCCCGCCGACAAGCCCCGCGTCACCGTCTACTGCGCCATCCAGAACGCCACCAAGGGCAGCTACTACGGCGGCGAGATCTGCGGCCCCATCTTCAAACAGGTCATGGAGTTCGCCCTGAAGACCCTCCAGGTCCCGCCCACCGGCGCCGACCCCGCCAAGCTGCCCGTCACGTTCACGCCATGACCGGCACCACGGGAACGACCGACCAGGAAACAACTCGTGACAACGATCACCCCGGGCCCCGGGAACCACGCCTCGCCCCGGCCCTCCTTTCGCCCCACCCCCGCCACGCCCGGTACGCTCACCGCCGTGCCACACGCTGATCAGTCCCCCACCACCCAGAAGGGCGCTTCCGTGACATACCCGGGACCGCCACGACCGGTCCACGCTCCCGCCACCCCCCTCGCGGACCTCGCGGATCAGCTGGGTGTCACCGCACCGGCCGACACCGCCGAGGTCACGGGCATCACCCACGACTCGCGCGCCGTCCGCCCCGGTGACCTGTACGCCGCCCTCGCCGGTGCCCGCGCGCACGGCGCCGACTTCGTCACCCAGGCGGCCGGTCTCGGCGCCGTCGCCGTGCTGACGGACCCGGCGGGCCAGGAGCGCGCCGCCGCCACGGGGCTTCCGGTCCTGGTGGTGAGGGATCCGCGCGCGGTGATGGGCGAGCTGGCGGCCACCATCTACGGCCACCCCGGCCGCGACCTCCTCCAGATCGGCATCACCGGTACCTCCGGCAAGACGACGACGGCCTACCTCGTCGAGGGCGGTCTGAAGACCACCCGCAGCACCGGGCTCATCGGCACCGTGGAGATGCGGATCGGCGACGAGCGGGTCAAGTCCGAGCGCACCACGCCCGAGGCCACCGACCTCCAGGCGCTGTTCGGCCTCATGCGTGAGCGCGGGGCCGAGGCGGTCGCCATGGAGGTCTCCAGCCACGCGCTGGTCCTCGGCCGGGTCGACGGCTGCGTCTTCGACATCGCCGTCTTCACCAACCTCAGCCCGGAGCACATGGAGTTCCACTCCGGCATGGAGGACTACTACCAGGCCAAGGCGCAGCTGTTCACGGACCGGCGCAGCCGGGCCGGCGTCGTCAACCACGACGACGAGTACGGCCGCAGGCTCGTCAAGGACGCCTCCGTCCCCGTCGTCACCTACTCGGCCGAGGGCCACCCCGACGCCGACTGGCGCGCCGAGGACGTCCAGGTCGGGCCGATGGACTCCACGTTCACCGTGCTCGGCCCGAAGGGCGAGCGGATCTCCGCGAGGTCCCCGCTCCCCGGCCCCTTCAACGTGGCCAACACCCTCGCCGCGATCGTCGCCCTCGCCGCGGCCGGCGTCGACCCGCAGACCGCCGCCGACGGCGTCGCGGCCGTGCCGGGCGTCCCCGGCCGCCTGGAGCGCGTGGACGCCGGACAGCCCTATCTCGCGGTCGTGGACTACGCCCACAAGACCGACGCCGTCGAATCCGTGCTGCGGGCGCTGCGCAAGGTCACCGAGGGCAAGGTGCACATCGTGCTCGGCTGCGGCGGCGACCGCGACACCACCAAGCGGGAGCCGATGGGCGCCGCGGCGGCCCGGCTCGCCGACACGGCCGTACTGACCTCCGACAACCCGCGCTCCGAGGACCCCCTCGCGATCCTCGCCACCATGCTCCAGGGCGCGGCGTCCGTGCCCGCGCACGAACGCGGCGAGGTGCAGGTCTTCGAGGACCGTGCCGCAGCCATCGCCGCCGCCGTCGCCCGCGCGCGACCCGGGGACACCGTGCTGGTCGCGGGCAAGGGCCATGAGCAGGGCCAGGACATCGCCGGAGTGGTCCGTCCCTTCGACGACCGCCAGGTGCTTCGCGAAGCAATCCAGAACACCCAGGGATGAACTTGTGATCGCCCTCTCCCTCGCCGAGATCGCAGCAGCAGTCGGCGGGCAGATGCATGACATACCGGACCCGTCCGTCCTCGTCACCGGGCCCGTCGTACGGGACTCCCGCGAGGTGGTGCCCGGCAGCCTCTTCGCCGCCTTCACCGGCGAGCGGGTGGACGGGCACGACTTCGCCCCCGCGGTCGTCCAGGCGGGTGCCGCCGCCGTCCTGGCGTCCCGCCCCGTCGGCGTGCCCGCGATCGTCGTGGACGACGTGCAGAGCGCGCTCGGCGCCCTGGCACGCCATGTCGTCCGGCGGCTCGGGGCGACGGTGGTGGCCCTCACCGGCTCCGCGGGCAAGACCAGCACCAAGGACCTCATCGCCCAGGTGCTCCAGCGCCAGGCGCCGACGGTGTGGACGCCCGGCTCCTTCAACAACGAGATCGGGCTGCCGCTCACCGCGCTCAGCGCCACCGAGGAAACCCGTTTCCTGGTGCTGGAGATGGGCGCCCGCGGCATCGGCCACATCCGCTACCTCACCGGTCTGACGCCGCCGAGGATCGGGCTCGTGCTCAACGTCGGCAGCGCCCACATCGGCGAGTTCGGCGGCCGGGAGCAGATCGCCCAGGCCAAGGGCGAGCTGGTCGAGAGCCTGCCCGCCGAGGCCGACGGCGGCGTCGCGATCCTCAACGCCGACGACCCCTACGTACGGGCCATGGCGTCCCGCACGAAGGCCAAGGTGCTGCTGTTCGGGGAATCCGGCGAAGCGGACGTACGGGCCGAGAACGTGCGGCTCACAGACGCCGGACAGCCTGCCTTCAGCCTCCGCACACCCTCCGGGTGCAGCGATGTGACCATGCGCCTGTACGGTGAGCACCACGTGTCGAACGCGCTCGCCGCGGCCGCCGTCGCCCATGAGCTGGGCATGTCCGCGGAAGAGATCGCCCTCGCGCTCTCCGAGGCGGGCTCCCTCTCCCGCTGGCGTATGGAGGTCACCGAGCGGCCGGACGGCGTGACGGTCGTCAACGACGCCTACAACGCGAACCCCGAGTCCATGAGGGCCGCACTGCGCGCACTCGTGGCAATGGGCAGGGGACGCCGGACGTGGGCGGTGCTCGGCCAGATGGCCGAGCTCGGGGACGAGGCGCTCGCCGAGCACGACGCGATCGGGCGGCTTGCCGTCCGGCTCAACGTCAGCAAGCTCGTCGCGGTCGGGGGCAGGGAAGCGTCCTGGCTTCAACTGGGCGCATATAACGAGGGTTCGTGGGGTGAGGAGTCGGTGCACGTGTCCGACGCACAGGCGGCGGTCGACCTGTTGCGCAGCGAGCTGCGCCCGGGAGACGTCGTGCTCGTGAAGGCGTCCCGGTCGGTCGGGCTCGAAAGCGTCGCGCAGGCGCTGCTGGAGAGCGGTACCGAGGGTGAGGTTGCCGCCCGATGATGAAGCAGATCCTGTTCGCAGGAGTCATTGGCCTCTTCCTCACCCTGATCGGCACCCCGCTGCTGATCAAGCTGCTGGCCCGCAAGGGCTACGGCCAGTACATCCGTGACGACGGCCCGCGCGAGCACCACGCCAAGCGCGGTACGCCGACCATGGGTGGTATCGCCTTCATCCTGGCGACCATCGCCGCGTACTTCCTGTCGAAGGTCATCACGGGCAAGCCGCCGACGTTCTCCGGGCTGCTGGTGCTCGGCCTGATGGGCGGCATGGGCCTGGTCGGCTTCCTGGACGACTACATCAAGATCGTCAAGCGGCGTTCGCTCGGTCTGCGGGCCAAGGCGAAGATGGCCGGACAGCTGACCGTCGGTGTGGCCTTCGCGGTGCTGGCCCTCCAGTTCGCCGACGCGCGCGGCAACACCCCGGCCTCCACCAAGCTCTCCTTCGTGCAGGACTTCGGCTGGACCATCGGCCCGGTGCTCTTCGTGGTCTGGGCGATCTTCATGATCCTCGCCATGTCGAACGGCGTGAACCTGACCGACGGTCTGGACGGCCTCGCCACCGGTGCCTCCGTGCTGGTCTTCGGCGCCTACACGTTCATCGGCGTCTGGCAGTTCCAGGAGTCCTGCGCCAACGCGCAGACCCTGACCAACCCGGCCGCCTGCTACGAGGTACGCGATCCGCTCGACCTCGCGGTGGTCTCCTCCGCGCTGATGGGCGCCTGCCTCGGCTTCCTGTGGTGGAACACCTCGCCCGCCAAGATCTTCATGGGCGACACCGGCTCGCTGGCCCTGGGCGGCGCGCTCGCCGGCCTCGCGATCTGCTCCCGCACCGAGCTGCTGCTCGCCCTGCTCGGCGGCCTCTTCGTCCTCATCACCATGTCGGTGGTCATCCAGGTCGGCTCGTTCCGCCTCACCGGCCGCCGCGTCTTCAGGATGGCCCCGCTCCAGCACCACTTCGAACTCAAGGGCTGGTCGGAAGTCCTCGTCGTGGTCCGCTTCTGGATCATTCAGGGCATCTGCGTCATCGTGGGTCTTGGCATCTTCTACGCGGGATGGGCAGCAGAGAAGTGACCGACTGGCAGGGAAAGCACGTCACCGTCGCGGGACTCGGCGTCTCCGGCATCCCGGCGGCCAAGGTGCTGCACGGGCTCGGCGCGCTCGTGACCGTCGTCAACGACGGGGACGACGAGCGGTCCCGGGCGCAGGCCGAGGAGCTGCGGGCGCTCGGGATCACCGTCCGCCTCGGTGACGGCGCCTCCCTGCCCGAGGGCACCGACCTGATCGTCACCGCCCCCGGCTGGCAGCCCGACAAGCCCCTGTTCGCGGCCGCCGCGCAGGCGGGCGTCCCGGTCTGGGGCGACGTGGAGCTGGCCTGGCGGCTCAGGGGCCCCGACGCGGCCCCCTGGCTCGCGGTCACCGGCACCAACGGCAAGACCACCACCGTGCAGATGCTCGCCGCCATCCTGGAGGCGGCGGGCCTGCGCACGGCGGCCGTCGGGAACATCGGCGTCTCGCTGCTGGACGCGGTCCTCGGCGAGGAGCGCTACGACGTCCTCGCGGTCGAGCTGTCGAGCTACCAGCTCCACTGGGCGCCCTCGCTGCGCGCGCACTCCGCCGTCGTGCTCAACCTGGCCCCCGACCACCTCGACTGGCACGGCTCGATGGAGGCGTACGCCGCCGACAAGGGCCGCATCTACGAGGGCAACCGGGTGGCGTGCGTGTACAACGTCGCCGACAAGGCCACCGAGGACCTGGTGCGCGCCGCGGACGTCGAGGAGGGCTGCCGGGCCGTCGGCTTCACGCTGGGCACCCCGGGGCCCTCCCAACTCGGTGTCGTGGACGGCATCCTGGTCGACCGCGCCTTCGTGGAGAACCGGCAGAAGAACGCCCAGGAGCTGGCCGAGGTCTCGGACGTCCGTCCGCCGGCCCCGCACAACATCGCCAACGCCCTTGCCGCGGCGGCCCTGGCCCGCGCCTACGGGGTGCCCGCGAGCGCCGTACGGGACGGCCTGCGCGCCTTCACCCCGGACGCGCACCGCATCGCGCACGTGGCCGACGTGGACCAGGTCGCCTGGGTGGACGACTCCAAGGCGACCAACACCCACGCGGCCGGTGCCTCGTTGGCGGCGTACGAGTCGATCGTGTGGATCGCGGGCGGCCTCGCCAAGGGCGCCGACTTCGAGGAGCTGGTCGCCGGTGCGGCGAAGCGGCTGCGGGGCGTCGTCCTGATCGGCGCCGATCGCGCGCTCATCCGCGAAGCCCTGGTGCGACACGCCCCTCAGGTCCCCGTGGTCGACCTCGACCGGACCGACACTGGGGCGATGCGTGCGGCCGTGCGGGCGGCACAGGAGCTCGCGCGGCCCGGTGACACGGTGCTGCTGGCGCCCGCCTGCGCGTCCATGGACATGTTCGCGAACTACAACAAGCGCGGGGACGCGTTCGCCGAGGCGGTTCGCGAACTCGGCGCGGGCGCCTGACGGCGGATTGCGGCCACGGCGGGTGCTCCGGGACCCTTGGAGGGACGCGTGACTCGGATGTGGCCGGGGTGTCGCCGGCGGGTGCCCGAACGGGCGCCGTTCTTCCACGGTGGGGCGGGGTGAGTGGTGGCCTCCGGTAGCGGCGCCCTCCAGCGCGCCCCCAAACGCCGTCCCTCGGGCTCCCGTCCGCGTCGTGACAACTCCCTCACCAGGATCGTCACCCGGGCGCGCCGGGCCTGGGACCGCCCGCTGACCGCCTACTATCTGATCTTCGGTGGCAGTCTGCTGATCACCGTGCTCGGCCTGGTGATGGTCTACTCGGCCTCCCAGATCACCGCGCTGCAGATGTCGCTCCCCGGGTCGTACTTCTTCCGCAAGCAGTTCCTCGCGGCCTGCATCGGCGCCGTCCTGCTGTTCGCGGCCTCGCGGATGCCGGTCAGGCTGCACCGGGCGCTCGCCTACCCGATCCTGGCCTCGGCGGTCGTCCTGATGGCCCTGGTCCAGGTGCCCGGGATAGGGGTGGCCGTCAACGGCAACCAGAACTGGATCTCGCTCGGCGGCTCCTTCCAGATCCAGCCCAGCGAGTTCGGCAAGCTGGCGCTCGTGCTGTGGGGCGCCGACCTGCTCGCGCGCAAGCAGGAGAAGCGCCTGCTGACCCAGTGGAAGCACATGCTGGTCCCGCTGGTCCCGATGGCGTTCCTGCTGCTCGGGCTGATCATGCTCGGCGGCGACATGGGCACCACCATCATCCTGACCGCCATCCTCTTCGGGCTGCTCTGGCTGGCCGGCGCCCCCACCCGGCTGTTCACCGGCGTGCTGAGCATCGCCGTGGTGCTCGGCGCCATCGCCATCAAGACCAGCCCGCACCGGCTGGCCCGGCTCAACTGCATCGGTGCCACCGACCCGGGCCAGGGCGACCAGTGCTGGCAGGCCGTGCACGGCATCTACGCCCTGGCCTCCGGCGGTATCTTCGGTTCCGGCCTCGGTGCGAGTGTGGAAAAATGGGGCCAACTCCCCGAAGCGCACACCGACTTCATCTTCGCCGTCACCGGCGAGGAACTGGGTCTGGTGGGGACGCTGTCGGTGCTCGCCCTCTTCGCGGCTCTAGGCTATGCGGGTATCCGCGTGGCCGGACGCACGGAGGACCCCTTCGTGAGGTACGCCGCGGGAGGCGTGACGACCTGGATCATCGCCCAGGCGGTGATCAACATCGGGGCGGTGCTCGGCCTGCTGCCGATCGCCGGCGTCCCGCTCCCGCTGTTCTCCTACGGGGGATCCGCCCTGTTGCCGGCCATGTTCGCCATCGGGCTGCTGATCGCCTTCGCGCGCGACGAGCCCGGTGCGCGGGCGGCGCTTGCGATGCGGCAACCTCGCTTTGGTAGAAAGCGGGCGGGAGGCCCTCGGGGGCCTCGGAGATGGAACACGATGAGACGGCGTGCCTCGGCGGCGCGTTCGTCCGGAGAGCGGTGAATTTCGGTGCATGTCGTACTCGCCGGTGGGGGGACCGCCGGCCACATCGAGCCCGCGCTCGCCCTCGCGGACGCCCTGCGCAGGCAGGACCCGACCGTGGGGATCACGGCCCTGGGCACGGAGCGCGGCCTGGAGACCCGGCTCGTACCCGAGCGGGGCTACGACCTCGCGCTGATCCCGGCGGTCCCCCTGCCGCGCAAGCCCACGCCGGAGCTGATCACGGTCCCCGGGCGGCTGCGCGGCACGATCAAGGCGGCCGAGCAGATCCTGGAGCGCACCAAGGCGGACGCCGTCGTCGGCTTCGGCGGCTATGTCGCGCTGCCCGCCTACCTCGCCGCCAAGCGCCTCGGTGTGCCCATCGTCATCCATGAGGCCAACGCGCGCCCCGGGCTGGCCAACAAGATCGGCTCGCGCTACGCGGCCCAGGTCGCCGTCTCCACCCCGGACAGCAAGCTGCGCGGCGCCCGCTACATCGGCATCCCGCTGCGCCGCTCCATCGCCACCCTGGACCGCGCCGCCGTACGCCCGGGAGCGCGCGCCGCGTTCGGGCTCGACCCGAACCTGCCGACGCTGCTGGTCTCCGGCGGCTCGCAGGGCGCCCGCAGGCTCAACGAGGTCGTCCAGCAGGTGGCCCCCTACCTCCAGCAGTGCGGCATCCAGATCCTGCACGCGGTGGGCCCCAAGAACGAACTGCCGCGCGTGCAGCACATGCCGGGAATGCCGCCCTACATCCCGGTACCGTACGTGGACCGGATGGACCTCGCGTACGCCGCGGCCGACCTGATGCTCTGCCGCGCGGGCGCGATGACCGTCGCCGAGCTCTCCGCCGTCGGGCTTCCCGCCGCCTACGTCCCGCTGCCCATCGGCAACGGTGAACAGCGGCTGAACGCGCAGCCGGTGGTCAAGGCCGGCGGTGGCCTGCTGGTGGACGACGCCGAGCTCACGCCCGAGTGGGTCCAGCACAACGTCGTCCCGGTGCTCGCCGATCCGCACCGGTTGTACGAGATGTCCCGCGCCGCGAGCGAGTTCGGCCGCCGGGACGCCGACGACCTGCTCGTCGGCATGGTGTACGAGGCGATCGCCTCACGCCATCACCAGTGACGCATGAGGGAAGGCAGGGAGCGTGGCCGGACCCACCACCGCCGAGCGCGGCAGACGGCAGAAGCCGGTGTCCGGTCCGCCCCGGCCGCCCCGTCCTCGGCGGCTGCCCCGCTCTCGTAGGCTCATCATCTCTTCCGCCGCGGTGACGTTGGTGGCCGGCGGCGTCATCTGGCTGCTGTACGGCTCCCCGTGGCTCAGGGAACGGCACATCTCCGTCTCCGGGACGCGGGTGCTGACGGCGGCACAGGTGCGCGAGGCGGCCGGTGTCGCGCCCGGTACGCCGCTGGTCTCCCTCGACACGGGGGAGATCGAGGCGCGGGTGCGCCACCGGCTTCCCCGCGTCGACTCCGTGTCCGCCGACCGCTCGTGGCCGCACGGAATCGAGCTGAGAGTGACCGAGCGCAGGCCGGTTCTGCTCCTGGGGCACGGCGGAAAGTTCGACGAAGTGGACCGGGAGGGCGTGCGGTTCGCGACGCTCGCGAGGCCTCTCCAGGGCGTTCCCCGGGTGGAGCTGACACAGGGCCGGTCCGAGGCGGGCCGGCGGTTCACCGCCGAGCGGCTGCTGCGCGCCGCGGCCAGGATCACCCAGGACCTGCCCGCCGCCGTGACCCGCGACCTCAGGACCGTCAAGGCCGGCTCCTACGACTCCGTCTCGCTGGAGTTGGGCCGCGGGCGGACCGTGCTGTGGGGGAGCGAGGAGAAGGGCCGGGCGAAGGCGGTCACGCTCACCGCCCTGATGAAAGCGGCCCCTGACGCCCGCCACTTCGACGTGAGTGTCCCCAGCGCCCCCGCGTCAGCGGGGAGTTGACGCTCGTTCGCGCAGGCCAGCACCCTGATTTAGCGGCGCTACGGCTGATCACATAGGGTGAAAAGAAAAACGGGAGGTTCGGCGTGTTCGTTGAACGTGCGCCACTTGTCGACTTAGTGTCCTGTTCGGAAGAGTCCAAGGAACAGTCACACTGGTAACCCTAAACTTCAGGGTTAGGGTTCGGGTCGGCGTTCGGACCGTCCCAATCGGCATCTGTCTTCGTGGCGCGGGGCACCCGCCCAACGACGGCAACGTAAATCGAGGCGAGAGGCCTTCGACGTGGCAGCACCGCAGAACTACCTCGCAGTCATCAAGGTCATCGGTGTCGGCGGCGGTGGTGTCAATGCCATCAACCGGATGATCGAGGTCGGTCTCAAGGGTGTCGAGTTCATCGCCATCAACACCGACGCGCAGGCTCTGTTGATGAGCGACGCCGACGTCAAACTGGACGTCGGCCGGGAACTGACCCGCGGACTCGGTGCCGGCGCCAACCCGGCCGTCGGCCGCAAGGCGGCCGAGGACCACCGCGAGGAGATCGAGGAGGTCCTCAAGGGGGCCGACATGGTCTTCGTGACCGCCGGAGAAGGCGGCGGCACCGGCACCGGCGGCGCGCCCGTCGTCGCCAACATCGCGCGCTCGCTCGGCGCCCTCACCATCGGCGTGGTCACCCGCCCGTTCACCTTCGAGGGACGCCGTCGCGCCAACCAGGCGGAGGACGGCATCGCCGAGCTCCGTGAAGAGGTCGACACCCTCATCGTCATCCCCAACGACCGGCTGCTGTCCATCTCGGACCGCCAGGTCTCCGTCCTCGACGCCTTCAAGTCGGCGGACCAGGTCCTGCTCTCCGGTGTCCAGGGCATCACCGACCTGATCACCACCCCCGGTCTCATCAACCTGGACTTCGCCGACGTCAAGTCCGTGATGTCCGAGGCCGGTTCGGCCCTCATGGGCATCGGCTCGGCGCGCGGCGACGACCGCGCGGTGGCCGCAGCCGAGATGGCGATCTCCTCCCCGCTCCTGGAGGCGTCCATCGACGGCGCCCGCGGGGTGCTGCTGTCCATCTCCGGAGGCTCCGACCTCGGCCTCTTCGAGATCAACGAGGCCGCCCAGCTGGTGAGCGAGGCCGCGCACCCCGAGGCGAACATCATCTTCGGCGCCGTCATCGACGACGCCCTCGGCGACGAGGTGCGGGTCACCGTGATCGCCGCCGGGTTCGACGGCGGGCAGCCCCCGGCCAAGCGGGAGAACGTGCTCGGCTCGTCCTCCGCCTCGTCGTCCTCCTCCACCTCCGCGCGGCGGGAGGAGCCCACGCCCGCCCGCCCCGCCCCCGAGAACCGCCCCTCCTTCGGCTCGCTCGGCAGCGTCACCCCCAAGGAGACGCCCGAGCCCGCCCCGGAGCCGGTGGGCGAACTCCCGGTCGCCCCGCCGATCCCGCCGTCGCGCACCTACTCGGACAGCGCGGCCGAGGAACTGGACGTCCCGGACTTCCTGAAGTGATAGGACAGCGCGACACCGTGAGCGGCGCGCACTTCGCCTTCACCGACCGGTGGGGCGGGGTGAGCGCCGCTCCGTACGAGGAACTCAACCTCGGCGGCGCGGTCGGCGACGACCCCGGCGCCGTGCGTGCCAACCGGGACGCGGCGGCGAAGTCGCTGGGCCTCGACGCCGCCCGGGTCGTCTGGATGAACCAGGTGCACGGCGCGGACGTGGCGGTCGTCGACGCCCCCTGGGGTGAAAACCCGGTGCCGCACGTTGACGCCGTCGTCACGACACGGCGCGGTCTCGCGCTCGCCGTGCTCACCGCCGACTGCACCCCCGTCCTGCTGGCCGACCCGGTCGCCGGTGTCGTCGCCGCGGCGCACGCGGGCCGGCCCGGCATGGCGGCCGGGATCGTTCCCGCCGCCGTGCGCGCGATGGTCGACCTCGGTGCCGAGCCCTCCCGGATCGTGGCCCGCACGGGGCCCGCGGTCTGCGGCCGGTGCTACGAGGTGCCCGACGCGATGCGCGCCGAGGTGGCCGCCGTCGAGCCGGCGGCGCACGCCGAGACGAGCTGGGGCACTCCCGCCGTCGACGTGACCGCCGGGGTGCACGCGCAGCTCGACCGGCTCGGGGTGCGCGACCGGGTCGGGTCGCCGGTGTGCACGCGGGAGTCGGACGACCACTTCTCCTACCGCCGGGACCGCACCACCGGTCGGCTCGCCGGCTATGTATGGCTGGACTGATGGGGCATGACGGACCGTAGGGATGAAATCGCCGCGAATCTCGCGGTGGTGGAGAAGCGGATCGCGGACGCGTGCGCGGCGGCCGGGCGTGCGCGTCAGGAGGTGACCCTCATCGTGGTCACCAAGACCTACCCCGCCGACGACGTCCGGATCCTGTCGGGCCTCGGCGTCCGGGCGGTCGCCGAGAACCGTGACCAGGACGCGGCACCCAAGGCGGCCGCCTGCTCGGATCTGCCCCTCGCGTGGCATTTCGTCGGTCAGTTGCAGACCAACAAGGTGCGATCCGTGGTCGGTTATGCCGATGTCGTGCAGTCCGTCGACCGCTCCAGGCTCGTGACCGCCCTTTCGAGGGAAGCCGAGCGGGCCGGACGCGAGGTGGGGTGCCTGCTCCAGGTCGCGCTCGACGCGGGCGCGGGCGGCCGGGGGGAGCGCGGGGGCGTGGCACCCGAAGGAGTCGAAGAGTTGGGCGACCTGGTCGCGGGCTCACCGGGACTGCGGCTGGACGGCCTGATGACCGTCGCGCCGCTCGCCGGCGCGTACGAGGGTCGTCAACAAGCGGCGTTCGAGCGGTTGATGGATTTGTCGACCGACCTGCGCCGAGCCCATCCGGCTGCGACCATGGTTTCGGCAGGGATGAGCGCGGACCTCGAACAGGCCGTGGCGGCCGGAGCGACACATGTGCGCGTCGGTACGGCGGTACTCGGAGTCCGCCC
Organism: Streptomyces sp. NPDC048664; assembly: GCF_040650555.1. NCBI lineage: Bacteria > Bacillati > Actinomycetota > Actinomycetes > Kitasatosporales > Streptomycetaceae > Streptomyces > Streptomyces sp. NPDC048664. Next base: position 43,844 of record NZ_JBEZHK010000022.1, on the reverse strand, counting down.
CAGGCTCGGGTAACGTCGCCAGGAAGTCGGACCACAGCAGAAAATATGGTCATTACCGCCGATCGGCGGCATAACGACCACGTGGATCGCGGGCACTTGGCAGTCGTCACCCGATCCACCACAGAGCGGAGGACTCAGAGCATGGCCGGCGCGATGCGCAAGATGGCGGTCTACCTCGGCCTCGTGGAGGACGATGGGTACGACGGCAGGGGATTCGACCCCGACGACGACTTCGAGCCCGAACTCGACCCGGAGCCGGAGCGCGACCACAGACGACACGAGCCGTCCCACGCGGCTCATGGAGCGCTTCAGCCTCAAAGGGACGAATCGGTACGCATGGTGCAGCCGCCGGCGCAGCGCGACCCGGCGGTCCAACCCGCTTCGCTCCCCGCGGAATCCGGGCGGCCGGCGCGTATCGCCCCCGTGTCATCCATCACACAAGAACGCCAGAGCCTGGAGAAGAACGCGCCGGTGATCATGCCCAAGGTCGTGTCCGAACGAGAGCCGTACAGGATCACCACGCTTCACCCCCGGACGTACAACGAGGCCCGTACCATCGGGGAACACTTCCGCGAGGGCACACCTGTGATCATGAACCTCACTGAGATGGATGACACAGATGCGAAGCGACTTGTCGACTTTGCGGCCGGTTTGGTGTTTGGTCTTCACGGCAGCATCGAGCGGGTGACGCAGAAGGTGTTCCTGTTGTCGCCTGCTAACGTCGATGTCACGGCGGAGGACAAGGCCCGCATCGCAGAGGGCGGGTTCTTCAACCAGAGCTGAGAAGCACCACCGGAGAGAGCGCGGAACAGGGGAGAGGGAAGCACGGATCATGGGTGTGTTCCTGGAGGTTGTCTACATCGTGCTGATGTGCTTCCTCGTCGTGCTGCTTTTCCGTTTGGTCATGGACTACGTGTTCCAGTTCGCCCGCTCATGGCAACCCGGCAAGGCGATGGTGGTCGTTCTGGAGGCCACCTACACTGTCACCGATCCACCGTTGAAGCTTCTGCGGCGGTTCATCCCGCCGCTGCGTCTCGGGGGCGTGGCGCTCGACCTGTCCTTCTTCGTCCTGATGATCATCGTCTACATCCTGCTCAACCTCGTGGGAAACCTCGCGAGGTGAATGTGGACGATACGGTCTTGCCGACTGCCGATGACTACGTTGAGGTGAAGAGATGCCGTTGACCCCCGAGGACGTGCGGAACAAGCAGTTCACGACCGTCCGCCTCCGAGAAGGCTATGACGAGGACGAGGTCGATGCCTTCCTCGACGAGGTCGAAGCCGAACTGACCCGTCTTCTGCGGGAGAACGAGGACCTGCGCGCCAAGCTGGCCGCCGCCACTCGTGCCGCCGCGCAGAACCAGCAGAACATGCGCAAGCCCCCGGAGCAGCAGGAGCCCCCGCAGGGCATGCGAGGTCCCGGCGCTCCTGTGCCCGCCGGCATATCGGGCCCGCCGCAGCAGCAGATGGGTGGCCCCATGGGTGGTCCGCCCCAGCTGCCGAGCGGTGCACCGCAGCTGCCGGCCGGTCCCAGTGCCGGGCAGGGCGGTCCGCAGGGTCCCGGCCCGATGGGGCAGGGACCGATGGGCCAGGGCTCGATGGGTCAGGGCCCGATGGGCCAGGGCCCCATGGGTCAGGGTCCGATGGGGCAGGGTCCGATGGGCCAGGGCCCCATGGGACAGGGTCCCGGTCCGATGCAGCAGCAGCAGATGGGCGGCCCGATGGGCGGTCCCATGGGTGGCCCCATGGGCGGTCCGGGCATGCCCGGACAGGGCGGCCCCGGTGGCGACAGCGCCGCGCGCGTCCTCTCGCTGGCCCAGCAGACCGCCGACCAGGCGATCGCCGAGGCCCGCTCCGAGGCCAACAAGATCGTCGGCGAGGCCCGCAGCCGCGCCGAGGGTCTGGAGCGTGACGCCCGAGCCAAGGCCGACGCCCTGGAGCGGGACGCGCAGGAGAAGCACCGCGTCGCGATGGGCTCCCTGGAGTCCGCCCGCGCCACGCTGGAGCGCAAGGTCGAGGACCTGCGCGGCTTCGAGCGCGAGTACCGCACCCGCCTGAAGTCGTACCTGGAGTCGCAGCTGCGCCAGCTGGAGACCCAGGCCGACGACTCGCTGGCTCCGCCGCGTACCCCGGCCGCGGCTTCCCTGCCGTCGCCGTCGGCGCCGTCGATGGCTCCCGCGGGTGCGAGCGCCCCGTCGTACGGCGGCAACCAGACGATGGGTGGCGGTCCCGCCCCGTCGGCCCCGTCCTACGGCGGTCAGCAGCAGATGTCCCCGGCGATGACCCAGCCGATGGCGCCGGTGCGTCCGCAGGGCCCCTCGCAGATGGGCCAGGCGCCGTCGCCGATGCGCGGTTTCCTCATCGACGAGGACGACAACTGACGGCGGTCGTCGCGCCGTAGTCGACAGCACCACCAGGGCGGGGCCCCGGACTTCGGTCCGGGGCCCCGCCCTTTTGCTACGCGCGTTCGCCTGCGCTGCTGTACCTGTTCGGTACGGGGAGCGGCTGTGCGTACGGACGCCATGCCGAAGGCCCGGACCCACCGGATTTTTTCCGGTGGCTCCGGGCCTTCGACGGGTGCCGCCGCCACGGGCTGTGCCGCGACGGGGCGTGGGCCCTTACGCCTTGCGCAGTCGGAAGGTGAGGGTGAGTGCCTCGTCGGTGAACGGCTCCCCGTAGCCGCCGTCCGGCTCGCCCTGGGCGAAGTCCGTGGCGAGGACCTCCTCGGCGATCAGGCCGGAGTGCTCCGCCAGGGCCGCGACCACCGCGGGCTCCGTCGCGGTCCAGCGCAGCGCGATGCGGTCGGAGACGTCCAGGCCGCTGTTCTTGCGGGCCTCCTGGATCAGCCGGATCGCGTCACGGGCGAGACCCGCCTGCCGCAGCTCCTCGGTGATCTCCAGGTCGAGGGCGACCGTCGCACCCGAGTCGGAGGCGACCGACCAGCCCTCGCGCGGGGTCTCGGTGATGATCACCTCGTCGGGGGCGAGGGAGATCGTCTCACCGTCGACCTCCACCGCGGCCGTGCCCTCGCGCAGCGCGAGGGACAGGGCCGCCGCGTCGGCGTTCGCGACCGCCTTCGCCACGTCCTGGACGCGCTTGCCGAAACGCTTGCCGAGCGCGCGGAAGTTGGCCTTGGCCGTCGTGTCGACCAGCGAGCCGCCCACCTCGGACAGGGAGGCGATGGCCTCGACGTTCAGTTCCTCGGTGATCTGCGCGTGCAGCTCCCGATCCAGTGTCTCGAAGCCGGACGCCGCGACCAGGGCGCGCGACAGCGGCTGGCGCGTCTTGACGCCCGACTCGGCGCGCGTGGCACGGCCCAGCTCCACGAGCCGGCGCACCAGCACCATCTGCCGCGACAGCTCCGGGTCGATCGCGGACAGGTCCGCCTCGGGCCAGCCCGCCAGGTGCACCGACTCGGGCGCGCCCGGGGTGACCGGCACGATCAGGTCCTGCCAGACCCGCTCGGTGATGAACGGGGTGATCGGGGCCATCAGCTTCGTGACCGTCTCCAGCACCTCGTGCAGGGTGCGCAGGGCCGCCTTGTCGGCCGCCCAGAAGCGGCGGCGCGAGCGGCGCACGTACCAGTTCGACAGGTCGTCCACGAAGGCCGACAGCAGCTTGCCCGCGCGCTGGGTGTCGTACGCCTCCAGCGCCTGCGTCACCTGGTCGGTGAGCGCGTGCAGCTCGGACAGCAGCCAGCGGTCCAGGACCGGGCGGTCGGCGGGGGCCGGGTCCGCCTCGCTGGGCGCCCAGTTCGACGTGCGGGCGTACAGGGCCTGGAAGGCGACCGTGTTCCAGTACGTCAGGAGCGTCTTGCGGACGACCTCCTGGATGGTGCCGTGGCCGACGCGGCGGGCCGCCCACGGGGAGCCGCCCGCGGCCATGAACCAGCGGACCGCGTCCGCGCCGTGCTGGTCCATGAGCGGGATCGGCTGCAGGATGTTGCCCAGGTGCTTGGACATCTTGCGGCCGTCCTCGGCCAGGATGTGGCCGAGGCACACGACGTTCTCGTACGACGACTTGTCGAACACCAGGGTGCCGACCGCCATCAGCGTGTAGAACCAGCCGCGGGTCTGGTCGATGGCCTCGGAGATGAACTGCGCCGGGTAGCGGGACTCGAACAGTTCCTTGTTCTTGTACGGGTAGCCCCACTGCGCGAACGGCATCGATCCCGAGTCGTACCAGGCGTCGATGACCTCCGGCACGCGCGTGGCCGTCCTGCCGCACTCGGGGCAGCCGAAGGTGACCTCGTCGATGAACGGGCGGTGCGGGTCCAGCTGCGACTGGTCGGTGCCGGTCAGCTCGCTCAGCTCGGCGCGCGAGCCGACGACGGTGAGGTGGTCGTCCTCGCAGCGCCAGATCGGCAGCGGGGTGCCCCAGTAGCGGTTGCGGGAGAGCGCCCAGTCGATGTTGTTGTTCAGCCAGTCGCCGAACCGGCCGTGCTTGACCGTGTCGGGGAACCAGTTGGTCTGCTCGTTCTCCTGGATCAGCCGGTCCTTGACCGCCGTCGTACGGATGTACCAGGACGGCTGCGCGTAGTAGAGCAGCGCGGTGTGGCAGCGCCAGCAGTGCGGGTAGCTGTGCTCGTACGGGATGTGCTTGAAGAGCAGGCCGCGCTGCTGGAGGTCCTCGGTGAGCCGCTCGTCCGCCTTCTTGAAGAAGACGCCGCCGACCAGGGGGACGTCCTCCTCGAAGGTGCCGTCGGGGCGCACCGGGTTGACCACGGGCAGGCCGTAGGCGCGGCACACCTTGAGGTCGTCCTCGCCGAAGGCGGGGGACTGGTGGACCAGACCCGTGCCGTCCTCGGTGGTGACGTACTCCGCGTTCACCACGTAGTGGGCCTCGGCCGGGAACTCGACGAGCTCGAAGGGGCGCTGGTAGGTCCAGCGTTCCATCTCGGCGCCGGTGAACGTCTGCCCGGTGGTCTCCCAGCCCTCGCCGAGCGCCTTGCCGACCAGCGGCTCGGCGACGACGACCTTCTCCTCGCCGTTCGTCGCGACGACGTAGGCGACCTCGGGGTGGGCGGCGACGGCGGTGTTGGAGACCAGGGTCCACGGGGTGGTCGTCCACACCAGCAGCGCGGCCTCGCCCGCCAGCGGGCCGGAGGTGAGCGGGAAGCGGACGTAGACCGAGGGGTCGACGACCGTCTCGTAGCCCTGCGCCAGCTCGTGGTCCGACAGGCCCGTGCCGCAGCGGGGGCACCAGGGGGCGACGCGGTGGTCCTGGACCAGCAGCCCCTTGGCGAAGATCTCCTTGAGGGACCACCACACCGACTCGATGTACTCGGGGGCCATCGTGACGTACGCGTCGTCGAGGTCGACCCAGTAGCCCATGCGGGTGGTCAGCTCGGAGAAGGCGTCGGTGTGGCGCAGCACGGAGTCGCGGCACCTGGCGTTGAAGGCGGCGATGCCGTACGCCTCGATGTCCTTCTTGCCGTTGAAGCCGAGCTCCTTCTCGACCGCCAGCTCCACGGGCAGGCCGTGGCAGTCCCAACCGGCCTTGCGGCCCACGTGGTAGCCGCGCATGGTGCGAAAGCGCGGGAAGACGTCCTTGAAGACCCGGGCTTCGATGTGGTGGGCGCCCGGCATGCCGTTGGCGGTGGGCGGGCCTTCGTAGAACACCCACTCGGGGCGGCCCTCGGACTGCTCCAGGGTCTTGGCGAAGATCTTCTGCTCGCGCCAGAAGTCGAGCACCGCGTGCTCCAGCGCGGGCAGGTCGACCTGGGCGGGCACCTGGCGATACTGCGTCATCGGTCTTCCTCCGGCGGATGTGCTGCCTTCCGTCGGAGGGACGAGAACCGGGGACTGCCTTCGTGTCCCCGCACGCCGTGTGCGGCGCGCTCCCGCGGTACCACCCTCCTTGGCCCCCCGGCACGGTGTGGCGCCGGTGAACCCCCTCATTGGGGTCGCGATGCCGGTTCTACTGGCTCCGGGGTCCGAAGCGTTCTTCCGGCGGCTCAGGGGTGATCTTCGCGTCGCGCTCGCCCCTGGGCTTCCACCGTCCCCAGGTCGCTCTCGGCTGCGTACGGCGCTACTCGTCCCCATCCACGCTGTTCGCTCCGCCCAGTGTACGGCGCCCCACGGACAGCGGCCGACCGTATTTCCCCGCCCGGGTCCCGCGTCGGAAGGGGGCCGGGTCCGGGGCGGGGTCCGGCGGCCGGGAGTGGCTCGAACGGCGTGACGCGGGCGTGCGGATTCCGGTGCCTCGGACGGGGCGGGTTCACTAGGCGGAGAGCTGGGCACAACGCAGGGGGGCTCGCGGCAGGGCACGCGCGTGGCGTGCGCATCGCGGGCGTGCCCCGTTGCCGCGGGCCGGAAGTCGATTTATCGTCCCAGCACCGATTCACGCGCAGGGATCACAAGGTGTGAAGGGGCCGCGGCCATGGTGGCGAAGAAGACCGCCGTACAGCAGTCGGCGTCCGGCAGGAAGGCCGCCGTCGTCCCCGAGGCTGCCGCCGCCGAGAAGCCCCGGAAGCCGCGTGCCCGCGGGACGGCGAGCGAGAGGACGCCCGCCGGGACCGGCACGAGGGCGGCGCCCGAACAGGCGCCCGACAACAGCACGCCGCCCGGGACGGCGCCACCCGAGAAGACGTCCATGGAGGAGGCCACGGCCGGCAGGGCGGCAGCCCGGAAGACGGCAGCCCGGAAGACGGCGGCCACGGAGGAGGCTGCGGCCGGCAAGGCGGCGGCACGGAAGGCTTCGGCCGTGGAGGAGGTCGCGGCTGACAGGGCGGCGGGAGCCCGGAAGGTGGTGGCCGGGGAGGAGGCCGTGGGCGCCAGGGCGGCCGCGAAGGCGGTGGCCGGCGGAAAGTCGGCGGCTCAGAAGGTGGCGGCGGAGGCGGCGCTGGGTAAGAAGGCGGAAGCCAAGAGGACCGCGGCCAAGAAGGCGGCGTTCAAGGAGGTGGCGGCCAAGAAGGCGCCGGCGAGGAGGACGTCGGCCAGGAAGGCGCCGGCCGAGAGGAAGGCGGCAGTCGAGAAGGCGGCGGCCGAGGTCACCGCCCCCGAGGACCACGCCCCCCGGGGCGGGACCACGAGAAGCACCCCCACACACGGTGCGGCCAAGAAGAGCACGGCCAAGAAGGCGGGCGCGAGAAGGGCCGCGAAGCAGACGGGAGCCACGACGGTGGTTGCGAAGAAGACCCCTGGCACGGCCACGGCGACGAAGGACCCGACGAGGACCGTCGGGTCCCAGCCCGGCGAACTGGCGGTGCGCCCCGGCGAGGACCCGTGGACCCCCGAGGAGGTGACACAGGCGCGCGCGGAGCTGGAGTCCGAGGCGCTGCGCCTGCGCGGTGAGATCGACGCCTCCGAGCAGGCGCTGGTCGGCCTGATGCGCGACTCGGGCGACGGCGCCGGCGACGACCAGGCCGACACCGGCACCAAGAACATCACGCGCGAGCACGAGCTGGCGCTCGCCGCCAACGCCCAGGAGATGCTCGACCAGACCCAACGCGCCCTGGACCGCCTGGACACCAGCACCTACGGACTGTGCGAGAGCTGCGGCAAGCCCATCGGAAAGGCCCGTATGCAGGCGTTCCCCCGTGCCACCCTGTGCGTGGAGTGCAAGCAGAAGCAGGAGCGCCACTGAGGGTGTCGTACTCTCGTCCTCAGTCAGGCATCTAGGTTGAGGGACTCACGTGGCAGAGGCGGAGCGCATCATCGGTACGCCGGACATCCCAGACGCGTCGGGGACCGGGCCTGAGCAGTCCGAGGGCCGGTCCCCGGGCGAGGGCACCCGCGCGCCGGCGGAGTCCGGCACCACCGAGGCCTCCCGGGGCAGGCGCCGGATCGCGGTGCTGTTCACGGTCGCCGCCCTCGCGTACGCCCTGGACCTGGTCAGCAAGCTGATCGTGGTGGCCAAGCTGGAGCACCACGCGCCGGTGGAGCTCATCGGGGACTGGCTGAAGCTGGAGGCGATCCGCAACCCCGGTGCGGCCTTCGGCTTCGGCGAGGCCTTCACCGTGATCTTCACGGTGATCGCGGCCGTCGTGATCGTGGTGATCGCCCGGCTCGCCCGCAAGCTCTACAGCCTGCCCTGGGCCATCGCGCTCGGTCTGCTGCTCGGCGGCGCCCTGGGCAACCTCACCGACCGGATCTTCCGCTCCCCGGGCGTCTTCGAGGGCGCGGTCGTCGACTTCGTGGCGCCCAAGGGCTTCGCCGTCTTCAACCTCGCCGACTCGGCGATCGTCTGCGGCGGGATCCTGATCGTCCTGCTGTCCTTCCGGGGCCTGGACCCGGACGGCACCGTCCACAAGGACTGAGCCGCGCGGCGAGGTCCCGCAAGGCGCTCACGGGGCTCACGTGCGGCGTCGTCCCACCCGTCCGGCATACTCGACGGGTGAGCACCCTTCCCGAGATCCGTACCCTGCCCGTGCCCGACGGTCTGGAGGGCGAGCGCGTCGACGCCGCCATCTCCCGCATGTTCGGCTTCTCCCGCACGAAGGCGGCAGAGCTGGCCGCGGCGGGCAAGGTGCAGGTGGACGGCACGGTGGTCGGCAAGTCCGAGCGGGTGCGCGGCGGTGCCTGGCTGGAGGTCGAGATGCCGCAGGCTCCGGCCCCGGTGCAGGTGGTCGCGGAGCCGGTCGAGGGCATGGAGATCGTCCATGACGACGACGACGTGGTGGTGATCGTCAAGCCCGTCGGCGTCGCCGCGCATCCGTCGCCCGGCTGGAGCGGCCCGACCGTGATCGGCGGTCTCGCCGCCGCCGGGTACCGCATCTCGACCTCCGGCGCCTCCGAGCGGCAGGGCATCGTGCACCGGCTCGACGTGGGCACCTCCGGGCTGATGGTGGTGGCCAAGTCGGAGCACGCGTACACCTCGCTCAAGCGCCAGTTCAAGGAGCGCACGGTCGACAAGCGCTACCACACCCTGGTCCAGGGCCACCCCGACCCGACCAGCGGCACCATCGACGCGCCCATCGGCCGCCACCCGAACCACGACTACAAGTGGGCCGTCACCGCCGAGGGCAAGCCCTCCGTGACGCACTACGACCTGATCGAGGCGTTCCGTTCGGCCTCCCTGCTCGACGTCAAGCTGGAGACCGGGCGCACCCACCAGATCCGCGTCCACATGGCGGCCCACCGCCACCCCTGCGTCGGTGACCTGACGTACGGCGCGGACCCGACCATCGCCAAGCGCCTCGGCCTCACCCGCCAGTGGCTGCACGCCGTCCGCCTCGGCTTCGAGCACCCCGGGGACGGGCGGTGGGCGGAGTTCGCCAGCGACTACCCCGCCGACCTCCAGAAGGCCCTGGACACGGTGCGCGAGGAGAGCTGGGCGTGAGCGCCGGCCCCGCCGGACCCACGGTGCGGATCGCCGAGGACCCGGCCGACCTCGAGGCGTGCTTCGCGGTGCGCAAGGAGGTCTTCGTCCGCGAGCAGGGCGTCCCCGAGGACATCGAGTACGACGCCTGGGACGCCACGGCCGTGCACGTGCTGGCGGTCCGGTCGGACGGTGTGCCGCTCGGCACCGGGCGCCTGCTCATGGGCGAGCAGGCGGCCGAGAGGACCGGCGGCGACCCGCTCGTCGGCTCCCTGGGCCGGCTCGCGGTGACGCGGGAGGCACGGGGCCTCGGGGTCGGCGCGGCCCTGGTGCGGGCGATCGAGGACGCCGCGCGCGCCCGCGGGCTGACGGCGGTCGACCTGCACGCCCAGACCCACGCGCTGGGGTTCTACGAACGTCTCGGATACGAGGTGTACGGGCCCCTGTTCCCGGACGCCGGAATACCCCACCGGGCGATGCGGCGCACCCTGCGCCCGTAAGGCGCCGGGCCCGCGCCGCCGGGGGCATGGCAGGCTGGGGGTCTGCTCGAAGCACGTCGATCTTCTCGGAGCGCTGCCGTGGATCAGTTGGCCCTGTTGCTCCTCCTGCTGCTCGGGGCCGTGGTGAGCGTCCCCGTCGGGGATCGGCTGGGGCTTCCGGCGCCGGTGCTGATGACCCTGGGCGGCATCGGTCTGGCCCTGCTCGACTTCGTGCCGAACGTCGACATCCCGCCCGGGCTGATCCTGCCCGGACTGCTGCCACCCCTGCTGTACGCGGCGGTGCGCCGTACCTCCTGGCGGCAGTTCACCGCCAACAAGCGGCCGATCTTCCTGCTCGCGGTCGCGCTGGTGTTCATCACCACCGTGTGCGTGGCCGCCGTGGCCCACGCGGTGGTGCCCGGCCTGCCGGTCGCGGCGGCGGTCGCGCTCGGCGCCCTGGTGGCCCCGCCCGACCCGGTCGCGGCGACCGCCGTCGCGGGACAGCTCGGACTGCCCCGCCGGCTGGTGTCCATCCTGGAGGGCGAGGGCCTGTTCAACGACGTCACGGCCATCGTGCTCTACCACGTCGCCATCGCCGCCGTGGTCGGCGGCACGTTCTCGGCGCCGCGGGCCCTGCTGGAACTGGCGCTGTCCGCGGTCGTCGCCCTGGTCGTCGGGCTCGGTCTGGGCTGGATCTCCAACCGGCTGCTGAGCCTGCTCGGCGACGCGACCCTCCAGGTGGGCCTCACCCTGCTGGTGCCGTACGTGTCGTACGTCCTCGCGGAGGAGGCCCACGGCTCGGGCGTGCTCGCCGTGCTCGTCACCGCGCTGTACCTGGCGGAGTACGCCAAGGACCCCGACGACGTGCTGGTGCGGCTGGCCGGGCACACGTTCTGGGACGTGGTCGACACCCTGGTCACCGGTGTCGCCTTCGGCCTGATCGGTCTGGAGCTGCACCAGGCGATCGGCACGGCGGCGGGCCGCTGGCGCGAGATGCTCGGCTGGGCCGCCGCGATCGTGGCCGTCGTCGTGCTCGTGCGCCTGGTGTACCTCCTGCCCGCGACCTGGCTCACCAAGCGGCTGCACGCCCTGCGGGACTACGACGAGGAGATCCCGACGTCATGGCGGGAGACCGTCGTGATGTGGTGGTCCGGCATGCGCGGCGTGGCCTCGGTGGCCCTGGTCCTCGCCATCCCGCTGAAGACGGACGACGGGTCGCCGTTCCCCGACCGGGACGAGATCGTCTTCATCGCCTTCGGAGTGATCATGGCGACGCTCGTGCTCCAGGGACTCACCCTGCCCTGGCTGGTGAAGCGGCTGGGGGTGCGGGCCGACGCGGAGATCGGCAGGGCGTTCGAGCGGGAGCTGGGGATCCGCGCCGCCAAGGCGGCGAAGCGGCGGCTGAAGGAGATCGAGGAGGTCGAGGAGCTGCCGGAGGAACTGGCCGAGCAGCTGGCGCGCGGCGCCTCGGACATCGGGGTGCGGATCAGTCCCGACCTCGGCGACGAGGAACGGCGCGAGGCGTTCGAGCGGCGCGCCGAGCGGCTGAAGCGGCTGCGCCGGATCCAGGGCGAGATGCTCAGTGCGGCACGGCACGAGGTGCTGGCGGCACGCAGTGAGCCGGGCACCGATCCGGAGGTCGTCGACCGGGTGCTGCGCCACCTCGACGTGCGCAGTCTGCGCTGACGTCCGCTCACCCGCGCCGGCTCTTTGTACGGTGGGGATCATGACGCGCAACGTGGTGATCAGTGGCGGTGGTACGGGGATCGGGCTCGCGGCCGCGCGGGCCTTCGCCGCGGAGGGGGACCGAGTGCTGCTCCTGGGACGCCGAGCGGACGTGCTGGAGAGGGCGGCGGTGCCGGGCGCCCTCACCCACGCGGCCGACCTCGCCGATCCGGGCGCGGTGCGCGGGGTCGCGGAGTTCGTGGCGGCCGAACTCGGCACCGTGGACGTGCTGGTCAACAACGCCGGCGGAAACGGTGCTCTGGAGCCCGCCACGGCCCCCGAGGACCCGCTGGAGGCCGTCGCGCACACCTGGACCGTCAACGTCCGGCTCAACACCCTGACGGCGGTCCTGCTGACGGAGGCGCTGCGGGAGCGGCTCGCCTGCCCCGGCGGCCGGGTGCTGTTCCTCAGCTCGATCGCCGCCTACCGGGGCTCCGGCAGCGGCGCGTACGCCGGGGCCAAGGCCGCCCTGCATCCCTACGCCTTCGATCTGGCCCGGGAGCTGGGCCCGCGCGGTGTCACGGTGAACGTGGTCGCGCCCGGCTACATCGAGGACACCGAGTTCTTCGGCGGCCCCATGGAGCAGGCGCGGCGCGAGCTGCGCATCGCGGAGACGTCGACCGGGCGGGCCGGGACCCCGGGTGACGTCGCCCAGACCCTGCACTGGCTGGCGTCGCCCGGAGCCGGCCATGTCACCGCGCAGGTGATCCAGGTCAACGGCGGGGCCGAGCGCGGCCACTGAGGGCGGGACGGTGGCACGACGCCACTCGGCCGGGCGGGTCCGCGGACCCGCCCGGCCGAGGCGGTCAGCCCCGGCCCGTCCGCGGCTGCTCGAACGCCTTGCGGAGCGGGGTGCCGTTGCCGTGCCCGTTGCTCCTGCTTCCCGGGGACAGCACCGCCTCCGCCGTGTTGACCCGCGGCAGCGCGTAGGGGTGCTCCTCGCTCAGCCAGCGGATCATCCGCTCGCGGACCGTGACCCGCACCGTCCAGATGTCGTTGGAGTCCTTCGCCGTCACCAGCGCCCTCACCTGCATGGTGTTGGGCGTGGAGTCGGTGACCGCGAGCGCGTAGTCCCGGCCGTCCCAGGCAGGGCACTCGCGCAGCAGGTCGCGCAGCTTGGTGCGCATCGCCTCCACCGGGGCCGAGTGGTCGAGGTGGAAGAAGACGATGCCGGTCATCTGGGCGCCGCCGCGCGACCAGTTCTCGAACGGCTTCGAGGTGAAGTACGACACCGGCATGGTGATCCGGCGCTCGTCCCAGGTCCGTACCGTCAGGAACGTCAGCGTGATCTCGTCGACGGTGCCCCACTCCCCGTCCACCACGACCGTGTCGCCGATGCGCACCATGTCGCCGAAGGCGATCTGGAGCCCCGCGAACAGGTTGGCGAGCGTGGACTGCGCGGCGACACCGGCGACTATGCCGAGGATGCCGGCCGAGGCCAGCAGGGAGGCGCCGGCCGCCCGCATCTCCGGGAACGTCAGCAGCATGGAGGCCGACGCCACCACCCCGACGACCGCCGCCACCACCCGCATGATCAGCGTCACCTGGGTGCGTACCCGGCGCACCCGGGCCGCGTCGTGGTGGACGCGGGCGTAGCGGCTGTAGGACGTCTCGACGATCGCCGAGGCGATACGGATCACCAGCCAGGCGGCGGCACCGATCAGGACCAGCGTCAGGGTGCGCCCCACACCGGTCCTGTGGGCCTCCAGGAGCTGCGCCTCGGCGTAGGAGCCTCTGAGCAGGGCCGCGCAGATCACCAGCTGGTAGGGGACTCGGCCGCGGCGCAGAAGGTCCCACAGCGGCGTCTCGGGGTGCCGGCCGTTCGCCTTGCGCAGCAGCACGTCCGTGGCCCACCCGACGAGCAGCGTGAGCACGACCGAGCCGCCGACGACGATGACCGGGCGCAGTACGTTCTCCATCCTTCGAACGTAACCGGCCAGAGCCATCATGAACCTGTGACCTATCTCCACCTCGCGAAGACGCTGATCACGGCGTTGCCGGCGCCGGCTGGCACCATGGCCTCATGAACATCATGCTCTTCCACTCGACGTACGGGCTGCGGCCCGCCGTCCACGCGGCCGCCGACCGGCTCCGCGGCGCCGGACACGAGGTGTGGACCCCCGACCTGTACGACGGCCGCACCTTCGACACGGCCGAGGAGGGCATGGCCTTCAAGGAGGAGATCGGCAAGGAGGAGCTGCTGAAGCGGGCGGTCCTGGCCGCCGCGCCGTACTCGGAGCGAGGGCTCGTGTACGCGGGGTTCTCCCTGGGTGCCGCCACCGCGCAGACGCTGGCCCTGGGCGACAGCAAGGCCCGCGGGCTCCTGCTGCTGCACGGCACCTCCGACATCGCGCCGAGCGCGTCGGCGGACGAGCTGCCCGTCCAGCTGCATGTCGCCGAGCCGGACCCGTTCGAGACGGACGACTGGCTGAGCGCCTGGTATCTGCGGATGCGGCAGGCGGGCGCGGACGTGGAGGTCTACCGCTACACGGGGGCAGGCCACCTGTACACCGACCCGGAGCTGCCGGACTACGACGAGGAGGCGGCCGAGGCCACCTGGCGGGTGGCACTCGGCTTCCTCGACAGCCTGTAGGGCTCGCGCCGCCGGCGCGAGCCCCGTGGAGCGGGCCTACACGGGGTCGTAGGTCCGCTCGACCTTCTGGGTGCCGCTGCGCGTGCGGTAGGAACGCTCCCAGGACGAGGTGGCGTCCACCCTGGTGCGGTCGGACAGGACGTAGTAGTCCATCTGCGCCCGCTCGGCGGTGATGTCGAGCACGCCGTAGCCGTGCCGGTCGGTGTCCACCCAGTGGACGTGCCGGTTGGCCGCCTGTATCAGCGGCGAGGCCACCACGGAGACCATGCCCTCGGGCACCTTGACGATGTCGTCGAGGTTGTCCGAGGTCATCGAGGTGATCACGAACTCGGTGGCCGCCGAGGCGGACACCGGGTAGGTGCCGGCGTCGTAGGGCACGTCGTTGGCCCAGGACATGTGGATGTCGCCGGTGAGGAAGACCGTGTTGCGGATCGCGTTGTCCCGCAGATGGGAGAGGAGCTCACGGCGGTCGTCCGTGTAGCCGTCCCACTGGTCGGTGTTGACCGCGAGGCCGTCCTGCGGCAGACCCAGCAGCTTGGCCAGCGGCTTGAACAGGTCGGCGGTGAGCGAGCCGACGACGAAGGGTGCGATCATCACCGAGTTGCCGACGAGGCGCCAGGTGGTGTCGGACGCCTTCAGGTTGGCCTTCAGCCAGTCGAGCTGCGCGCGGCCCGTGATCGTGCGGTTGGGGTCGTCGACCGAACCGCTGGTGCCGGAGACCTGCTGGGAGCGGAAGGACCGCAGGTCCAGGAGCGAGAGGTCGGCCAGCTTGCCGAAGCGCAGCCGGCGGTAGGTGGTGCCCTCGATCGCCGGGCGGACCGGCATCCACTCGAAGTACGCCTGCTTCGCGGCGGCCTGGCGGGCCGTCCAGGTTCCCTCGGCGCCCTCCGTGTGGTTGACGGCGCCGCCCGACCAGGCGTTGTCGGCGAACTCGTGGTCGTCCCAGATCGCGATGACCGGGGCCTTGTGGTGCAGGGCCTGCAGGTCCGCGTCCGTCTTGTAGCGGCCGTGCCGGACGCGGTAGTCGGTGAGGGTGATGATCTCGTTCGCCGGGGCGTGCGGGCGGACGACCTTGCCGCGCGTCCCGTACTCGCCGCTCTTGTACTCGTAGATGTAGTCGCCCAGGTGCAGCCAGGCGTCCAGGTCGCCGCGGGCGGCCAGGTGGCGGTAGGCGGAGAAGTAGCCCGCCTCCCAGTTGGCGCAGGTGACGACGCCGAAGCGCAGTCCGGACACGGAGGCGTCGGCGGCCGGGGCCGTGCGGGTGCGGGCGACGGGGGAGTCGGTGCCGCCGGCGGAGAAGCGGAACCAGTAGTCCGTGGCCGGCTGCAGGCCCCGGACGTCCGCCTTGACGGTGTGGTCCGAGGCCGCGGTCGCGGTCACGGTGCCACGGGAGACGACATCGGTGAGCCCCTTGTCCCGGGCGAGGACCCAGCTCACCTCGGTCGCCGGGCCGAGCCCGGAGCCGGGTGTCGCCGCGGCGGTGGGCGTCACCCGGGTCCACAGCAGGATGCCGTCGGGCAGGGGGTCGCCGGAGGCGACGCCGTGCAGGAAGGCGGGGGCCTCGGCGGCACGGGCCGGAAGAGCGGCCGCGAGGGGCACGCCGAGGACGGCGGTGGCCGCAGCGGCCTTGACGACCGTGCGGCGGCGCGGGGAGAGGCCGCCCGCGCTCTCGGAGGATCGGTTTCGACTGGTCACGGACGATCAGGTTACTGATCGGTACTCGAAAGAGCGGGCGAACACCGAATGTTCGCCCGCTCTTCACGACTCGGCTACGGCGCCCGGCCGCTCCGGGCGCCGCCGGCCGAGGGTCACGCCTTGAGCGCCGCGCCCACGACCCGGTCGAAGTCCGCCACCGACATGGGCGGCTGCTTGCCGTCGGTGGTGAGCTTCTTGCCGTCCATGACGAAGCCCGGGGTGCCCGTGATGCCGTCCTTGTTGGTGGCCCAGGTCTTGGACATGGCCACGGCCCACGCGTCGTACGTGCCCTTCTTCACGGCGGCGTCGAACTTGGCGTTGTTCTTCAGGGCGGGGACGGTGTCGGCGACCTTGATGAGGTAGCTGTCGTCCTTGAACGTGTCGACCGTCTCGTCCGGGTGCCACTTCGTCGAGTACAGCGCCGACTTGTAGTCCAGGAAGGCCTGCGGGCTGACGTCGAGCGCGGCGCCCATGGCGCTCAACGCGTTCTTGGAGCCCACTCCGTTGCTGCCGATCGTGCCGTTCTGCATCTGGTCGCCGTCGAGGAACGTGCCGCCGATGTACTGGAGCTTGTACTTTCCGCTGTCGACGTCCTTGCGCACGGTCGAGCCCACGGTCTGCTCGAACGCGGCGCACGCGGGGCAGCGGGGGTCCTCGTAGACCTTGAGGGTCTTCTTGGCGCTCGCCTTGCCTATGACGACCGTGGTGCCGTTCGCGCCGGTCGTGTTCGCCGGCGCGACGACCTTCGCGCTCTTCTCGGCGGCCCAGCCGCTGGGCTTGTTGTTCTGGATGACGGCGTAGCTGATGCCGCCGACCACGGCGAGGACGCCGACGACCGAGACGGCGACGACGACCTGCCGCTTCGCCTTGTCGCGCTTGGCCTGCCGCTCGCGTTCCTGACGCAGCCGCTCACGGGCGGCGGTCTTCGCGGCCTGGCTGTTCCGCTGGCTCATGTGGTGTTCTCCCTGGGGCGCGCGTACACGGTGTACGCGGGATACGTACGGGGGGCTTGCGGTGCTCGGAGTGCTCGCGGGCGCCCGTGGACGGACGGCCGCGCCTCGAACGCCCGCGGCCGGGTCGGCCTAGGCGACGAGGGCGAGCGGCCGCGGGGGGCCCCGCCGCCCCAGGGAGTGCGTGAGAAGACGCGCGCGCATGGAGGCGACGCGCCGGGTCCGGCGCGGGCCGCGGCGCACCGGGGTCAGACGGGTGGCCACCGCGCCCAGGACGCCCACCGCGAACAGCAGCGGCCGGAACGTGGCCGCGGCCATCGCGCGCAGCGACTGGGCCAGGGCCCGCTCGCCGCGCCGCAGCCAGGCGGCGGCGAGGAGCCCCACGCTCACATGCGCGGCGAGCAGCAGCCACGCGGTGGCCGGATCGGCGTGCGCGGCCAGGAGGGCGGCGAGCCGGTCGCCTCCGCTGCCGGCCACGCCGGGCAGCGAGGTGCCCACGGCGTCGCCGCTGCACAGCAGGTCCCAGCCGACCGAGCGCAGCGGCCCTGTCACGGGACCGCCCGCGCTGCCGTAGCAGGTGTGCTGGCCGGTGGTGAACACCGTGTCGGCGGCCAGCTCCAGCGGGATCAGCGCGGCGGCGATCCTCGCGAAGCCGCGCTCACGGCCGGCCAGCGCGTAGGCGGCGGCGAAGACGGCGGCGGCGATCGCGGCCACCGTCCCCAGCGGCAGCGGGACCTCGGACAGCAGCACGTGCGACGCGGCGCTGAGCGTCACGACCACTGCCGTGAACAGCGCCGCGCGTACGGCTCTGAGCGGGGTCCCGGATATGTCCATAGCGGGGAAAGTGTCGCATGCGTTCCCGTAAGGCCCCCCTAAGAGGGGGCCTTACGAGCCTTCTACAGGCCCGGGATCCGGCCGTTGCGGAACAGGTCCACGAAGATCTGGTGGTCGGCGCGGGCACGCGCGCCGTACGCGTGCGCGAAGTCCACCAGCACTCCCGCGAAGCCCGCCTCGTCGGCGGCGATCGCCGCGTCGATGGCCCGCTCCGTGGAGAAGGGCACCAGGGACTCCCCGGACTGGTCGTCCGCCGCCGCGTGCATCGCGGCCGTGGCGCGGCCGAGGTCGGCGACCACCGCCGCGATCTCCTCCGCGTCGTCGATGTCGCTCCAGTCCAGGTCCACCGCGTACGGCGACACCTCGGCGACGAGCTGGCCCGCCCCGTCGAGCTCGGTCCAGCCGAGCCACGGGTCGGCGTGCGCCTGCAGGGCGCGCTGGGAGATCACCGTGCGGTGGCCCTCGTGCTGGAAGTAGCCGCTGATCGCCGGGTCGGTGATGTGCCGGGAGACGGCCGGGGTCTGGGCCTGCTTGATGTAGATCACCACGTCGTTCTCCAGGGCGTCGCTGTTGCCCTCCAGGAGGATGTTGTACGACGGGAGGCCGGCCGAGCCGATGCCGATGCCCCGGCGGCCGACGACGTCCTTGACCCGGTAGGAGTCCGGGCGGTCCAGGGACGACTCCGGGAGGGTCTCCAGATAGCCGTCGAACGCCGCGAGCACCTTGTAGCGGGTGGCCGCGTCCAGCTCGATGGAGCCGCCGCCCGGCGCGAAGCGGCGCTCGAAGTCGCGGATCTCGGTCATCGAGTCCAGCAGCTCGAAGCGGGTGAGGGAGCGGGCGTCGCGCAGCGCGTCGAGCAGCGGGCCCTGGGCGGTGTCCAGGGTGAAGGGCGGCACCTCGTCGCTCTTGGCGCCGGTCGCCAGGGCGTGGACGCGCTCGCGGTAGGACTCCGCGTAGACCGTGACCAGCTCGGTGATCTGCGCGTCGCTCAGGGCCTTCGCGTAGCCGATCAGCGCCACGGACGCGGCGAAGCGCTTCAGGTCCCAGGTGAAGGGGCCGACGTACGCCTCGTCGAAGTCGTTGACGTTGAAGATCAGGCGGCCCGTGGAGTCCATGTACGTGCCGAAGTTCTCCGCGTGCAGGTCGCCGTGGATCCACACGCGCGAGGTGCGGTCGTCCAGGTAGGGTCCGCCGCGCTTCTCGGAGTCCAGGTCGTGGTAGAAGAGGCACGCCGTGCCCCGGTAGAACGCGAAGGCGGAGGCCGCCATCTTGCGGAACTTCACGCGGAACGCGGCCGGGTCGGCGGCGAGCAGTTCGCCGAAGGCGGTGTCGAAGACGGCGAGGATCTCCTCGCCGCGCCTCTCGGCGCTGAGCTGCGGGACCGACATCGCTGGGTGCCTCCAGGTGCAGGTGGTGCGTGATGTGCGGGTGCGGGACGGGGTGCCCCGACCTCTTTCAGGGGGATCGGGCGGAATCCGGCGGAACCCGTCCGGAGGGTTCCAGGAGACTCCAACGCACGACGGTACGCGGGAGTGCCCAGGGCACTCGTACGCGGACACGGGTCGCACGCCCGGATGAAGGTACGGGACGCGGGCCCCGGGGTGTCAGTGGTCCGGCATAGAATTCGACGCTGTCCGCCGGACCGCCCGCAGCCCACCCCTGGAGGCCGAAGCCGTGTCGAAGACGCCGTTCACGCACCTGCACGTCCACACCCAGTACTCCCTGCTGGACGGTGCCGCGCGGCTGAAGGACATGTTCAACGCGTGCAACGAGATGGGCATGACCCATATCGCGATGTCCGACCACGGCAACCTGCACGGCGCGTACGACTTCTTCCACTCAGCGAAGAATGCCGGAGTCACCCCGATCATCGGCATCGAGGCCTATGTGGCCCCGGAGTCCCGGCGCAACAAGCGCAAGATCCAGTGGGGCCAGCCGCACCAGAAGCGGGACGACGTGTCCGGTTCGGGCGGCTACACCCACAAGACGATCTGGGCGGCGAACGCGACGGGGCTGCACAACGTCTTCCGGCTGTCCTCCGACGCGTACGCCGAGGGCTGGCTGCAGAAGTGGCCCCGCATGGACAAGGAGACCATCTCCCAGTGGTCCGAGGGGCTGATCGCGTCGACCGGCTGCCCCTCCGGCGAGGTGCAGACCCGGCTGCGCCTGGGCCACTTCGACGAGGCGCTGAAGGCCGCCGCCGACTACCAGGACATCTTCGGCAAGGGCCGCTACTTCCTGGAGCTGATGGACCACGGCATCGAGATCGAGCGCCGGGTCCGCGACGGACTGCTGGAGATCGGCAGGAAGCTCGGCATCCCGCCGCTGGTCACCAACGACTCGCACTACACGTACGCGCACGAGGCGGGCGCCCATGACGCCCTGCTGTGCATCCAGACCGGCAAGAACCTCTCCGACCCCGACCGCTTCAAGTTCGACGGCACCGGCTACTACCTGAAGTCCACGGACGAGATGTACGCCATCGACTCCTCGGACGCCTGGCAGGAGGGCTGCCGCAACACGCTCCTGGTCGCCGAGCAGGTCGACACCACGGGCATGTTCGAGAAGCGGGACCTCATGCCCAAGTTCGACATCCCCGAGGGCTACACCGAGGTCACCTGGTTCAAGGAGGAGGTCCGGCGCGGCATGGACCGCCGCTTCCCGACCGGTGTCCCCGATGACCGCCAGAAGCAGGCCGACTACGAGATGGACGTCATCATCTCGATGGGCTTCCCGGGCTACTTCCTCGTGGTCGCCGACTTCATCATGTGGGCCAAGAACAACGGCATCGCGGTGGGCCCCGGCCGAGGCTCCGCGGCCGGTTCGATCGTCGCCTACGCCCTGGGCATCACCGACCTCGACCCGATCCCGCACGGCCTGATCTTCGAGCGGTTCCTCAACCCCGAGCGCATCTCGATGCCCGACGTCGACATCGACTTCGACGAGCGCAGGCGCGTCGAGGTCATCCGGTACGTGACGGAGAAGTACGGCGCCGACAAGGTCGCCATGATCGGCACCTACGGCAAGATCAAGGCCAAGAACGCGATCAAGGACTCCGCGCGCGTGTTGGGCTACCCGTACGCGATGGGCGACCGCCTCACCAAGGCGATGCCCGCCGACGTCCTCGGCAAGGGCATCGATCTCAACGGCATCACCGACCCCTCGCACCCGCGGTACGGCGAGGCGGCCGAGATCCGGGGGATGTACGAGAACGAGCCGGACGTGAAGAAGGTGATCGACACCGCCAAAGGCGTGGAGGGCCTGGTGCGGCAGATGGGTGTGCACGCCGCCGGCGTGATCATGTCCAGCGAGACCATCACCGAGCACGTCCCCGTCTGGGTCCGGCACACCGACGGTGTGACCATCACGCAGTGGGACTACCCGAGCTGCGAGTCGCTCGGCCTGCTGAAGATGGACTTCCTCGGCCTGCGCAACCTGACGATCATGGACGACGCCGTCAAGATGGTGCAGTCCAACAAGGGGATCGACATCGATCTCCTGAGCCTCCCGCTCGACGACGTCAAGACCTTCGAGCTCCTCCAGCGCGGCGAGACCCTCGGCGTCTTCCAGTTCGACGGCGGCCCCATGCGCTCCCTGCTGCGCCTGATGAAGCCGGACAACTTCGAGGACATCTCAGCCGTCTCGGCGCTCTACCGTCCGGGCCCCATGGGCATGGACTCGCACACGAACTACGCGCTGCGCAAGAACGGCCTCCAGCAGATCACCCCGATCCACAAGGAGCTGGAGGAGCCCCTCGAAGAGGTCCTCTCGGTCACCTACGGCCTGATCGTCTACCAGGAGCAGGTGCAGAAGGCGGCCCAGATCATCGCGGGCTACTCGCTCGGCGAGGCCGACATCCTGCGCCGGGTGATGGGCAAGAAGAAGCCCGAGGAGCTGGCGAAGAACTTCGTCCTGTTCCAGGAGGGCGCCCGGAAGAAGGGCTTCAGCGACGAGGCCATCCAGGCCCTGTGGGACGTGCTGGTCCCCTTCGCCGGCTACGCGTTCAACAAGGCCCACTCCGCGGCGTACGGCCTGGTCTCCTACTGGACGGCCTACCTGAAGGCGAACTACCCCGCCGAGTACATGGCCGGACTGCTCACCTCGGTCAAGGACGACAAGGACAAGTCGGCCGTCTACCTGAACGAGTGCCGGCGCATGGGCATCAAGGTGCTCCCGCCGGACGTCAACGAGTCGGTGCACAACTTCGCCGCCCAGGGCGACGACGTGATCCTCTTCGGCCTCGAGGCCGTGCGCAACGTCGGCACCAACGTGGTCGAGTCGATCATCAGGAGCCGCAAGGCCAAGGGCAAGTACGCCTCCTTCCCCGACTACCTCGACAAGGTCGAGGCGGTCGCGTGCAACAAGCGCACCACGGAGTCGCTCATCAAGGCGGGCGCCTTCGACACCATGGGGCACACCCGCAAGGGGCTGACCGCCCAGTACGAGCCGATGATCGACAACGTGGTCGCGGTCAAGCGCAAGGAGGCCGAGGGGCAGTTCGACCTCTTCGGTGGGATGGGCGAGCAGGAGAGCAGCGAGCCCGGCTTCGGGCTCGACGTGCAGTTCACCGACGAGGAGTGGGACAAGACCTATCTTCTCGCCCAGGAGCGGGAGATGCTCGGTCTGTATGTCTCCGATCATCCGCTCTTCGGCCTGGAGCATGTGCTGTCCGACAAGGCGGACGCGGGCATCGCCCAGCTCACCGGGGGCGAGCACGCGGACGGCGCGGTGGTCACCATCGGCGGCATCATCTCGGGTCTCCAGCGCAAGATGACCAAGCAGGGCAACGCCTGGGCCATCGCCACGGTCGAGGACCTCGCGGGCTCCATCGAGTGCATGTTCTTCCCGGCGACCTACCAGCTGGTGTCCACCCAACTCGTCGAGGACGCCGTGGTGTTCGTCAAGGGTCGACTCGACAAGCGCGAGGACGTGCCCCGACTGGTCGCGATGGAGCTGATGGTCCCGGACCTGTCCAACGCGGGCACCAACGCCCCCGTGGTCCTCACCATCCCCGCGCTCAAGGTGACGCCGCCCATGATCAGCCGCCTCGGTGAGATCCTCAGCCATCACAAGGGCGACAGCGAGGTCCGCATCAAGCTCCTGGGCCCCCGCAAGACCACCGTCCTGCGCCTGGACCGGCACCGGGTGAAACCCGACCCCGCGCTCTACGGCGACCTGAAGGTCCTGCTCGGCCCCGCCTGCCTCACCGGCTGACCGCGCCAGGGGCGCACCCGAAGCGGGTGCGCCCCTGCGTGTGTACCGGGACCCCGGAGGGTCCTGACGGGCTTCAAGAACCCTGGCACCGGCCTCAGTTGTGGCCGAACCGCTTCTGCTGCCTACGAGCGGCATCGGCGGTGCTGCCCTGCACCTGCGCGATGGGCGACTGGTGCGCTTCCGCGGCGGGCCGCTGCGTGCGCTCCTGGGCCTGCTCCGACTGAGGGGAGCGACTGTGCGAGCCTGCCTGCTTGCGGTTCTTGTTCTTGGCCATGGTGACACCCTCCTAAAGGGGATCGAGTGGGCCAGGGTCGGCACCAGATTCACATAGGCTGACAAAGAGCGCATGTCGTGCAATTACCGTGCGTAATAAGGGTGGTCGATGCGCCGTGCCGAACTCCGCCACGCCGAAGATCGAGTTCGGGCCGTTAACCTCTTCGCCGTCGGGCAGACTCGAAGGAAGCCCGAAGCAAACCTCCCGGAAAGAGGGTGGATCGTGTGGACCGCTGCATCGTCCTGGTGGACGCCGGGTATCTGCTCGGGGCTGCCGCCAGCCTCATCGCCGGGGAGTCCTCCCGGTCCCGGATCACCGTCGACCACGCCGCCCTCATCCAGGGACTGCGCGAACGCGCCGAGTCGGACACCGAGCGCCCGCTGCTGCGCATCTACTGGTTCGACGGCGCCCCCGACCGCGTACCCCAGCCGGAGCACCGCAGGCTGCGGGTGATGCCCCGGGTCACCGTGCGCCTGGGCGCGCTGACCCGCAGCGACGGCCGCTGGGCGCAGAAGGGCGTCGACGCCGCGATGCACGCGGAGCTGACCGAGCTGGCCCGCAACCGCGCCTGCTCGGACGTCGTGCTCGTCACCGGTGACGGGGATCTGCTGCCGGGCATGATGGCCGCGAAGGAGCACGGGGTCGCCGTGCACCTGTGGGCCGTGCAGGCCGCGGACGGCGACTACAACCAGTCCGAGGACCTCGTCGCCGAGGCGGACGAGCGGCGCGTCCTGGACCGGGCCTGGATCACCAAGGCGGTACGGCCCAAGGAGCTGGGCGGGGTCTGCGCGCCCCCGCCCGTGCCGCGCCCGGAGATCGCGGCGATCCTGTCCGCGCCGCTGCCCGAGGCCGGGCTCACCGCCGCCGCCGAGCGGCCCGCCCCGGAACCGGAGCACGCCCCGGCCGGCGCCGCGCACAACGGCACCCAGGAGCGCGTCCCCGCCGCCAAGGGCGTCCCCACGCCGAAGGACCTGGCGGCGCTGCGGGCACCCGGCGTCCATCATCCCCACCAGCCGGCGGGCGCGACCCTGCGCTGGTCCTCCGACAAAGGCTGGGTGGACCGGCCCGTCGCGGCCGAGACACCGGAGGCCGCCTCCCTGCCCACCCTGGCGCAACTGACCTCCGCGGAGCAGCGCTGGGCCGACCGGGAGGAGGACATCACCACGGTCGGCGGTGACCCCTACGAGGTCGGACAGGTGTTCGCGCGGCGCTGGATCGAGCGGCTCGGCGACCAGAACCTGGTGCAGAAGCTGTCGGGCATGTATCCGCGGGTGCCGCACCGCATCGACGGGGAGCTGCTGCGCTACGCGGCGCGGTTCGGGCTGCTCGCCCACAAGGACGACCAGATCGACGAACACGACCGGTACGCGATCCGGGCGGGATTCTGGCGCGAGATCGACCAGCGCACGGCCGCCGAGCACGCGCCCGCGGGGGAGTGAGCCGGAGCCCCGCGCTCCGGCCCGGGCGGCCCCCCGCACCCCCCGGTCGACGACACCCCGTACCCTCGTCCCTTGTGAATACGGGCACCGCACTGGCAGGCCGGCAGGACGCCGACGGCGATGTCGTGTGCGCCGTGCGCGGGCTGACGAAGACCTATCCGGCGGTACGCGGCCGGCGCGGTGCTCCCGGCACACCCGAGGTGCGGGCCACCGACGACGTCCACCTGGACATCCGGCGCGGAGAGATCTTCGGCCTGCTCGGCCCGAACGGCGCCGGGAAGTCCACCCTCGTACGGCAGCTGACCGGGCTGATGCGGCCCGACCGCGGCCGCGTCGAGATCCTCGGCCACGACATCGTGCGCCATCCCGAACGGGCCGCGCGCATCCTCGCCTACCTCGGCCAGGAGTCCACCGCCCTCGACGAGCTGACCGTCTCGCTCGCCGCCGAGACGACCGGGCGACTGCGCGGCCTCGATCCGCGGCGGGCCCGGGCGGAGCGGGACGACCTCCTGGAGGAGCTCGGTCTCACCCCGCTCGCCGCGCGGCCGCTCAAGAAGCTCTCCGGCGGTCAGCGCCGCCTCGCCTGCTTCGCCGCCGCGCTGATGGGGGAGCGCCCGCTGCTGGTGCTGGACGAGCCCACGACCGCGATGGACCCCCTCGCACGACGGGCCGTGTGGGCCGCCGTGGACCGGCGCCGGGCCCGGCACGGCGCGACCGTGCTGCTGGTCACCCACAACGTCATCGAGGCCGAGACCGTGCTGGACCGGGTCGCCGTGCTCGACCAGGGGCGGATCATCGCCTGCGACACCCCGGCAGGCCTCAAGGCCCGGGTCGCGGGGGAGGTCCGGGTCGAGCTGGTGTGGCGCGAGCAGGCGCCGCTCCAGGTGCCCGAGGTGGCCGCGCTGCGCGAGCGGGCCGTCGAGTCGGGGCGGCGGTGGTCCCTGCGGATGGCGCCGGAGGAGGCGCGGGCGGCCGTCGCCACCGTGACCGGCGGTGCCGCGTTCGCCGCCCTGGACGACTTCACCCTCGCCACCCCCAGCCTGGAGGACGTCTACCTCGCGCTCGGCGGCAGCACCGACGGGCTGGTGAAGGCATGAGGCCCGCGCACAGCCCCCGCGCGGGGGCCGGCACGGGGGCAGTGACGAAGAGGAGCAGCGCGACGTGAGTGCCGTACCCGCCGAGGTTCTGCCCCATGCCGGGGCGGCGGCGGACCGCCAGGTCCAGGACGAGGACGCTCTCGGCCCCCGGGCGCGGCTGTGGCCGTCGCTCGTCGCCGTGTACCGGGCGCAGATGTCCCGGGCGCGGGTGGCGCGGATCCCGCTGCTGTTCGTGGCCACCTTCCAGTCCATCGGCATCATGATCATGATGCGGGGGGTCGTGGCCGGCGGGAGCGACGCGCGGTTCGTGGTCGCGGGGTCCTCCGTGCTGGTGGTGGCCTTCGTCGGACTCAACCTGCTCGCCCAGTACTTCGGACGGCTGCGCGACAGCGGCGGACTCGACCACTACGCCACGCTGCCGGTGCCGGCCGCCGCCGTGGTGCTCGGGGCGGCCGGGGCGTACGCCTCCTTCACCGTGCCCGGGACCCTGGCGACCGCGGCCTTCGGATGCTTCCTGTTCGGGCTGCCGATGGCCCATCTGTGGGTGCTGGCCGCGGTGATCCCGCTCGCCGGGGCCGCGCTCGCGGGACTGGGCGCCGCGCTCGGACTGCTCGCGCCCCGGCCCGAGCTGGCCACCCTGCTGGGTCAACTGGGCATGTCAGCCGCGCTGCTGTTGGGCGTGCTGCCCCCGCACCGGATGCCGGAGATCATCCGCTTCGTCCGGGATCTGCTGCCGTCCACGTACGGGGTCCAGGCGTTCGCCCGGACCTTCGACGGGCACCCGGACTGGACGGCGGTCCTCGGGGACCTGGGCGTGTGCGCAGCCGTCGGCGTGGCCTCGCTCGCCCTGGCCACCTGGGCGTACCGCCGTGCGGCCGTCCGGTGACGCCGCTGACAGACTCGCCTGGCAGGATGTGAAGGTGACCGCTCCGTTGACTCCGCCCCCGCCGCCGCACGAACAGTCCCCGGATTCCGCCCAGGACGTGTGGCGCTCCGCGCCCGCGGAGGCCGGACCCGGGCCGCACGGGGCGACGTCCGCCTACGCCGCGGACGGACCCGGCCTGAAGACCGAGCTGCGGGACGCCGCGGTGATCACCGTGGCCGGCATCGTCGCCGGAGCCCTGCTCGGGCTGCTGTGGGCCTGGCTGACCCCGCACGTCCCGCTGGTGGGTGAGCTGGTCGACAAGAACTGGGTCGTCTATCTGAAGGACACCGAGGGCGAGCAGGCGATCGGTGTGGACGGGACCTTCACCCTCCTCGCGGTCGGCTTCGGCGTGGTCAGCGCGGTGGCCGTGTTCCTGGCGCGCAGGAAGGGCGGAGTCCCGCTGGTGGTGGGGCTCGCCCTGGGCGGACTGCTCGCCTCGCTGCTCGCCTGGCGCCTGGGCGTCTGGCTGGGCCCCGAGAAGGACGTGATCGCGCACGCCAAGGCGGTCGGCAAGGGGGTCACCTTCCCCGCGCCGCTGAAGCTGGGCACCAAGGGGGCGCTGCTGGCCTGGCCGGTGTCCGCGCTGCTGGTGCACCTGGGCCTGACGGCCCTGTTCGGCCCCCGCGACCCCGACCCGTACGACAACGCCTACGGGCAGCAGCCGACCCCGCCGCCGACGGCCTGACCGGCGCCGGGCCCCGGAGCCCGGCGTGCGGGGGCCTCCCGTCCGGCGAAGGCCCGCTCCGCGGTCCTGTCCGACCCGGACGAAAGGCCCAGGGACGTGGTCACGCGGGCCTGTGGCCGTGGTTCGCGTGGCCCTTCTTCATGCGCCACTTGCGCTTGCGTGTCCTTTTCGACATACCTCCGTGGTAACCCAGAACGGCGGATACGTCGACCGGTGCGGTGCGCGCCGGCGCGGCCGGCGCCTTATCGGCGGACGATCGGCGCGAACGCGGCGCCCGTGACGTCCGCCAGATCGCCGGGTGCCAGTTCCACCTCGAGGCCCCGGCGGCCCGCCGACACGCAGATCGTTGCGTGGTCCTTCGCCGAGGCGTCCAGAACCGTGCGCAGCCGCTTGCGCTGGCCCACCGGCGAGATGCCGCCGAGCACGTACCCGGTGGTGCGCTCCGCCTGCGCGGGGTCCGCCATCGCGGCCCGCTTGCCGCCCACCGCCGTCGCCAGGGCCTTCAGGTCCAGCGTGCCGGCCACCGGAACCACCCCGACCACCAGCGCGCCGTCCACGTCCGCCACCAGCGTCTTGAAGACCCGGTCCGGCGGGACGCCCATCGCCTCGGCCGCCTCCTCGCCGTAGGAGGGGTGGGAGGGGTCGTGGTCGTAGGCGTGGACCGTGAACGCCACCCCCGCCGCCGTCAGCGCGACCGTGGCCGGAGTACCGCCCTGCTGCTTCTTCGGCTTCTTCGCCATCCCGGCTGCTCCCCCGAGGTCGTGCGTCAGTTCAGGCTCGTCGGACTGCGGGTCAGGTCCGCGGCCGGCAACGAGGGCAGACTACGGATGATCGCCGTCTCCGCGCGCAGCAGTTTCAGCTCGTCGCGCAGCCGTGAGGCGGTGTCCGGGGCCTGGAGCAGCCGCTGCTTGGTCGGTGTGTCCAGCATCGCCGCCGCGGCCACCAGATAGGAGACCACCGACGGTTCGTCCGGCAGTTCGGTGCCCGAGGACAGGGACCTCTCCCGCGCGCCCGCCAGACGCTTCTGGTACTGGCGGAACGCCCGCAGCACGCCCTCGGCGAGCGCGCCCGCCTCGTCGCCCGGCTCCTCGGGCAGCTCCTCCAGCTCCGCCGTCATGTACGGCCCCGAGGTGT
Organism: Streptomyces sp. NPDC048664; assembly: GCF_040650555.1. Classification (NCBI taxonomy): domain Bacteria; kingdom Bacillati; phylum Actinomycetota; class Actinomycetes; order Kitasatosporales; family Streptomycetaceae; genus Streptomyces; species Streptomyces sp. NPDC048664. The sequence goes on along the minus strand of NZ_JBEZHK010000022.1, from coordinate 15,539 downwards.
CCACCGACAGCACCCGGACCCGGGTGGTGCCGGTCGCGAGCACCTCGAACGTGCCGTCGGCCCGCTCCCGGATCGTCGCCGCGTCCGCGACGCAGCCCACGGAGTGGAACGCCGTGGCCGGGTCGGTGCCGAATCCCGCAGCGGGCCCCTGGTCGGGCAGGGCCGTCGGGTCGGGCATGCCGGGCGCGCTGGGAGCCACCTCGTGGCCGTCGCGGATCGCGACGACGGCGAAGCGGCGCGGTTCGTCCTCGGAGGTCTTCAGGAGCTCGCGCATCATGGCGCGATAGCGCTCCTCGAATACGTTCAGCGGGAGGACGAGTCCCGGGAACAGTACTGAGTTCAGCGGGAAGAGCGGAAGCCGGACGGTGGTCACGACCAGAAAGCCTAATGGTCGAACCGGGCGACGTGTCCGGTGCGCCCACCAAAGGAAAGGAACGAGCGTGCCTCACGGACCGCGGGAGCCGGTCGCGCCGCCGCGGCCACGCGCGCCCTCAGCTCCAGGAACGCCCCCAGCGGATCCCGCCCGGAGCGCTCCCGATCCCGGCCCCGCTCCCGGTCCCAGGGGAAGGAGGTGGCGTACGGGCCGGTCATGCGCAGTTGGGTCAGCGCGTCCTCCCAGCGCTCCAGGGCGGCCAGGACATGGGCGAGGAGGTTGCGGACCTCCGCGGGCCACGGGTCCCCCACCGCGTACCGCGCCGACAGGCCGATGGCCCGGTCCGCCGCCGCGTGCAGTCGGGCACCGGCCACCGACGCCCCGCCGTCCGCCTCCAGGCACGAGAAGGCGGCGCGCAGCGGCAGCGCCTGCACCAGGGAGTCCCGCCGCGCGTCCTGCGCGGCCGTCTCGGCGAAGTCGAGACACGCGCCGTACGAGCCGGTCCACCGGGAGGCGAGGTAGCGCAGGGCCGCCACATGGCACCCGTAGTGGTGCGGGGAGCGGCTCACCGCCTCGCCCCACAGCCGCTCGAAGTCCCGGTGGCCGGCGCCGGAGCCGCGCGCGTGGTCCAGCGCCAGCCGCCACGGCACCGGATCGCGTGGATCGACCCCGGTGGCCGCCACGATCAGGGGAGTCATCCGGCCGAGCAGTTCGGTGCGGGCCGGCGAGCCCCAGGCGCGGGTCAGCGCCAGTTCCGCCCTCAGCAGCAGGGCGTCCGGATCGTCCGGGTCGGTGGCGCACCAGGTGCGCAGCCACTCGTCGCGCGAGCGGGCGAAGGCGGCGAGCCGGGTCAGGTATCGGTCGCGCTCCTCCCACTCGGCCGCGTCCCGGGTGGCGGCGAGCAGCCCGGCCGCCGGGCCGTGGTCGCCGTGGGCCGCCGCCACCAGCGCGGGCGCCAGGCGTTCGTCGGGGGCGTCGAGCAGTACGTCCTCGTCCGCCGGCAGTCCGGGGGAGAGGTGGGGGGAGTGACGGGCCGTCCGTGTCCGCAGGACGAGCGCGCGAAGCGTTGCCATGGTGCTGACCATTGAAAAGCCGCAGGTCGGGGCCGCGCTAGAGGCACGGTGCAATCCGTGGTTGGTTGTGCCCGAGGTGGTCAAGGCTCCGCAAAGGAAGGCTCCTCAGCTCCGGCGCAGGAGCCGGGTCGCCCCCGCCGCGACCGTCGTCGCCAGGATCCATCCCAGCAGGATCACCACGGTCGACAGCCACTGCCAGGCGCCGCTGAGCTGCCACTGGCCCACCTGCCCGAGGTCGATGACCGGCAGCAGCAGATCGAGGGCGAACAAGGAGGGGTTCCAGGCCGGATGCTGACCCTTGTCGACCGGTGGATGGTCGGCGTGGGAGAAGGCGAGGGAGGCCGCCGCCCACAGGACGGCCATCCACACCGCGGCACGGCCGGGCCGGTAGCCGTAGGCGACCGTCCAGTCCTGTGCGTAGCCCCACACCTTGGCCGCGACCGGCAGCGTCTCGCGGCGTCGGCGCTGCTTGGCCAGCAGCACCTCGCGGGCGTCCGCGTCCTCCCCGGAGTTGCGCAGCACCGCCGCGAGCCGCTCGTAGGGCTCCGGCTTGTACTCGGCGGTCGCCGCGGCCACCCACAGCAGGCGCCGGGCGAGCGGGAACGCGTCGTGCGGGACGAGGTACTCGTAGGCGAAGCCGCCCATCTGCAGGCGGCCGAGGCCCGGCCAGCTCGTCCAGCGGTCGATCAGGGTCACGATCCGCGCGCCCGAGAGGACCACCGTGCCGCGCTCGGGCTGCTCGCTCAGGAAGCGCAGCTCCGGCGCCTGGACCCGGCGCAGCGACACCTCGTGGTCGTCGTCCAGGACGAAGCGGGCCGCCTCCAGGTCCACCGCGTCCCCGAACCGCCCGTCGTCCAGCCGGACCCCGCCCCGGCACTCGAAGCGCTGCACCCGCGTCCCGCGCGCCGGGGTGGTGCCGCTGGTCTGCAGGGGATTGGCCAGGCCCGCCGGGGTCAGATACAGGGTGCGCTCCACGGTCAGCTGGGGGGCGTTGAGCGCCAGCCTGCCGTACGGGTTGGCGAGCCGGGCCCCGCGCAGGCTCAGCGAGACGCCCACGGTGGCGCTGCGCAGGGTGAGCTCGCCGTGCGACTCCAGCATCTCGGCCTGGAGGTCCTGGCCCACGTGCAGCCCGTCCGCGGTGATCGACAGACCGCGCCGGTCCCGGTAGACGACCGCCTGGTTGAGCAGCAGGTCGGTGCCGATGTGGGCGTCGGTGAGCCGTACGCCGTTGTGGAAGCGGCAGCGTGGCAGATGGAGGTCGCCCTCGGTGTGCACCCGCGCCGCCTCCAGGCGCGGGACCGCGCAGTCCACCATGCGCACGGTCGTGAAGCGGGCCTCCGGGAACAGGATCTCCTTCTCGAACCGGCAGCCCTTCAACTCCAGGTACGGCTCGATCGTGCCGCCGGAGAGGTCGAGGGTGTCCGTGATCTGGACACCGGTCAGCTTCAGGGAGGCGACCCGGCCCGCGAGGGCGGGGGGCCCGTCCAGGAGCAGCCAGGCCACGATCCGTGCCCGGACGCTGCGCTCGGGGCCCCAGGGGTGGCCGCCGTGCGGGTCGTCCACGGCGGCGTCCGCGACGCGCAGGTCGTACTCGCTGCCGTTGCGGAAGGCCTGCCACATGCCGGCCTCGGCGGCGGTCAGGTCGTCCGGCAGGTCCCCGGTACGCAGGCCGGCACCTTGGGTCACGGCACGTTCCTTTCTCCCCGTTTCTCCCCGCGGGTTTCGTACGACCGTTCATGCCCGCTGGGTGACAGGCCGAACGCTATTGGTGAAGGTGATCTTCCGGGGCCGATATCAGCCATGGCTTCCGGCCAGGGCCCACCCCCACCGGCCCCACCCGATCCAGCCACGGCCTGCCGGCGGCCACGGGATCTCGCGCAGTTCCCCGCGCCCCTTGATCGGGTGCGTGCTCGGGTGCGGGTGCGTGTGGGTTTTCGCGCAGTTCCCCGCGCCCCCTGATCAGGTGCGTGCTCGGGTGCGGGTCCGTGGGGCGATCTCGCGCAGTTCCCCACGCCCCCAGGGCGCGCGGACGGCCCGTCGCGTCTGATCTGCGCGCGGAGCGTCGCAGCCCAGGGGCGCGGGGAACTGCGCGAGCGGCCACGACGGACCCGCGGTCGATCACGGGCCTGACCCAGGGGCGCGGGGAACTGCGCGAGTGGGGACGGCGGGCCCATGCCTCAGGGGGCCGCGACACGCCCGCCCCCCGCGGGGAAAGCACCCCCGCTCAGGCCGGTCCTCGTGGTGGTGGGGCGGGGTGCGCCCCCAGGCGGCGGGGAGACGCGTTGTATCAGCCATTGATACGGCTGTCCAGCGCGACGAGGCCATCTGCGAGAATTGGCCCTGTGATCTCCCGAATCGATCTGCGCGGCGACGCCCTCCCCGAGGGCCCCGCCCTGCGTGACCTGCTGCCCCGAGCCGACTTCGACGTCTCGGCCGCCCTGGAGAAGGTGCGTCCGATCTGCGAGGCCGTGCATCATCGTGGCGACGCGGCACTGATCGACTTCGCGGAGAAGTTCGACGGCGTACGGCTGAAATCCGTCCGCGTCCCCACCGAGGCCCTCGACAAGGCGCTCGGCGAGCTCGACCCGGAGGTGCGCGCCGCGCTGGAGGAGTCCATCCGCCGCGCCCGCCTGGTCCACCGCGCCCAGCGCCGCACCGCGCACACCACCCAGGTCGTGCCCGGCGGCTCGGTCACCGAGAAGTGGGTACCGGTGGAGCGCGTCGGGCTGTACGCGCCGGGCGGCCGCTCGGTCTACCCCTCCTCCGTGATCATGAACGTGGTCCCGGCGCAGGAGGCGGGCGTCGAGTCCATCGCCCTCGCGTCACCGCCGCAGGCGGAGTTCGACGGCCTGCCGCACCCCACGATCCTCGCCGCCTGCGCCCTGCTGGGCGTGGACGAGGTGTACGCGGCCGGCGGCGCGACCGCGGTCGCGATGTTCGCCCACGGCACCGAGTCCTGCCCGCCCGCGAACATGGTCACCGGCCCCGGCAACATCTGGGTCGCCGCGGCCAAGCGCTACTTCACCGGGAAGATCGGCATCGACACCGAGGCCGGCCCCACCGAGATCGCGATCCTCGCGGACGCGGGCGCCGACGCGGCGCACGTGGCCTCGGACCTGATCAGCCAGGCGGAGCACGACCCGCTGGCCGCCGCCGTCCTGGTCACCGACTCCACGGACCTCGCCGACGCGGTGGACAAGGAGCTTCAGGTGCAGGTCGCGGCCACCAAGCACGTCGACGACCGGATCCGCCCGGCCCTGGCGGGCAGGCAGTCCGCGATCGTGCTGGTCGACGGCGTGGAGGAGGGACTCAGGGTGGTCGACGCGTACGGCGCCGAGCACCTGGAGATCCAGACGGCCGACGCCGCCGCGGTCGCCGGGCGGGTGCGCAACGCGGGCGCGGTCTTCGTCGGCCCCTGGGCCCCGGTCTCGCTGGGCGACTACGCGGCCGGCTCCAACCACGTGCTGCCGACCGGCGGCTGCGCCTGCCACTCCTCGGGGCTGTCCGTCCAGTCGTTCCTGCGCGGCATCCACATCGTGGACTACACGAGGGACGCGCTGGCCGAGGTCGCGCACCACGTGGTGACGCTCGCCGAGGCGGAGGACCTGCCGGCGCACGGCGCCGCGGTCAAGGCGAGGTTCGGCTGGAAGGTTCCCCAGAGCAAGTGACCGGCATCGACGATCTCCCCGTACGGGACGAACTGCGCGGCAAGTCCCCCTATGGCGCCCCGCAACTGGACGTGCCCGTACGGCTGAACACCAACGAGAACCCCTACCCGCTGCCCGAACCGCTGGTCGAGCGGATCGCCGAGCGGGTGCGGGAGGCGGCCCGCGGCCTCAACCGCTACCCGGACCGGGACGCGGTCGAACTGCGCACCAGGCTCGCCGAGTACCTGACCAGGACCGCGGGGCACCGGGTCGGCGCCGAGAACGTCTGGGCGGCCAACGGCTCCAACGAGGTCATCCAGCAGCTGCTCCAGACCTTCGGCGGGCCGGGCCGTACCGCGATCGGCTTCGAACCGTCGTACTCGATGCACGCGTTGATCGCCCGCGGCACCGGCACCGGATGGATCTCGGGCCCGCGCGGCGAGGACTTCACCATCGACCTCGCCGCCGCCGAGAAGGCCATCGCCGAGCACCGCCCCGACGTCGTCTTCGTCACGACCCCCAACAACCCCACGGGCAACGCGGTCCCCGCCGCCACCGTCCTCGCCCTCCACGACGCCGCGCAGCGGGCCAAGCCGTCGATGGTCGTCGTGGACGAGGCGTACATCGAGTTCAGCCACGGCGACTCCCTGCTTCCGCTGCTCGAAGGTCGGCCGAATCTCGTCGTCTCGCGGACCATGTCCAAGGCGTTCGGGGCGGCCGGACTGCGCCTCGGCTATCTCGCCGCCCACCCGGCGGTCGTGGACGCCGTCCAGCTCGTACGGCTGCCGTACCACCTCTCGGCGGTCACCCAGGCGACCGCGCTGGCCGCCTTGGAGCACACCGACACGCTGCTGAAGTACGTGGAGCAGCTGAAGTCCGAACGGGACCGCCTGGTCGCCGAACTGCGTGCGGCGGGCTACGACGTCGTCGAGTCCGACGCGAACTTCGTGCAGTTCGGCCGGTTCCCCGACACCCACGAGGCCTGGCGCAGGATCCTCGACCGGGGCGTCCTGGTCCGGGACAACGGCGTCCCGGGATGGCTGCGCGTCAGCGCCGGGACCCCGCAGGAGAACGACGCGTTCCTCGACGCGGTACGTGAACTGAAGAAGGAGCGGAGCGTATGAGCCGCACAGGGCGCGTGGAGCGCATCACCAAGGAGACCTCGGTCCTGGTCGAGATCGATCTCGACGGCACCGGCAAGACCGACATCGCGACCGGCGTCGGCTTCTACGACCACATGCTCGACCAGCTCGGCCGGCACGGTCTGTTCGACCTGACGGTGAAGACCGACGGCGATCTGCACATCGACTCCCACCACACCATCGAGGACACGGCCCTCGCGCTCGGCGCCGCCTTCAAGCAGGCGCTCGGCGACAAGGTGGGCATCTACCGCTTCGGCAACTGCACCGTGCCGCTGGACGAGTCGCTCGCCCAGGTCACCGTCGACCTGTCGGGCCGCCCCTACCTCGTGCACACCGAGCCCGAGAAGATGGCGCCGATGATCGGCGAGTACGACACCACGATGACCCGGCACATACTGGAGTCCTTCGTGGCGCAGGCACAGATCGCCCTCCACGTGCACGTGCCGTACGGCCGCAACGCGCACCACATCGTGGAGTGCCAGTTCAAGGCTCTCGCGCGGGCTCTGCGCTACGCGAGCGAACGCGACCCGCGCGCCGCGGGCATCCTCCCGTCCACGAAGGGCGCGCTGTAAACCATGAACGGACTGTCCACCGTGCTGATCGTCGTCGGCCTCTTCCTGGTCGGCGGGATCATCTCCTTCGCCAAGCAGCAGATGCCGAAGAGCCTGATCGTGCTGCTGTCGATCGGCGCGGCGATGTGCCTCGTCTCCGGCGTCCTGCGACTGGAGGTGTGGAATTGAGCCTGTCGGCCGCCAAGCGCGTCGTCGTCTTCGACTACGGCTTCGGCAACGTCCGCTCCGCCGAGCGCGCCCTCGCCCGCGCGGGTGCCGACGTGGAGATCACCCGGGACTTCGACACGGCGATGAACGCCGACGGGCTGCTGGTGCCGGGCGTCGGCGCCTTCGCCGCCTGCATGCGGGGGCTGAAGGAGGCCCGCGGGGACTGGATCATCGACCGCCGGCTGTCCGGCGGGCGCCCCGTGATGGGCATCTGCGTGGGCATGCAGATCCTGTTCGCACGCGGCATCGAGCACGGCGTCGAGGCCGACGGCCTGGACGAGTGGCCCGGCACGGTCGAGCCGCTGAAGGCCGACATCGTCCCCCACATGGGCTGGAACACCGTCGAGGCGCCGGCGGACTCGGAGCTGTTCGCCGGCCTGGACCCGGACGCGCGCTTCTACTTCGTGCACTCCTACGCCGTCCACGACTGGCACCTGGAGACCCACAACCCGCTGCTGCACGCGCCCAGGGTGACCTGGGCGGTCCACGGCGAGCCGTTCGTGGCGGCCGTGGAGAACGGCGCCCTGTGGGCCACGCAGTTCCACCCCGAGAAGTCCGGCGACGCCGGAGCGCAGCTGCTCACCAACTGGATCGGAACCCTGTAGACCATGGCGAAGCTCGAACTCCTCCCCGCCGTCGACGTCCGCGACGGCCAGGCCGTCCGGCTCGTGCACGGCGAGTCCGGCACGGAGACCTCGTACGGCTCCCCGCTCGAGGCGGCCCTCGCCTGGCAGCGGTCGGGCGCCGAGTGGCTGCACCTGGTCGACCTGGACGCCGCGTTCGGCACCGGCGACAACCGCGCGCTGATCGCCGAGGTCACCTCGGCGATGGACATCAAGGTGGAGCTGTCCGGCGGCATCCGGGACGACGACACGCTGGCCGCCGCGCTCGCCACCGGCTGCACACGCGTCAACCTCGGCACGGCCGCCCTGGAGAGCCCCGAGTGGGTCGCCAGGGTCATCGCCGAGCACGGCGACCGGATCGCGGTCGGTCTCGACGTGCGGGGCACCACCCTGCGCGGGCGCGGCTGGACCCGTGACGGCGGCGACCTGTACGAGACGCTGGCCCGCCTCGACAAGGAGGGCTGCTCCCGGTACGTCGTCACCGACATCGCCAAGGACGGCACGCTCCAGGGCCCCAACCTGGAGCTGCTGAGGAACGTGTGCGCGGTCACCGACCGCCCGGTGGTGGCCTCCGGCGGCGTCTCCTCGCTCGACGACCTCCGGGCCATCGCCGACCTCGTGCCCCTGGGCGTCGAGGGCTCGATCGTCGGAAAGGCGCTGTACGCGAAGGCGTTCACCCTGGAAGAGGCATTGGAGGCGGTGTCGTCATGACGTCCAAGGACGTGGAGCGCGTGCAGAGCGGGAGCCCCTGGGAGGACGGCTTCGGCTTCGCGCGCGCCGTGGCGGCGGGCGACCGCGTGGTGGTCGGCGGCACGACCTCCTTCAAGGGACCGGTGCTGTACGGGGAGGGCGACCCGTACGAGCAGGCGAAGGTCGCGTTCGCCAACGCCCTGGAGGCGATCGCCGCGTTCGGGCTCGGACCCGAGTCGGTGGTGCGCAGCAGGATGTACCTGACCCATCCGCGGGACGTCGACGCCGTGGGCCGGGCCCACAAGGAGGTCTTCGACGCCGTGCGCCCGGCCACGACCATGGTCGTCGTGACGGGCTTCGTGGACCCGCGCATCCTGGTCGAGGTCGAACTGGAGGCGTACCGAGGGGCGGTGGGCTCATGACCCTCGCGGTCCGGGTCATCCCCTGCCTCGACGTCGACGGCGGCCGGGTCGTCAAGGGCGTCAACTTCCAGAACCTGCGGGACGCGGGCGACCCGGTCGAGATGGCCAAGGTGTACGACGCCGAGGGCGCCGACGAACTGACGTTCCTGGACATCACCGCCTCCTCGGGCGACCGGGAGACGACCTACGACGTGGTGCGCCGCACCGCCGAGCAGGTGTTCATCCCGCTGACGGTCGGTGGCGGTGTCCGCACGGCCGAGGACGTGGACCGGCTGCTGCGGGCGGGCGCCGACAAGGTGGGCGTCAACACGGCCGCCATCGCGCGCCCGGAGCTGATCCGTGAGATCGCCGAGCGGTTCGGGCGGCAGGTCCTGGTCCTGTCCGTGGACGCGCGCCGCGCCCCGTCGGGCGGCTTCGAGGTGACGACCCACGGCGGCCGCCGCGGCACCGGCATCGACGCGGTGGAGTGGGCGCACCGGGCCGCCGAGCTGGGCGCGGGCGAGATCCTGCTCAACTCCATGGACGCGGACGGCACGAAGGACGGCTACGACCTGGAGATGATCACTGCCGTGCGCCGGCACGTGAGCGTTCCGGTGATCGCCTCGGGGGGCGCGGGCCGGCTGACCGACTTCCCGCCGGCCGTCGCGGCGGGCGCGGACGCGGTGCTGGCGGCGTCCGTCTTCCACTTCGGGGATCTGCGGATCGGCCAGGTCAAGGAGACGCTGCGGGAGGCGGGTCACCCGGTGAGGTGACGCGGCTCTCCGCTCGCCCCCGGTCGCCCGCCAGGGAGGCCGGGGGCTTTTCTCCGCCCATCCGCGCAGGATTTGTTGCGCAAAATTCGTTGTGCAATTTTTCCTGTGTATCTAGAGTCGGGGTCATGGCAAGCAAGGAGAACCGCCGGATCACCGACGTCGGCACGCTGAAGGCGCTCGCCCACCCGCTGCGGGCGAACCTCTACCGGCTGCTCTTCGTCCATCGTGTCGCGACCGCCTCGCAGCTGGCCGACAACGTGGACGAGGCCGTCTCGCTGGTCAGCTACCACCTGCGCAAACTCGCCGAGCACGGGCTGATCGAGGAGGCCGAGCCGCAGAGCGGGGACGGCCGGGAGCGCTGGTGGCGGCCCGCCTCGGACGGGGTGAGCATCCATGACGAGGACTTCCGCGGCGAACCGGAGAAGGCCGCGGCCCACCTGGCGGCCTCACGGCTCTTCCACGGCCAGCGCTCCGACCTCTACCGGCGGTATCTGGACGAACGTCCCGCCTGGTCCGCCCAGTGGAAGGCCGCCACCGTGGACGACGAGTGGCTGCTGCGGCTGACCGCGTCCGAACTGGCCGCGCTGACCGAGGAGTTGCAGACGGCCGCCCGCAAGTACCGCGAGCGCGGCCTGGCCGCCGACGCCGCCGGCGACACCGAGGGGCGCGAGAACGTCGCGCTGCACATGTACGGATTCCCGTTCCGCACCTGACCGCTCACCGCCCCGACCCCGTGCCGCCCCCGAGAGAGGCCACCTCCGTGACCACCGTGACCCCGTCCTCCGTCGCGCCGCACGCCCCCGAGCGCCCCGCGTACCGCGACGGCAACGTCCTGCGGTGGCTCGGCGCCTACACCGCCTCGATGGTGGGCGACAACGTCTACTTCCTGTCCCTGTCCTGGACGGCCGTCCAGTCCGGCACGCCCGCCGAGGCGGGTCTGGTCACGGCGGTGAGCGCCGTCCCGCGCACCCTGCTCCTGCTCGGCGGGGGAGTGATCGCCGACCGGTTCGGGCCGCGCAGGGTCGTCATCGGCAGCGACGCCGTCCGCTGCGCCGCCGTGCTCGCCGTGGCGGCCGTGCTGGTCGCCGCCCGGCCCGGACTGTGGCTGCTGGGTGCCCTCGCCCTCGTCTTCGGCACCGTCGACGCCGTGTTCATGCCCGCCGTGGGCGCCCTCCCCGCCCGGATCACCACCCACTCCCAACTCGCCCGCGTCCAGGGCCTGCGCGGCATGGCCACGCGGTTCGCGAACGTCGCGGGGGCGCCCCTCGGCGGTCTCGGCATCGCCCTCGGCGGCGCCGCCGGGGCGTTCGCGCTCGCCGGCCTGCTGATCGCCGTGTCCGTACCGCTGCTGGCGTCCCTGCGGGTACGGGACGCCGCCCCGGACGACGCGCCCGGCGCCGGGAGGGCCACGGCCCGGCGCCAGCTGAGGGACGGCCTGCGCTACATCCGCGGCCACCGCGTCCTCGCCCCACTGATGGTCGTCATCGCCCTCGGAGACCTCGGCTTCGTCGGCCCGCTCAACGTCGGTCTGACCCTGCTCGCCGACGAGCGCGGCTGGGGCGCCTCGGGCGTCGGCTGGGTGCTCGCCGGCTTCGGATCCGGGGCGGCCGCCGCGGCGCTGGTGCTGGCCGTACGGGGCGGGGTCCCGCACGCCGGGCGCGTCATGGCCGCCGGCGTGCTGGCGGGCTCGGTGGCGATCGGCGCCCTCGCCCACGCGCCCGGCCTCCCCGCCGCCGTCGGCATCGCCCTGCTCGTCGGACTGCTCACCGGCTTCAGCGGAGGCCTGTGCGGCGCCCTGCTCCAGACCCGGTCCGACCCCGCCTACCTCGGCCGGGTCAGCGCCGTCGCCTCCCTCGTCAGCCTCGGCGTCGCGCCGCTGAGCATGCCGCTGTCCGCCGCCGCCATCGGAGCCTGGGGCACCGGCCCCGTGTTCCTCGTCAGCGCCGCGGTGTGCGGGCTCGGCGGGGTCGTCCTGCTGTGCTTCCGGGACCTGCGACGCGCCGAGCTGCCCCGCTGAGGGCACCCGGCCCGCGGTGCGCGGGCCGCCCCGCCGGAGCGGGGCGCCTGCTCAGATGCCCAGTTCCCTCGTGTCCCGCACCCGCTCGACCGCCTCCTTGTCGCCCGCCAGCTCCACCTCGGCCACCCGCTGCCGGCCGAACGTGAACATCAGCAGCTCCGAGGGCTCGCCGGTCGCCGTCACCACCGGGGTGCCCCGGTGCGCGACGGCCGTCTGCCCGTCCGGACGGCGCAGCACCAGACCCGTCGGCGCCCGGCGCCCGCTCAGCCGGGCCGTGCGCTCCAGCCGCGACCACAGCGCGTCCTGGAAGACCGGGTCGAGCTCGCGCGGCGTCCAGTCGGGCTGCGCGCGGCGGACGTCCTCGGTGTGGACGTAGAACTCGACCACGTTCGACATCTCGTCGATCTGCTTGAGCGAGAACGGCGAGAAGCGCGGCGGGCCCGTGCGGACGAGCTGGATCAGCTCCTCGTACGGCTTCGCCGTGAACTCCGCCATCACCCGCTCCAGGCGCGGCGCCAGCTGCTTGATCAGAAGGCCACCGGCGGCGTCCGGACGGCGCTCGCGCACCACCACGTGCGCGGCCAGGTCCCGTGTGTTCCAGCCCTCGCACAGGGTCGGGGCGTCGGGGCCGACGGCCTCCAACAGGTCCGCCAGCAGGAGGCGTTCACGCTTGGCATGGGTCGACATGCGGTCAGCCTACGACCGCGAGGGCGCCGTGCCCACCGGACGGTGACCGGGCGGCGCGGCGTGGCGCGGCACAATGGTCGGCATGACCAGCACCTCTGACCCCAGCAGGCCCAGCGGCCTGGCCCCTGAGATCGCGGCGCGCCTGCGGCGCGGCCCCGACGGGCTGATCCCCGCCATCGCCCAGCAGTACGACACCGGCGAGGTGCTGATGCTGGGCTGGATGGACGACGAGGCACTGCACCGCACGCTCACCACCGGCCGCTGCACCTACTGGTCGCGCAGCCGCCAGGAGTACTGGGTCAAGGGCGACACGTCCGGCCACGTGCAGCACGTGAAGTCGGTCGCCCTGGACTGCGACGCCGACACCGTGCTGGTCAGGGTCGACCAGGTGGGCGCCGCCTGCCACACCGGCGACCGCACCTGCTTCGACGCCGACATCCTCCTCGAGGACGCCTCCGGCGCCTCCGGCACTCCCGGCGCCGCCGCGTCGGTGGATCGGTAGGGCCGGCCGCCATGGATCTGGAGACGTTCCGCAAGCTGGCCACCGACCGCCGCGTCATCCCCGTCACCCGCAAGCTCCTCGCCGACGGCGACACCCCCGTGGCGCTCTACCGCAAGCTCGCCGCCGAGCGCCCGGGCACCTTCCTGCTGGAGTCCGCGGAGAACGGCCGGTCCTGGTCCCGCTACTCCTTCGTCGGAGTGCGCTCCGCCGCCACCCTGACCGAGCGCGACGGCACCGCCCACTGGCTCGGCACCCCGCCCGTCGGCGTCCCGGCCGACGGCGACCCCCTCGCCGTCCTGCGGGCGGCCGTCGAGACCCTGCACACCCCGCGCCAGGAGGGCATGCCGCCCTTCACCGGCGGCATGGTCGGCTATCTGGGCTACGACATCGTGCGCCGCCTGGAGAAGATCGGCCCCGGCGAGCGGGACGACCTGAAGCTCCCCGAGCTGACCATGCTGCTCACCAGCGACCTGGCCGTCATGGACCACTGGGAGGGCTCGGTCCTGCTGATCGCCAACGCGATCAACCACAACGACCTCGACACCGGCGTGGAGGAGGCCTACGCGGACGCCGTGGCCCGCCTGGACGCCATGCAGGCCGACCTGTCCCGCGCCGTCGCCCAGCCGCCCGCCGTCCTGTCGCCCTCGCAGCTGCCCGAGTACACCGCGCTGTGGGGCGGACCCGACTACCAGGCGGCCGTGGAGGACATCAAGGAGCGCATCCGCGCGGGCGAGGCCTTCCAGGTCGTCCCCTCGCAGCGGTTCGAGACACCGTGCACGGCGAGCGCGCTGGACGTGTACCGGGTGCTGCGCGCCACCAACCCGTCCCCGTACATGTACCTGTTCCGCTTCGAGGGCTTCGACGTCGTCGGATCCAGCCCGGAGGCACTGGTCAAGGTCGAGGACGGCCGGGCGATGGTGCACCCCATCGCGGGCACCCGCCATCGCGGGACCACCCCGCAGGAGGACCAGGCCCTCGCCGAGGAACTGCTCGCCGACCCCAAGGAACGCGCCGAGCACCTCATGCTGGTCGACCTCGGCCGCAACGACCTGGGACGGGTCTGCGAGCCCGGCTCCGTCGAGGTCGTGGACTTCATGTCCATCGAGCGGTACTCGCACGTGATGCACATCGTGTCGACCGTGACCGGCCGGGTCGCCGAGGGCCGCACCGCCTTCGACGTCCTGACCGCCTGCTTCCCGGCCGGCACCCTCTCCGGGGCGCCCAAGCCGCGCGCGATGCAGATCATCGACGAACTGGAGCCGTCCCGGCGCGGGCTGTACGGCGGCTGCGTCGGCTACCTCGACTTCGCGGGCGACTCCGACACCGCCATCGCCATCCGCACCGCCCTGCTGCGCGAGGGCACCGCCTACGTGCAGGCCGGAGCGGGTGTCGTCGCCGACTCCGATCCGGTCGCCGAGGACGCCGAGTGCCGCAACAAGGCCGCCGCCGTCCTGCGCGCGGTGCACACGGCGAACCGGCTCGGCCGATAGGACGCTTCTCACGTGAACCCCGGGTGACCGTTCGCCCGGGGTTCAGGCGATAGTGGACTACGTGACTGCCGTACCTCACCCCCGATCCGAGGCCGCCGCACCCGGGCGTTCCGGCCGCCGCAGCCTTGCCCTGGCCCTGCTCCTCGGGGCGCTCGGCGTGGCCGTGGTGCTGCTCTCCACCCGTCGCGGCTGGACGTCGGGCACCGTCGAGGTGGCCGGCGGCGCCTTCCCGCTCGCCGCCAAGGGCAGCGACGTCACGGGCGTGCCCGCGGCCCTCGCCATAGTGGGCCTCGCCGCGCTCGTCGCCGTCTTCGCCGTCCGCAGGGCCGGCCGGCTGTTCGTCGCCGGGCTCCTCGCGCTGTCCGGCGCGGGCATCGCCGCCGCCGCGCTGCTCGGCGCGTCCGACAGCTCCGCACTCGACGAGCAGGCGGCGCAGGCGGCCGGCGACACCTCCGCGACCGCCACCGCGCTCACCCAGACCGCGTGGCCGTACGTCGCGGCGTTCGGCGGTCTGCTCATCCTCGTGGCCGGACTGCTCGCCCTGCGCCACGGCCGGACGTGGCCCGCGCTCTCGGGCCGCTACGAGCGGGACGGCACGCCCCGCCCGCGCAAGGCCAAGCCCGTCGACCCGGACCGCCCCGAGGACCTGTGGAAGGCCCTGGACCGGGGCGAGGACCCCACGGGAGCCTGACGGCCGCGGCAGCGGCGCGGGGACGACCCCGACCGCACGCGATACGCACGGGTACGGGACAATGACGCCGAGCGTACGGCTCACACACGCACATACAGCTAACGAGGAGCAAGTCATGGCGGGCAGCAGCCACGGTCACACCCCGGCCGCCTGGACCGGTGTCATCATCGCCTTCATCGGTTTCTGCGTCTCGGGCGCCTTCACCGTGATGGCCCAGCCCGCCGGCTTCTGGGCGGGCCTGGTGATCGTCGTGCTCGGCGGCGTCGTGGGCGGCGTCATGCGCCTGATGGGCCTCGGCCAGCCGAAGGGCGCGGGCGGCCCGCTGAGCGTGACGGAGCACTGAGCTCGCGCCGAGGCTCCTCACCGAGCCGCCGCGGCCGCCACGGCCGCTTCAGCCGCCTTCGAGGGGCGGCCCCCGTTCCGGACGGTGCCCTGGGCATCCCGGGGTCCTGGGGGCCGCCCCTCGCGCGTGCCGGGGCCCCGCGGCCCGGTTCGCGGCGGGCGGTTCGGGCGCGGGGCGGGCAGAATGCGTCGGGTGAACCCCGAGAACTCCTGTGCGACCCCGCCTCCCGCCGCCGGGCCGGTCGCGGGCGGGCGGCGCCGGGCGGCCGCCCCCCCCCCCGTGGGCGCCGGCGGCGCCGGGGCGTTATA
>NZ_JBEZHK010000021.1:0-142220 GCF_040650555.1 Streptomyces sp. NPDC048664 | reverse complement strand
ACGATCCACGGACGGGACTCCCTCTTCCCCACGGATGGCCTAACGAGTAGCCCAGCTGACAGTCACGCCATCACACCACTTCTGTTAGGACCTTTTATGCCGCCATCACCGCAAGCTAGTCAGCGACGACGGGCGGAGACTCTGCACCCAGCCCTCGGGCCGGTCCCGGAAGGCGGGGTTCGTCCTCCGGGGCCGGGCCGGGGCGCGGGGGGTGGGGGGCGTCAGCCGAACATGCCCGGCTGGTAGTCGCCCGCCGGCTGCTGGACGATCACGTTCAGGCGGTTGTACGCGTTGATCAGGGCGATCAGGGAGACCAGGGCCGCGAGCTGGTCCTCGTCGTAGTGCTTCGCGGCGTTCGACCAGGCCTCGTCGGTGACGCCGCCGGCCGCGTCGGCGATGCGGGTGCCCTGTTCCACCAGGTCCAGGGCGGCGCGCTCCGCGTCGGTGAAGGCCTTGGCCTCCCTCCAGACCGCGACCAGGTTGAGGCGCAGGGAGGTCTCGCCCGCGGCGGCGGCGTCCTTGCTGTGCATGTCGGTGCAGAAACCGCAGCCGTTGATCTGGCTGGCGCGGAGCTTCACCAGCTCCTGGGTCGCCTTCGGCAGCGTCGAGTCGTCCAGGACCTTGGCCGCCGCGTTGAGGTGGCGCAGGAACTTGCCGGACACGGCGTTGCCGAACAGGCTGAGACGGGCTTCCATCGGGATCTCCTCGCGGTGATGTCGAGCGGTACACAGCACTGACGTGACGGGCCCCCGGAATGTGACAGCCGGACGGGGCGGATTCGTGTGACCTGCGTCTCATGGGGAGTGTCGGGGTCCGCCGGGTCGGTCCGGGGGCCCGTCGCCCCCGGGGATAGCCTCGGTGGGTCAGGTGTCGGCGGGTGTCCTCGCGGGGATGCCCAGCAGCGGGAGGGCTTGCAGCGATGGCGAAGGTTCCCACGGCCGTGGTGGCCGCCGGTGGGCTTGTCGGTGGGTACGGAGTCGCCCGGTGGAGCAGGAGGCGCCCGCTGGGCGGGGCCGTGCTCGCCGTCGCCGGGGCCGCGTCCGCTCAGCGGTGGCGGCGGCAGGCGGGCGGTCCCGCGGCCGGGGCGCTGACCGCCGCGTACGTCGCCGCGTTCGCGGGGTCGCATCCGCTCGCCAGGAAGGTCGGCGCGTGGCCGGCGGTGTTCGGTGTGGCCGGTGCTGTCGCGCTCGCCTCCTGGGCCGTGGCCGACCGGCGCGGGTAGGCGGGGCGCGGTCAGGTCGTAGGATCCTGGCCATGTACGAACAGGGGTACGGACCCGGGCACGGGCAGGCGTACGGACCGGGCTACGGGCAGGCGCGGTCGGCCTCCGGCGCCTATCTCGCCGCGCTCGAAGGGCGGCTCACCGCCGATGGATGCACCACGCGGTGGGAGGACTGGGGCGGCACGACCGTCCTGGTGGGGCGGCGGTCCGACTTCCGGATGAAGTGGATGGCCACCACGCTGCACCTGTTCACGGTGGCCGCCGCGGTCCCCGCGGTCACGGTGGGGACCATCGCGGACTTCACCGACACCGTGATGAGGTACGCCAAGGACAACAAGGGCGGGCTTCCCGGCGGCCTGCAGACCGGCGTGGCCGCCTTCCCCGTGCTGGTCGGCGAGAGCGTCGAACCGGGCGCCGTCCACTTCGCCGAGTCCCGGCAGCGCGTCAGGTTCGCGTGCATGGCGCGCCCGGTGGTGGTCGACAGCACGCACCAGTACGTGGGGACGTACCGCGGCAAGCCCGCCCTCGGCCGGGTCTACGCCTCCCATCTCATCGAGAAGGGCACGCGGTACTTCTACGGCGCCTGAGCACCCCTGACACGAGGTCATGGCACGCGGGCGCGAGGGGCGGGGTCACGGGGCGGCCGGCGCCGCCGCCGTCAGCGGGGTCGCGATGTCCTCCAGGGAGCGGCGCTCCGCCTTCACCGCGAGCAGCGCGGCGACCAGGCCCGCCGCGCACATCAGGCCCGCGCCGATCTGGAAGGCGAGCACCGTGTCGCCGACCCGGCCGGTGTTCGTGAGGTCCGCGAACAGCAGCGGGCCGCTGATGCCGCCCGCTGCGGTCCCCAGGGCGTAGAAGAAGGCGATCGACATGGCCCTGGTCTCCATCGGGAAGATCTCCGAGACCGTCAGGTAGGCGCTGGAGGCGCCCGCGGAGGCGAAGAACAGCACCACGCACCAGCAGGCCGTCAGCGTGTCCGCGCTCAGCGAGCCCCGGCCGAACAGCCAGGCCGTGCCGAACAGCAGCAGGCCCGAGAGCAGATAGGTGGAGGAGATCATCACCCGTCGGCCCACCGTGTCGAAGAGCTTGCCCAGGACCAGCGGGCCCAGGAAGTTGCCCACGGCGATGACGGCGAAGTAGTAGCCCGTCCTGCCGGTGGGGACGTCGAAGAACTTCGTCAGGATCGCGCCGAACCCGAAGGTGATCGCGTTGTACAGGAACGCCTGGCCGATGAAGAGCGAGAAGCCGAGCACCGCGCGCCTGCGGTAGCGGCCGAAGACCGTGCGGGCGATCTCACCGAACCCGATGCTCTCGCGCTGGTGGATGGTGATCTCGCGGTCGGCGCGGGGCAGGGGCTCCCCGGTCTGAGTCTCGATCTTCTGTTCGATATCCGTCACCACCTCCTCCGCCTCCCGCTCCCTGCCGTGGATCAGCAGCCAGCGCGGGCTCTCCGGGACATGGCGCCGGACCAGGAGGATGACCAGGCCCAGGACCACGCCCAGTGCGAAGGTGAGTCGCCAGCCCACGTCCTTGGGCAGGAAGTCCGTGTTCAGGGCGAGGATCGACAGGAGCGAGCCGCCCACCGCGCCCAGCCAGAAGCTGCCGTTGATGACCAGGTCGACACGGCCGCGGTAGTTGGCCGGGATCAGCTCGTCGATCGCGGAGTTGATCGCCGCGTACTCGCCGCCGATCCCGAAGCCCGTGAAGAAGCGGAAGAGGAAGAACCACCAGGTCGAGAAGGAGACCGCGGTCAGCGCGGTGGCCCCCAGATACACCGCCAGAGTGATCATGAAGAGGTTCTTGCGGCCGTAGCGGTCGGTCAGCCGGCCCCAGAACAGCGCGCCGGAGCAGGCGCCCGCCACGTACAGCGCGGCGGCGACGCCCGTGACCTGGCCGGAGGAGATCGGCAGTCCGCTGCCCGGTTCGGACAGCCGGCCCGCGATGTTGCCGACGACCGTGACCTCCAGGCCGTCGAGGATCCACACCGTGCCGAGCCCGAACACGATCGTCCAGTGCCAGCGCGACCAGGGAAGCCGGTCGAGGCGGGCGGGAATGGCGGTGGTGACCGTGCCGGGCCGGGGCGCGGTGACGGACATGGGCTGCCTCCGTCGATGGGGCCGACAAGACTCCTCGGGGGGCGGCTGGCGCCGCCGCACCCACCTCGGGTGCCCCTTCGGCGGCCGGTTACGCGCCGGGGCCCCCGCGACCGCCGACTACGCCCCCAGCACCCGCGACACCGTGTAGATCAGCAGACCGGCCAGGGAGCCCACCACCGTGCCGTTGATCCGGATGAACTGCAGGTCGCGGCCGATGTGCGCCTCGATCTTCCGCGTGGTGTGCCCGGCGTCCCAGCTCGCGACCGTGTCGGTGATCAAGGACGTGATCTCCCTGCGGTACGTCGTCACGACGTGCACCGCCACGCCCTCCACCCAGGTGTCGACCTTGGCCTGCGCCTTCGGCTCGGTCGCCATCCGGGCGCCCAGCGACATCAGCGAGGCCCGCACCCGCAACCGCAGCTCACTGCGCTCGTCCTCGGCGGCCGACACGATCATGGAGCGTACGGCCGTCCAGGCGGAGGCGATCAGGTCCTGGACCTCGCCACGCCCCAGCACCTCGCCCTTGAGCCGCTCCACACGCGCCCGGGTGTCCGTGTCGGACTGCAGGTCGGAGGCGAAGTCGACCAGGAACCGGTCCAGGGCGCCCCGCGCGGGATGCCCGGGCGCGTCCCGCATCTCCGTGACGAAGCGCAGGAGTTCCTTGTAGATCCGCTCGCCCACCCTCTTGTCCACGAACCGGGGCGTCCAGCCGGGGGCACCGCCCTGGACGGCCGCCATGACCTGGTCGTCGTGCAGCACCAGCCAGTCGTGCGCGCGCACGCACAGGAGGTCCACGACCCGCCGGTGGCCGCCGTCCCCGACGATCCTCTCCAGCAGCTTGCCGAGCCCGGGCGCTATCTCCTGGGCCTCCGCGCGCCGGGTGACCGCCTCGCCCACCACCGCCTTGACGTCCGAGTCGCGTAGGACGGTCAGCGCGCCGCGCACGGCCGTCGCCAGCTCCGCCGTCACCCGGTCCGCGTTGCGGGGTTCGGCGAGCCAGGCGCCCAGGCGCGCGGCGATACCGACCGAGCGCAGACGCTGCCGTACGACCTCCTGGGACAGGAAGTTCTCGCCGACGAACTCGCCGAGGGAGACGCCCAGCTGGTCCTTCTTGTGGGGGATGATCGCCGTGTGCGGGATGGGCAGGCCGAGGGGGTGCCTGAAGAGCGCGGTGACCGCGAACCAGTCGGCCAGCGCGCCGACCATGCCCGCCTCGGCCGCCGCGGCCACATATCCGGCCCAGGGGCCCGCCCCGGAGTTCCGCGCCGAGGTGGCCAGGACGTACACGAGCGCCACCAGGAGCAGCAGCCCGGTGGCCATGCCCTTCATCCGTCGTACGCCGCGCCGCTTCTCCTCGTCGGCGGGGCTGAAGGACGTCATCGCCCGGTTCGGGACGGCGGTCGTCGCCGCGGATCCGGGCGCGGGCCCGGGTGGGGATCCCGGCGGGGATCCGGGCAGGGGCGGGTCGGCGGGCCGCTCCGCCCGCGCCGTCCGCTCCGCCTGCTCCAAGCGGTCCGCCTGTTCCGTGCGTTCCATCCGTCTCATGGGCTCCACCCGTTACACCCGTTCCTGTCCCCCGTACATTGTCCCTTCCTGACCGACTCCTGGAACTGAACAGGAGTTCCCGGCGTCTGTTGGGGCGGAGAAGTCTCGGGGTTTTCTCAGGGCCCATCGGGTTTCCGGCCCCCCTGAAGCCTCCATCCACCCCATGACGCATCATGGAGTTGGTCAGTACCGGAGCCCCAAGCTCCCCTCTTCGAGGAGAACACGCACCGCATGACCAGGCGAAACGGTTATGCCCTGCTCGCGGCCCTGTGCGCGGTCGTACTCGCCGTGTCGGCCGCCATCTACGTCGGTGTCAGGGCCGACGGCGGCAGCGGCACAGGCTTCGGCTCGGGCATTCTCGGCGACGGCCGCCCGGCCCCGCACCGCTCCGTCGCACCCGTCTCCGCGGGCACCTGGGTCGGCGCCTGGTCGGCCTCGCCCTCGGGCGCCGAACCCGGCACGGAGCCCGGCACCGGGCCCGGCACGGACGGCACCGGCGACACCGGGGCGGCCGACCTGGCCGGCACGGCCGGGAAGTCCGTGCGCAACGTCGTGCACACGGGCATCGGCGGCACCGGCGCCCGGATCACCCTCTCCAACCTGTACGGCCAAAAGCCCCTGGACATCACGCACGCCTCGATCGCGGTCGCGGCCTCGCACGCCGACGCGAGCGCCGTCCCCGACACGATGCGCCGCCTCACCTTCGACGGCGCCCTCTCGGTCGTCATCGCGCCCGGCCGCCAAGTGGTCAGCGACGCCGTGCGGGTCGCGATACCGCGCGGCTCGGACGTCCTCGTGACCACGTACTCCCCCACTCCGGCGGGCGCGGTCACCTTCCACGCACGGGCCCGCCAGATCTCCTACCTCGCCGCCGGCGACCGCACCGAGGACACGGTCGGCGCCGCCTACACCGAGCAGACCCCGTACTGGCGCTATCTGACCGCGCTCGACCTGCTGAGCAACGAGTCGGTGGGCACGGTCGTCGCCCTCGGCGACTCGATCACCGACGGCATCACCTCCACCCTGGACACCAACCGCCGCTGGACGGACGTGCTCGGCGAGCGGCTGCGCCAGGCCGCCGGATCCGGCGACGTGCCCCGCTACAGCGTGGTCAACGCGGGCATCAGCGGCAACCAGGTGCTGGCCGACGGCCCCGGGCAGCCGGCCGACAACGCCAGCGCCCTGCACCGCTTCGGGCGCGACGTCCTGGACCGTACCGGCGCGAAGGTCGTCGTCATCGACCTCGGGGTCAACGACATCCTGCGCAACCCCGGCCACGCCGATCCGCAGCGCATCACCGCCGGGCTGCGGACCCTGGTCGCCGAGGCGCACGCACGCGGCCTGAAGGTGGTCGGCGCCACGCTGATGCCGTTCCAGGGCCACCGCGGCTACCGGGCCGACCGCGAGCAGGCGCGGCAGACCGTGAACGAGCTGATCCGCTCCGGCACGGTCTACGACGACGTCGTCGACTTCGACCGGGCGCTGCGCGACCCCTACGACCCGCGCAGGCTGCTGCCCGAGTACGACTCGGGCGACCATCTCCACCCCAGCGACGCGGGCTTTCGCCGGATGGCGGAGGTCTTCGACCTGACCTCGCTCAAGGGGACCGCGCCGGCCACGGCGTAGCGGACGCGGGCCCTCTCCCCTCCGGTCCCGCCGTCACCGGGCGTAGGGTCGGCGGTCCGTGGGGGGACACGGCTCGTTCGGCCACCGGGCCGGACAGCGCGACGGCTCGCGCCGCCCGTACGTCCACCCCGTACGTCCGCCCGTACGTCCGTCAGTACCCCCGGCGGTCCCGCCGCCGCTCGTGGCGGTCGTGGCGTTCGTCGCGCCGGGCCTCACGGCGTTCGCGATGCAGTTCGCGCCGCTCCTCGTGCCGCTCCCGGCGCTCCTCCAGGTGTTCCTGCACCAGCTCGTGCCGCTCCTCCATCGCCTCGCGGAGAGTCGACTCCAGCCCCCTGCGGGACGCCTTACGGTCCAGCTTGTCCTGGCGGCGCGCCTCCTTCTGGCGCAGCCGCTCGGCCCGGGTCAGCTTGCGCTCCACCCCGACCCCGCCCCAGAACGCGAACCCGGTGACGATCACGCGCGGCGCGCCCGGATCCGCGGGCACGCCCTCCTCGCGGTGGTCGAAGCCGCCCATGATCCCGATGCCGCGCACGACCACCTCGACGCCGGGCGGCACGACGACGTTCATCCCGCCCATGATCGCGATGCAGTTGATCTCGATCTCGCGGTCGGCGAAGTCCGCCTCGCGCAGGTCGATCTCGCCACCGCCCCAGAACGCGAAGGAGTTGAACCGCTTCGGCGCCGTCCAGCGGCCCTTGCGCTGGAAGCCGGACATGATGGCCACCGCCCAGCTCGACGACCCGTCGCCGCCGACGATCCGTCCGGCCCAACCACCGCCGTCCCGCGGCTCCTTGGTCAGTGACACGGCGGGGTCGGAGAGCACGGCGGGGACGGACACGCCCGCGGACGGCAGGTCCCGGGTGACCGGCACCAGTTCCCCGTACGTGCGCGCCTTGTACGTCGCCTCCAGACGCTCCTCGAACTCCTCCATGTCCAGACGCCCCTCGGCGAGAGCGTCCCGCAGGACCTCCGCGACCTTTTCGCGATCGGCGTCGGAGGCCCGGAGATCGGCGGGCGCGGGCGGCCCGGAAGGTGTCCCGTCGGAAGACACAGCATCGGTCATACGCTCAGCCTACGAGTTGAGCCGGGCACGCGGCTACGACACCGCGCGCTCCCCTCGGTCCGCCCCGTCCGCCCCCTCCGCCCCGTCCGCCCCGTCCGCCCGCTCGGCGTACATCGTGGCGATCACCGCCTCGATGTCCGGCTCCCGCACCGAGAGGTCCACCAGCGGACACTTCGCCGCCACCCGTGCCACCAGTACGGCCGCCGACTGCGCCGCCGGGAACGCCAGCCACTGCCGGGGCCCCTCGACCCGCACCACCCGCGCGCCCGGCACCACGATCGGCGGCAGCTCCCGCTCCAGGTCGACCACGAGGGTGCGTTCGCTCTCGCCCACCTCGTGCAGCCCGGCGAGGGAACCGTCGTACACCAGCCGGCCGTGGTCGATGACCATCACCCGGGAGCACAGCTGCTCGATGTCCTTCAGGTCGTGCGTGGTGAGCAGCACCGTCGTACCGCGCTCGGCGTTCAGGTCCCGCAGGAAGTCGCGCACCCTGACCTTGGAGACGACGTCGAGCCCGATGGTCGGCTCGTCGAGGTAGAGCACCTCCGGATCGTGCAGCAGCGCCGCCGCGATGTCGCCGCGCATCCGCTGCCCCAGGGACAGTTGGCGCACCGGGACGTCCAGCAGCGCGCCCAGCTCCAGGAGTTCGACACAGCGGTCCAGGTTCTCGCGGTAACGCCCGTCCGGGATGCGGTACATGCGGTGCATCAACCGGTAGGAGTCGATCAGCGGCAGGTCCCACCACAGCGTCGTGCGCTGCCCGAACACCACCCCGATGCGCCGGGCCAGCCTCGTCCGTTCGCGGGAGGGATCGATGCCGGCCACCCGCAGCCGGCCCCCGCTGGGCGTCAGGATGCCGGTCAGCATCTTGATCGTGGTGGACTTCCCGGCGCCGTTCGGCCCGATGTAGCCGACCATCTCGCCACGCGCCACGCTGAAGGAGATCGAGTCCACGGCCCGCACCCGCCGCAGTTCCCGGCGCAGGAGACCGGTCCGCCTGCGGACGTCGAAGACCTTCTCGACCCGGTCCAGCTCGATGAAACCGCCGTCCGTCGCTTCTGTCGCCATCAGCCCCTCAACTTCCCGTGCTCCGGTACGAACGCAGTCCCACGCGCCACGCCAGCCCCGCGAGCGCGCAGCAGCACACCGCCACCAGCGGCGGGGCGAACGCGGTCCACCCCGGCAGCGCGAGCGGATAGGGCCGCCCCAGCACGTACAGCGCGGGCAGCCAGTTGACGAAGGCCAGCGGCAGCACGAAGGTCGCCCCACGCAGCAGGTCCTTCGCGAACACCGTGGGCGGGTACTGCAGCAGTGTCTGGCCGCCGTACGTGAACGAGTTCTGCACCTCGGAGGCGTCCTGCGCGGCGAACTGGAACGCCGCGCCCGCCACGAACACGGCGCAGAAGATCGCGGCACCGCTCAGCACCGCCAGGGGCACCACCAGCACCTTCAGCGGCGTCCAGGACAGCGGCAGCACGGCGAGCGCGTACCCGAGGACCAGCACCCCCTGGGTGAGCCGGCCGACGCGGCGCAGCCCGAAGCGGTCCGCCGCGACCTGGGCGAGCACGGGCACCGGGCGCACCATGAACGTGTCCAGCGTGCCGTCCCGCACCCGCCGCCCCAGCCGTTCCATCGAGCCGAGCGCGAGGTCGGCGAGGCCGAAGGCGGTGGCGGAGAGGCCGTAGAGGAAGGCGACCTCGTGCAGGCCGTAGCCGCCGAGCGCGTCGGTCCGCGAGAACATCAGCAGGATGGCGACGAAATCGAACGCGGTGCCGGCGAAGTTGCCGAACGCGGTCATCACGAAGGAGACGCGGTAGGCCATCGTGGAGCGGATCCACATCCCGGCGATCAGAAAGTAGGCGCGCACGCCCTCGCGCAGGCCCTCACGCATCCGGCCGAACGCCCGCGCCCCGCCGCCCGCCGCGCCCGGGTCCCCGCCGTACGCCACCGTGCCGAGCGCCTCGCCGTACGGCGCCGCGCCCCGCTCCCCACGCTCCCGGCGCGCCTCCCGCACCCCGCGCGCCTCGTACGGGCTCTCAGCCACCCTGGACCACCACCCTCCGTGTCGCCACCGACTGCAGCAGCCGCCCCAGGGCGAGCAGCACGATCGCCCAGACGCCCTGGAAGGCGAACGTGGGCAGCGGGGAAGCCGTACCGAGGAGCACGTCCACCGGCGCCTGGAGCAGGGCCGACCAGGGCAGCACGCGGACGACCTCGCCGAGGGCGCCGGGGAAGACGTTGAGCGGCAGCAGCATGCCCGAGCAGAAGACCGCGACCAGCCCGGCGAGCTGCGCGGCGCCCGCCCCGTCCAGCAGCCAGAACGCCGACAGCGCGACCAGGAAGCGGATCGCGAATCCCACCACCACGGCGAGCGCGACCGCGACCGCGAACGCGGCCCAGGCCAGCGGCCGCGCGGGCAGCGCCAACGGGAAGACGAGCGCGCCGAACAGCAGCGGCACCACGCCCCGGCCCAGCAGATGGAACAGGGCCCTGCCCAGGTCCGAGGCCAGCCACCACAGCTGGAGATCGACCGGCCGGTACAGGTCGATCGCGATGTCGCCGGTGCGGATGCGATCGGCCAGCTCGTCCTCGAAGCCCCCGCCGAAGATCGCCACCGTCATCAGCAGCCCCTGGCTCACCCAGACGAACGTAAGGGCCTGCGCCTGGTCGTACCCCCCGAGGTGGGGGCGCTCGTCCCACAGGGCCAGATAGGTGTAGGCCAGGATCAACCCGAAGACCGTGTTGGTGAACACCCCCGCCGCCGTCGCGGTGCGATAGGTCGCGTACCGCCTGAACCCGCCGGCGGCGACAGCGGCGTACAACCGCCCCGTCCCCCTGGGACGCTCCACGGGCCCCTCCTTCGGCATCGTGCGGACGAAGCGCAGGAGCCTAGCGCGCCCGAGGAGAGGCCCTCCACATGTTTTTCACCCGCGACACTTCGTTCGCGGGGGAACGAATCACAGGGCGCGACAGTCTTCATCAGGGGACCATCAGGGGACGCAGAAGGCGTACGAGGGCGTACAGGAACGTACGACGCGAAACGGGAGTCCGGCAGCACCATGAGCGACGAGCCTCAGCCGCAGCACAGCAGCCAGGCCGACCCGCCCCCGAGCGGATCCGCACGCCCCCGGCGCACCGGGTGGCGACGACTGCTGCCGACCTGGCGCGCGGTGTTCGGCACGGTCGTGATCGTGATCCTGCTCCTGGTCGGTCTCTTCGCCCTCGGCTACTACACGGTCCAGATCCCGGCGGCCAACGCGGCGGCCACCAAGCAGAGCAACGTCTACCTGTACGCGGACGGCAGCGAGCTGGCCCGCGACGGCACCGTCAACCGCGAGAACGTGCGGCTCGGGCTGATCTCCAAGGACGCCCAGCACGCGGCACTCGCCGCCGAGGACCGCGACTTCTACACCGAGTCCGCCGTCGACCCGAAGGCCATGATCCGCGCCGGCTGGAACACGGCCACCGGCAAGGGCAGGCAGTCCGGCTCCACGATCACCCAGCAGTACGTGAAGAACTACTACCTGGGCCAGGAGCAGACCGTCACCCGCAAGTTCAAGGAGTTCTTCATCGCGATCAAGCTGGACCGCGAGAAGAGCAAGGACGACATCCTCGAGGGCTACCTCAACACCAGCTACTTCGGCCGCAACGCGTACGGCATCCAGGCCGCCGCGCAGGCCTACTACGGCGTCCAGGCCAAGGAGCTCACCGTCGGTCAGAGCGCCTACCTGGCGGCCCTGCTGAACGCGCCGAGCGAGTACGACGTGATCGCCCACCCCGAGAACAAGGCGTCGGCCGTCGCCCGCTGGAACTACGTCCTGGACGGCATGGTCAAGAAGCACTGGCTGAGCGAGACCGACCGCCGCAAGGTGACCTTCCCGATGCCGCGCGACCAGGTGTCCGGGGCCGGCATGTCCGGGCAGCGCGGCTATCTGGTCCAGGCGGTCAAGGACTACCTGGTCGGCAACAAGATCGTCGACGAGGACGACCTCGCGGGCGGCGGCTACCGCATCACCACCACCCTGGACAAGGCCAAGCAGGACGCCTTCGTCCAGGCCGTGGACGACCGGGTGATGAGCAAGCTCGACAAGAAGGGCAACAAGGCCGACCGCTACGTCCGCGCGGGCGGCGTCTCCATCGACCCGAGGACCGGCAAGGTCGTCGCGATGTACGGCGGCGTCGACTACACCAAGCAGTACGTCAACAACGCCACCCGCCGCGACTACCAGGTCGGCTCCACCTTCAAGCCGTTCGTCCTCACCTCCGCCGTGCAGAACGACTCCCGCACGCAGGACGGCGACACCATCACCCCGAACACCGTGTACGACGGCATGGACAAGCGCCCGGTCGAGGGCTGGAGCGGCCCGCGCTACGCGCCCGAGAACGAGGACAACGTCGACTACGGCCCGATCACCGTCCGCACGGCCACCGACAAGTCGGTGAACGCGGTGTACGCGCAGATGGCGGTGGACGTCGGCCCCGCCAAGGTCAAGGAGACCGCGGTCGACCTGGGGCTGCCCGAGACCACCCCGGACCTCTCCCCCACCCCCTCGATCGCCCTCGGCACCGCCACCGCGAGCGTGCTCGACATGGCCCAGGCGTACGCGACACTCGCCAACCACGGCGAACACGGCACCTACACGATGGTCGAGAAGGTCTCCAAGGACGGCGAGGACCTCACCCTGCCGTCCACGGACACCAGGCAGGCGGTCACCAGGGAGGCCGCGGACACCACCACCGCCGTCCTGCAGAGCGTGGTGGAGGGCGGCACGGCGACGGCCGCGCAGGCCGCCGGGCGACCCGCCGCGGGCAAGACGGGCACGGCCGAGGAGGACCAGGCCGCCTGGTTCGCGGGCTACACCCCGAACCTGGCCACGGTGGTCTCCGTGATGGGCCAGGACCCGGACACCGGCAAGCACAAGTCGCTCTACGGCGCCCTGGGCCTGTCCCGCATCAACGGCGGCGGGGCGCCCACGGAGATCTGGGCCCAGTACACCAGGAAGGCCCTGGTCGACGAGCCGGTGAAGTACTTCGACCTCCAGGTCCAGCCCGGCGCGGACCAGACCCTGGAGCCCACCACGGGCCCCTCGGACGAATGGCCGGGCATGACCGGCGGGACCTACGACGACGGCACCACGGGCGGCTACGACACCACCCAGGGCACGGACCAGGGCCGGACGGACGGCGGCACCACGGACGACGGAGGCACCACGGCGGGCGGCGGCACCCCGGGCGACGGGGGCGCGCCCGGCCACGGCGCGGCCGCGGGCGGCGGAGGCACGCCGGGCAACGACGGACCCACCGGCGGCGGCACACCCGGCAACGGCGGGCCCACCGGCGACGGGGGCGCCACGGGAGACGGCGGCACCCCCGGCGCCGGCGGCGCGAGCGGCGACGGCGGAGCGGGGGGCGCGGACGCGGGCGGCGCAGGTGCAGGCGGAGGTGGAGGTGGAGGCGCGGGCGGGACACCGGGCGGCACGGGGCTCTGACCGCCGGGGTCCGAGGACCGCGGCACCCGAGCCCCGTCGCTCAGGCCCCGTCCCTCAGACCGCGGCGGCGCCCGGGGCCGGCGCGGTGCGGCTCAGATCCCCAGATCCTTGATGATCTTCGCGACATGACCGGTCGCCCGCACGTTGTACAGCGCCCGCTCGACCTTGCCCTCCTCGTCCACGACCACCGTGGAGCGGATGACCCCGACGACCTTCTTGCCGTACATCGTCTTCTCACCGAAGGCGCCGTACGCCTCCAGGACCTCCTTGTCCGGGTCACCGACCAGGGTGACCCTCAGGGACTCCTTCTCCCGGAACTTGGCGAGCTTCTCCGGCTTGTCCGGGGAGACCCCGATGACGTCGTAGCCCGCATCGGCCAGCAGGTCGAGGTTGTCCGTGAAGTCGCAGGCCTGCTTGGTGCAGCCTGGAGTGAGCGCGGCCGGGTAGAAGTACACGATGACCTTGCGGCCCTTGTGGTCGGCCAGGGAGACCTCGTTGCCGTCGGCGTCCGGCAGGGTGAAGGCGGGGGCGGTGTCGCCGGGCTGGAGTCGCTCGCTCATCGGTACCTCACGTGGCAGGGGGCGGCTTACCCGTCGAGCCTAATCTCCCCGCGGACCTCACACGGGTGCCCGAGGAGTGCGCCGGGCACGGAGCTGACAGACTGTCGAGCACAGAAACCGAAATCGCGGACCACGTCGCGAAACGACCACGGAGGAATCACGGTGGCGGACACGTCGAGCACACCGGACGCCAGGACTCCGGCGCAGATCGAGGCGGACATCAAGCGCCGCCGCGAAACCCTCGCCGAGACGCTCGACGAGATCGGCGTGCGGGTGCACCCGAAGACGATCGTCGGGGACGCCAAGGCCAAAGCGGTCTCCACCATCGACCACACGCTCGGGCGCGCCTACGTCGGGGTCAACCGGGTCGTCACCGAGGTGAAGGGGCAGTTCGTCACCGAGGAGGGCGCGCCGCGCCTGGAGCGCATCGTGCCCGTGGCGCTGGTCGCGGTCGGGCTCGTGGGGCTGCTCGCCCTGGGATCCCGGAGGCGCAAGGACTGACCCGGGGGCGCGTCGGGCGGGGCGCGGCAGGTAGGTTCGGGATGTGAGCGAGAAGACCCACCACGACAAGTTGCCGATCCGGATGCTGCACGACCGCGTGCTCGTGCGGCAGGACGCCGCCGAGGGCGAGCGCCGGTCCGGTGGCGGCATCCTGATCCCCGCGACCGCGGCCGTCGGTCGCCGCCTCGCCTGGGCCGAGGTCGTAGCGGTCGGGCAGAACGTGCGGACCGTGGAGCCGGGCGACCGGGTCCTGTACGACCCGGAGGACCGGGCCGAGGTCGAGGTGCGGGGCACCGCGTACGTCCTGATGCGCGAACGCGACCTGCACGCCGTGGCCGCGGACCGCTTCGAGGGCTCGGAGGACTCGACGGGCCTGTACCTGTAGCCCACCCCCCGCAGGGGGCTGGTGACACCGTCACCAGCCCCCTTTTCCGCATGTCCGCGGAAGACCCTCCCGTTTTCGAAAACACGCGTGTCCCTCAAACAGACGTCTCGTTGACACAGACGGGACCCGAACGGACCCCGAGACCGAACGGGGGGACACGGCATGACCACCGGCCCGTACGACAAGGAGACCCTGGCGGCAGCGGCGGCTTCCGCGCATGCGCTCTCCGCTGCGCTGGAGAACCTGGGAGTGGACCCGAGAGGCACGTCGCGACGCTATCTGCACGACCGCATGCGGAAGCTCGGCGTGGACACGTCTCACTTCGAACGAGAGACAGGAGCCCGCTGGACCAAGGAGATCCTCGAGTCGGCCGTGGCGGCGTCGACAAGCGTGAACGGCGTACTGCGTCATCTGGGAATCGAGGTCGTGGGCGGCCACCACACGAACATCAGCCGCCGGATCAGGGCATACGGCATCGACACCTCACATTTTCGGAAGTCGCCGCACGACGGCGTACCGAATCAACGCAGCTCTCCCCACTCGCTGTTGATCGAGCAGGAACCGTCGACGGCTCGGCGGCAGCCCAGCTCCCGGCTCAAGCGGGCCATGACGGCTCACGGTGTGACCGAGAACTGCGCTCTGTGCGGGCTGCCTGCCCTGTGGCAGGGTCTCCCGCTGCCGCTGGAGGTCGACCACCTGGACGGCGACTGGCGAAACAACCGCCTGGAGAACCTCCGCCTGCTGTGTCCCAACTGCCATGCGACGACGGACACCTACCGCGGACGCAACAAGGGACGGCGGGCATGACCAGGCTCACTCGCCCTTCACGGGAGATGCTCACGGAAGCCGTGACGCAGTCCCTTTCCATCGCGGAAGCACTGCGCCGCATCGGTCTGCCCAACACCTCCCACCACTACCGTCGATTCCACACGTTGATCAGCGAATACGACATCGACGTCTCCCACTTCCTGGGGCAGGCTCACCAGCGCGGCAGGCCCGGCACTCTTCCGCGCAAGCCGGCTGCCGAGGTGCTGGTCCGGCACGATGGCCGACGACGCACCAAGACCTCCCTGTTGCGTCGCGCGCTGCACGAGGTGGGTGTTCCCGAACGATGCGACATATGCGGAACCCCGCCCGAATGGCGTGGACGCCCCATGACGCTCGAGGTCGATCACCTCAACGGCGACTGGGGAGACGATCGTCGCGAGAACCTTCGGCTGCTCTGCCCCAACTGCCATGCGGTCACCGACACCTGGTGCCGAGGGCGTCAGCGAGCGACGCGCAGCTCACAGTAGAGTGGGAAGCGCTGCGGGCCCGTACCCCAGCTGGCAAGAGGGCGCCGGTTTAGGTCCGGTGTGTCGTGGGTTCGAGTCCCACCGGGCCCACCACGGGAACAGGGCGCATCATCATGATGCGCCCTGTCGTGGTCGAGCCTCAGCCCACCAGCTCCCGTACCGCCGGCACCAGGGCCCGGAAGGCCTTGCCGCGGTGGCTGATCGCGTTCTTCTCGTCCGGGGTCAGCTCCGCGCAGGTGCGCGTCTCGCCGTCCGGCTGGAGGATCGGGTCGTAGCCGAAGCCGTTCGTGCCCGAGGGGGCGGGGCGCAGGGTGCCGCGGAGTCGGCCCTCGACCACGCGCTCGGTGCCGTCGGGCAGGGCCAGGGCCGCCGCGCAGGCGAAGTGGGCGTGGCGGCGGGGTGCGTCGATGTCCTGGAGCTGGGCCAGGAGCAGGTCGAGGTTCGCCTTGTCGTCGCCGTGCCGGCCCGCCCAGCGGGCGGAGAAGATGCCGGGGGCGCCGTGCAGGACGTCGACGCACAGGCCGGAGTCGTCGGCCACGGCGGGCAGTCCGGTGGCCTGGGCCAGGGCGTGGGCTTTGAGCAGGGCGTTCTCGGCGAAGGTGACGCCGGTTTCCTTGACGTCGGGGATGTCGGGGTAGCTGTCCGCGCCGACGAGTTCGTGCGGGAGTCCCGCTTCGGCGAGGATCGCCCTGAGTTCGGTGATCTTTCCGGCGTTGCGTGTGGCGAGGATGAGGCGGGTCATGCCCCCAGTATCGGGGCTGTCCGGACGCCGCCTCACGGCGCTACGAGGTGCAGACCTTGGTGAGTTCGCCCGCCGCGTCGGTGACGGGGGTGACGTCGGGGGTGTCGTCGCCCTTCCTGACGGCTTCCCGGGCGTGGTCGACGGCTTTGCGGAGGTCGTCGACGGCCTTGTTGACGTCGACGTCGTCCGTCCGGTCGCCGAGGCTGTCGAGGTTCTTGTCGATGGCGTCGAGGGAGGCGCTGGTCCGGGTCGGGTCGTCGGCCGCGCTCTCGACGGCTTGTTGGAGGGCGGTGACGCTGTCGGCGATGGAGTCGGCGGTCTGTACGCAGTCGACCGCCTTGTTCACGGCGTCGCAGCCCGCGCTCGCGCCCACGGCCGCGAGGACGGCGACGGCGGCGAGCGCGGCGGCGGTGGTGCGTCGGCGGTGTCGCGCGACCATGGAACGATTCCCTCCCCGGCGTGTGACGGGCGCCCGGGGATTCCCCGGGCGCCCGTCACATCAGTGGTACGGCTGTGTGCGTCTTCTGCTGAGAACGCCGTGCGGCGCTAGACGGTTGCCTCCAGCGCCGCACGCTGCAGGGCGGCGAGTTCGTCGCAGCCGGCGGCGGCGAGGTCGAGCAGGGCGTTGAGTTCCTTGCGGTCGAACGGGGTGGCTTCGGCCGTGCCCTGTACTTCCACGAAGCGTCCGTCGCCGGTGCAGACGACGTTCATGTCGGTCTCGGCCCTGACGTCCTCCTCGTAGCGGAGGTCGAGGAGGGGGACGCCGTCGACGATGCCGACGGAGACGGCGGAGACGGTGCCGGTCAGGGGCTGCCGTCCGGCCTTGACGAGCTTCTTGCCCTGCGCCCAGGTGATGGCGTCGGCGAGTGCGACGTAGGCGCCGGTGATGGCGGCGGTGCGGGTGCCGCCGTCGGCCTGGAGGACGTCGCAGTCCAGGACGATGGTGTTCTCGCCGAGTGCCTTGTAGTCGATGACGGCGCGCAGGGAGCGGCCGATGAGGCGGCTGATCTCGTGGGTGCGGCCGCCGATCTTGCCCTTGACGGACTCGCGGTCGCCCCGGGTGTTGGTGGCGCGGGGCAGCATGGAGTACTCGGCGGTGACCCAGCCCTCGCCGCTGCCCTTGCGCCAGCGCGGCACGCCTTCGGTGACCGAGGCGGTGCAGAAGACCCGGGTGTCGCCGAAGGAGACGAGGACGGATCCTTCGGCGTGCTTGCTCCAGCCGCGTTCGATGGTGACGGGACGGAGCTGGTCGGCGGTGCGGCCGTCGATTCGAGACATGCCCTGAGCCTAGCCGCTGTGGGCGAGGGGCCTCTCGGGGCGGGGACGCGCCGGTGCCCGGGCGGGGAGAGGCCCCTCGTCGTGGTGAGCGCGGGGGCTCACATCATGTCTTCGATCTCCGCCGCGATGGGGTCGGCGTCCGTGCCGATGACGACCTGGATGGCGGTGCCCATCTTGACGACGCCGTGGGCGCCGGCGGCCTTGAGCGCGGCGTCGTCGACGAGCGAGGGGTCGTTGACCTCGGTGCGGAGGCGGGTGATGCAGCCCTCGACCTCCTCGATGTTGTCGATGCCGCCGAGCCCGGCGACGATCTTCTCAGCCTTGCTGGCCATGTCGTTTCTCCTGATTCGAACCAGTTCTTCGCGGTGGCCCGCGGCTGGCCCGACAGGGGGCGTACCGGCAGCGACCGTCCACCTCTGGTCTACACCACGCGGGACACGGTCACCAACGCGCGGCTCGCGACACGCACGCCCGGCGGCCGGCCCTCTCCCCCTCCGACGCGACGCTCAGGGGACGGCAGGCAACGGATGGTGATCGATATGGCCGCATGTGCTCCAGATCTCCCCATCAGGGCATTGATGCCCTTATGTCCGATGCCGCAGAATCCCAAGAGTTCCCTATCGCGGTACCCCCGTGCTAGAACAGGTCTACACCACATGTGGTGTAGACCACGTGCCACCGCCTCCGGGTCGAGTGCGGTGCCACGCTCGACCGAAGACGCCGCTGCACCCGTCCCCACCTGTGCCCTCGGGCGGCGCCTTGCCCACTGGAGGAAGTTGTGACCACGGTCAGCGCCGCCCCCGCGGCCGACAACAAGAAGAAGGGTGCCGGTGTGATGGCTGTGCTGCAGCGCATCGGCCGCAGCCTGATGCTGCCGGTGGCGGTCCTGCCCGCCGCCGCCCTCCTGGTGCGCCTCGGCAACACCGACCTGCTCGGGCGGCCGTCCTTCCCGACGTTCCTGACGAAGATCGCCGGCTACATGGCCGCGGGCGGCAACGCGATCCTCGACAACATGGCACTCCTGTTCGCGGTGGGTATCGCGATCGGGTTCGCGAAGAAGTCGGACGGCTCGACCGCGCTCTCGGCGGTCGTGGGCTACCTCGTCTTCAAGAACGTGCTGGCCACGTTCACCGACAAGAACCTGCCGAAGGTGGCCCAGGTCGTCGACGGCAAGATCGTCATGGTGAACGCGCCGGTGGACGCCAAGGTCCTCGGCGGTGTGGTGATGGGCCTCGTCGTGGCGCTGCTCTACCAGCGGTTCTACCGCACCAAGCTGCCCGACTGGGCCGGCTTCTTCGGCGGCCGCCGCCTCGTCCCGATCCTGTCGGCCTTCGCGGGCCTGGTCATCGGCGTCGTGTTCGGCTTCATCTGGCCGGTCCTCGGCACGGGTCTGCACAACTTCAGTGAGTGGCTGGTCGGTTCGGGTGCCGTCGGCGCCGGCATCTTCGGTGTCGCCAACCGTGCGCTGATCCCGATCGGCATGCACCACCTGCTCAACTCGTTCCCCTGGCTCCAGGCCGGCGACTACCACGGCAAGAGCGGCGACATCGCCCGCTTCCTGGCCGGCGACCCGACCGCGGGACAGTTCATGACCGGCTTCTTCCCGATCATGATGTTCGGGCTCCCGGCGGCCTGCCTGGCCATGGTGCACTGCGCCCGCCCGGAACGCCGCAAGGCGGTCGGCGGCATGATGCTCTCCATCGCGCTGACGAGCTTCGTGACGGGCGTGACCGAGCCGATCGAGTTCACGTTCATGTTCATCGCGCCGGTCCTGTACGGGATCCACGCGGTCCTCACCGGCGCCTCGCTCGCCCTCACGTGGGCCCTGGGCATGAAGGACGGCTTCGGCTTCTCCGCCGGCGCGGTCGACTTCGGCCTGAACTTCGGTATCGCCACCAAGCCTCTGGGCCTCGTCCTGGTGGGCCTGTGCTTCGCGGTGATCTACTACTCGGTCTTCCGGTTCGCGATCATCAGGTTCAACCTGCCCACGCCGGGCCGCGAGTCCGACGAGGAACTCGCGGAACTCCAGCGAGCCGAGGCGAAATAGCTCGCCGTGAAGAGGTGACCATCAGGGCCGCGGCCCCCGGAGCATCGTGCTCCGGGGGCCGCGGCCTCGTGCGTCTCAGATCTCGTACGTCGCCCTGGGCGTCGCCAGCTCCACCGGGCCGTAGTAGGCCGCGCGGGCGTCCGCGAGGTTGACCTGCGGGTCCGTCCACGGCGGGATGTGGGTCAGGACCAGGCGCCGGGCGCCGGCGCGGGTGGCGGTCTCGCCCGCCTCACGGCCGTTGAGGTGGAGGTCCGGGATGGCTTCCTTGCCGTGGGTGAACGCGGCCTCGCACAGGAAGAGGTCCGTGTCGCGGGCCAGTTCGTCCAGGGCCTCGCACCGGCCGGTGTCGCCCGAGTAGGTGAGCGACCTGCCGTCGTGCTCGACCCGGATGGCGTAGGCCTCCACGGGGTGGCACACCCGTTCGGTGTGGACGGTGAAGGGGCCGATCTCGAACGTGCCCGGCTTGACCGTGTGGAAGTCGAAGACCTCGCTCATCGAGGACGACGAGGGGGTGTCGGCGTAGGCGGTGGTCAGTCGCTGTTCGGTGCCCTCGGGTCCGTGGACCGGGATCGGGGCCGCGCGGCCGCCGTCGTGGCGGTAGTAGCGCGCGACGAAGTACCCGAGCATGTCGATGCAGTGGTCGGCGTGCAGATGGCTGAGGAAGATCGCGTCGAGGTCGTAGAGACCGCAGTGGCGCTGCAGCTCGCCCAGGGCGCCATTGCCCATGTCGAGGAGCAGCCGGAAGCCGTCGGCCTCGACGAGGTAGCTCGAACAGGCCGATTCCGCGGACGGAAACGACCCCGAGCAGCCGACGACGGTGAGCTTCATAAAGCCGGAACCTCCGCGTGGCAGAAAGTGCAGAAGGCAGGGACGGGAACGGTGACGGGGGTCGTGCGGTCCGTTGAGCGTAAGGCGCGGAGGGGCGGGTCGCTCCTTTGCCAGGGGCCGTTGTGGGCGAACTCACCTGTGGTGTCACCGGTTCGGCTGGACCAGGGGGGCGTAGGAAGCGCGTTGGGGCGCGCGGGGTGTGTGAAGCGCGGGCGATGCGCCGGAGGCGCCGGTACCGTCGTCCGTATGGACACGTCCTGGTGGCCGGCGCTGGCGGCGGTCGTGCTGCTCGCGCTGGTCGCGACGCTGGTGGACGGGTGGGGGCGCGGGCACCGCCGCCGCCGCGGTGGGGCGCGTGCGCCGGGGCCGGGGCACGGGCGTGAGGGGGTGCATCCCCGGCCGGCCGAGATCTGGTGGGCGAACGTGCCGTGCGAGGGGCGCGGCGGGGGCAGGGACCGGCCGTGCCTGGTGCTGGCGGTGCACGGGGGCAGTGCGACGGTCGCGAGGATCACCAGCCGGTACCGGGACGAGGGGGCCGGGGTGATCCCGCTGCCGCCCGGGACGGTGGCCGACGTCCACGGGCGGCCCAGCTTCCTGGTGACCGACGAGGTGCGGGACGTGCCGTTGGGCGCGTTCCGGCGGCGGGTGGGGGTGGTGGATCCCCTGCTGTGGGATCAGGTCCGCTACCTGGCCGGGTGAGTCAGGGGGCTACGGGAAGGGGCGGACGGCGCTCAGCTCGCCGCCACCGTCACCGTCGCCGTCCATTCCTCGATGCCCTGGCAGGACACCTTGCCCTTGTGCTTGGGGCACAGCGGGCGGGTGGCGGTCAGGTGGACCGTGCCGGTGCCGGCCGCGGTGAAGGCGGCGGTGGCGTCGCCGGGCTGCAGGACGATGCCGGCGTTGGTGGCCTTCAGCGCGTCACCGGTGGCCTTGACGGGGGTCCAGGGCCGGTCCTTGGTGCCGTCCAGGGTGAGGTCGATCTTGCCGCCCTCGGCCAGGCAGACGGTGTGGCCCTTGTCCTTCGCGGACAGCTCGAGCCGGGGTGCGCAGCCGGACGGCTTCGACGGTGCGGTGGACGCCGGGCGCGAGGGGGTCGCCGGATCGCTGCCCGCCGTCCCGGAGCTCTTGTCGCTGCCGCATCCGGCGAGGAGCAGTGCGGCCGCGACGCCGAGGCCGGCGGTGACGGCGGTGGTGCGGGGGAGCGTCTGGAACGTCGTACGGCGCATGGGGGGAGTGCCGCCTTTCCGGTACTGGTCGCTGTACTGGTCACTTGTCATGGGTATGACGTATCTGCGGCCGATCCGGATCCCATGGCACCACGAGGGGGCCCCGGCCGCACGTGGCGGCCGGGGCCCTGTGGCTCGGTGACGGCTCAGCCGGTCGTGACGGCGGTGTCGTCCAGGACGAAGCTGGTCTGCTGGGAGGAGTCCTCCACACCGCTGAACTTCAGGGTGATCGTGGACCCGGCGTAGGACGACAGGTCGAAGGACTTCTGGGCGTAGCCGGAGGCGGCGTTGAGGTTCGAGTACGTCGCCAGGGTCTTGGAGCCGGCGGTGACCGTGAGCTTGTCGTACTGGGTGGTCTTGGTGGTCTCCGCCGTGTCGACGTGCAGGTAGAAGGTGAAGGTGGCCTTGCAGCCGGACGGGATGGTCACCGACTGGGACACGGTGTCGGTGTGCGAGGAGCCGTAGCCGTCGAGCCATGCCTTGTAGGAGCCGCTGTGGGCCGCCTCACCGCTGTCGTTGGTGATGACGCCGCTGGAGGCGGTCCAGGAGGTGTTGCCCGACTCGAAGCCCGCGTTGCCCAGGAGCTGCGAGGAGGAGCAGGTGCCGCCGCCACCGGTGCCGACGGTCCAGGTGAAGGAGGTGGAGCCCGAGGCGCCGGTGGAGTCCTTGGCGGTGACGGTGACCTGGTAGGTGCCCGCGGTGGACGCGGTGCCGGAGATCAGGCCGGTCGAGCTGTTGATCGACAGGCCGGTCGGCAGCCCGGTCGCGCTGTAGGTGAGGGACGCGCCCGCGCTGTCGGAGGCCGAGATCTGGAGGCTGACCGAACCGCCGGTGGTGGTGGACTGGCTGCCCGGGTTGGTGACGGACACGGTGTTGCCGGAGGTGCTGCCCGCGGTGAAGGCGGTCAGGCCGTTGGGGGTGCCCCAGCCGGTCGGGCCGTCGTAGCCGGTGCCCGCGGTGCAGAAGTACGAGGTGGAGCAGCTGCCGTTGTTGCCGCTGGTCACGTCGTACAGGTTGCCGGTGTGCTGGTAGGGGTACTTCGACGGGTAGTCGGCGCTGCCCGGGGTGCCCGCGAGGGCGTAGACGCCGGCGATGATCGGGGCGGAGGCGCTGGTGCCGCCGTAGACCGCCCAGCCGGAGCCGCCGTAGGTGTCGTAGACGGCGACGCCGGTGGCCGGGTCGGCGACCGCGGAGACGTCGGACTCCATGCGCTTGGAGCAGCCGCTGTCGGTCTGCCAGCTCGGCTTGGCGTCGTAGGCGGAGCAGCCGGAGCCGGTGCCCTCGCTGCTGCTGGTCTTCCACACGGACTCGGTCCAGCCGCGGGAGTTCGAGGAGGTGCTCAGCGCGGTGCCGCCGACGGCGGTCACGTACTGGGAGGTGGCGGGGTACTCGGCGCCGTAGTCCTCGTCACCCGCGGAGACGGTGATCGCGACGCCCGGGTGCTTGAAGTACTGGGTGTCCTCGCTGGTCTGGGACGAGGTCTCGGACCCGCCCCAGCTGTTGGAGACGAACTTGGCGCCCAGCGTGACGGCCTCGTTCTCGGCGGTGCCGAGGTCGCTGTCGTTGGCGGAGCTCGCCTCGACGAGGGTGATGTTGCAGTTGGGGCAGACGGCGCTGACCATGTCGACGTCGAGCATCTCCTCGCCGGCCCAACCGCTGTCGTTGGTGGGCAGCGAGGTGGTCGAGCCGGTCTGGCTGACCTGCTTGAAGCAGCCGTTGGCCTTGGTGCAGGCGGACAGGCCGAACTGCGAGCGGTAGGTGGCGAGGTCCGACTCGGCGTTGGGGTCGTTGAAGGCGTCGACCACCGCGACGGTCAGACCGCTGCCGCCGGTCGTGGGCAGGTTGTAGGCGCTGTGGAGGTTGGCCGGGCTCAGGCCGGAGGGTGCGGCCGCGGCCAGGGCGGCGGCGAGCTGCTGCTTGATGTCGGTACGCCGCTGGGCGAAGCAGGACGCCTGGCCCGCGGCCGGCGTCGCGCACAGGTGCTCGGTCGGGACCTTCTGGCCCGCCTTGCCCGTGCTGTGGACGGCCTGGGCCGAGGGGGACGTCAGTGCCTGGGAGTTCTGGGTGGCGCGGGAGGGGTGCGAGGAGTGCGCGGTGTCGATCGCGCTCTGGGCCCCGGCGGCGGGTGCCGCCACGAAGCCCGCGACGGTGAGGGAGAGTGCCGGGAACGCGATGCTCAGGAGTCTTCGAGGACTCCTGCGCCGCTTGCTCGGGCGTGACTCACGCATGAGGTGTTGCCTCTCTCGGTTTGAGGCCGGCGCCGCGCGTGGCCTGGGTGGGGCCGTACGCGGAACCACAGCCGGAAGTGGGGGTTCACAAGCTGGGTGACACGCCGTGACGCGCGTAGCGGCGGTGGGACACACGTCATGAACATGACACTATTGCTGACACACCTTGCACGTCCGGCACATCCGATGCATCGGACACTCAGGACGCCGGGAACACGCCCTGTGAACTCCGATGAACGTGACATGACAGCGTGCGGCCAGAACGTAACCCGCCGGGAAGGAGGGCGGGCAGTGGCGCGTGGAGATCTTTGCCGGTCCGTGGAAAGCGCTTAGCCCCCTCATAGGAGGGGGTTGGCGCGCACAAGGGTTGTCCGGATGACGATCGTTGACTAGGTGCTCACCCAACCGGCCCTCATCGGGGCGGAGTCGGGGATCGGGGGCCGCGGCCCCCGGAGCGTCACGCCCAGAGCTGGCCCTGGAGCGTCTCGATGGCGTCCTCGGTGGTGGCCGCCGTGTAGACGCCCGTCGACAGGTACTTCCACCCGCCGTCCGCCACGATGAACACGATGTCGGCGCTCTCACCGGCCTTGACGGCCTTCTGGCCGACCCCGATCGCGGCGTGCAGCGCGGCGCCCGTGGAGACGCCGGCGAAGATGCCCTCCTGCTGGAGGAGTTCACGGGTACGGGTCACCGCGTCCGCGGACCCGACCGAGAACCGGGTGGTGAGGACCGAGGCGTCGTACAGCTCGGGCACGAAGCCCTCGTCCAGGTTCCGCAGACCGTAGACCAGGTCGTCGTAGCGGGGTTCCGCCGCCACGATCCGCACGTCCGGCTTGTGCTCGCGCAGATAGCGGCCGACGCCCATCAGCGTGCCGGTGGTGCCCAGTCCGGCCACGAAGTGCGTGAGCGAGGGCAGGTCCGCGAGGATCTCGGGGCCGGTCGTCGCGTAGTGGGCGCCCGCGTTGTCCGGGTTGCCGTACTGGTAGAGCATCACCCAGTCGGGGTGCTCGGCCGCCAGTTCCTTGGCGACGCGCACGGCCGTGTTGGAGCCGCCCGCGGCCGGGCTGGGGATGATCTCGGCGCCCCACATGCCCAGCAGGTCCCGGCGCTCCTGCGAGGTGTTCTCCGGCATCACGCACACCATGCGGTAGCCCTTGAGCTTCGCCGCCATGGCCAGGGAGATGCCCGTGTTGCCGGAGGTGGGCTCCAGGATGGTGCAGCCGGGGGTGAGCCGGCCGGCCTTCTCCGCCTGCTCGATCATGTGCAGCGCGGGGCGGTCCTTGACCGAGCCGGTCGGGTTGCGGTCCTCCAGCTTGGCCCAGATGCGGACGTCGGAGGACGGCGACAGCCGCGGCAGGCGCACCAGAGGGGTGTTGCCCACCGCGGCCAGCGGGGAGTCGTAGCGCATCCGGATCAGACCATGCCGCCGGCGACAGCCGGCAGGATCGTCACGTTGTCGCCGTCGGCGACCTTGGTGTTGATGCCGTCGAGGAAGCGGACGTCCTCGTCGTTGAGGTAGACGTTCACGAAGCGGCGCAGCTCGCCGCCGTCCACGATGCGGGCCTGGATGCCCGTGTGCCGGGTCTCCAGGTCGGCGAGCAGCTCGGCGAGGGTCTCCCCGTTGCCCTCGACGGCCTTCTGGCCGTCGGTGTACTGGCGGAGGATGGTGGGGATGCGGACCTCGATGGCCATGACGGTGGGCTCCTGTCGGAAAAGGGGTTCGTCGATTCGGTGTGGGCGCGCGAAGAGGGTGCCCCCGGGATCGGCATGGGGGCGCGCCGCGGCTACGGCCGTACGGCGGGCGGAGCGGTACGTCGACAGAGGGTGCTGTTCAGCCTGCACAGGTCGACGTGCAGCCGCGCCACGAGCGGGACGCCCGGCGTTATCTCGCACACGTCGTTCAGAACCATGCGCTCATCGTATCGATTCCTGGTCCGGGTTCCGGGATGTGATCTCAGATGACGAACACCCAGTGACCGTCTGCTGAGATGCGGTGACCGATCGCCGAGGTCGGCGGGGCGGCGGGGGTCAGGAGGCCGGCACGACCTCGACGTCCTCCTCCGTCACCTCGCCCTCCACGATCCGGAACGAGCGGAACTGGAAGGGGCCCGCACCGTCGGCGTCGGCGGTCGAGACGAGGACGTAGTGCGCGCCCGGCTCGTTGGCGTAGGAGATGTCGGTGCGGGAGGGGTAGGCCTCGGTCGCCGTGTGGGAGTGGTAGATGACCACCGGCTCCTCGTCGCGGTCGTCCAGTTCCCGGTACAGCTTGAGCAGGTCCCCGGAGTCGAACTCGTAGAACGTGGGCGAGCGGGCCGCGTTCAGCATCGGGATGAAGCGCTCGGGCCGTCCCGAGCCCACCGGGCCGGCGACCACGCCGCACGCCTCGTCGGGGTGGTCCTCGCGCGCGTGGGCGACGATCTGGTCGTACAGGGCCTTGGTGATGGTCAGCATGAGCGTCAGGATAAGCAGAAGGGCCGCTTCGTACCGAGGGATGGTACGAAGCGGCCCACATGCTGAGCTATCGCGGTGGCATCGGCCTCAGCCGACGTTCTCCAGCTCCGGCTCGCGGCGCTGGGTGATCTGCGGGTTGCGGGCCTTCAGCACCATCCAGCCGATGCCGAGGGCGACCGCCCAGCCCGCCATCACGTACAGGCAGACACGGGAGTCCTTGTCGTAGGCGATCAGGCCGGTGACGAACAGCAGGAACACGATCGCGATCCAGCTGCACACCGAGCCGCCGGGCGCCGGGAAGGGCGAGGCGGGCAGCCGGCCCGCGCGGACCGCGCGGCGGTACATGACATGGCTGATCAGGATCATCATCCAGGCCCAGATGCCGGCCGCGGTGGCCACCGAGGTGACGTAGCCGAAGGCCTTCTCCGGGACGAGGTAGTTGAGGACCACGCCGATGGCCATGAAGACGACCGAGATGGTGATGCCGAGGGCCGGGGTCTTGGACGCCGACAGCTTGCCGACCGCCTTCGGGGCCTCGCTGTTGTCCGCGAGGGTGCGCAGCATGCGACCGGTGGAGTACATGCCCGAGTTGCAGGAGGACAGGGCGGCCGTCAGTACCACGAAGTTGACGATGGCCGCGCCCGCCGGGATGCCGATCTCGGCGAAGGCCTTGACGAACGGGCTCTGCCCCTCGGAGAACTCGGTCCACTTCACCACGCACAGGATCACGGTGAGGGCGCCGACGTAGAAGATCGCGATGCGCCAGGGCAGGGTGTTGATCGCCTTGGGCAGGGTCTTCTCCGGGTTCTCCGACTCGCCGGCCGTCACACCGACCAGCTCGACGGCGAGGTAGGCGAACATGACCCCCTGGAGGGTCATCAGCGAGGACCCGATGCCGTGCGGGAAGAGGCCGTCGAACTGCCAGAGGTTGGAGACCGAGGCGGTGTCGCCGGCGGAGCTGAAGCCGAAGGTCAGCACGCCGAGACCGATGACGATCATGCCGATGAGCGCGGTGACCTTGACCATCGAGAA
The DNA here is from genome assembly GCF_040650555.1 of Streptomyces sp. NPDC048664. NCBI lineage: Bacteria > Bacillati > Actinomycetota > Actinomycetes > Kitasatosporales > Streptomycetaceae > Streptomyces > Streptomyces sp. NPDC048664. Next base: position 114,606 of record NZ_JBEZHK010000021.1, on the reverse strand, counting down.
CCAGAACTCGAGCTCGCCGAACAGCTTCACCGAGATCAGGTTGGCCCCGAAGAGCACCACCAGGAAGACCAGGGCCGTCACCCATTGCGGGATGGACGGGAACCAGTAGTTCACGTAGATCGCGGCGGCCGTCAGCTCGGCCATGCCGGTGACCACCCACATCAGCCAGTACGTCCAGCCGGTGAAGTAGCCGAAGAACGGGCCGAGGAACTCCCGGGCGTACTCCGCGAAGGAGCCCGAGACCGGGCGGTACAGGAGCAGCTCGCCGAGCGCCCGCATGATGAAGAAGATGATCACGCCCGCGAGGGCGTACATGAAGATGAGACTGGGACCGGCCTTGGCGATGTTGCCGCCGGCCTTCAGGAAGAGTCCGACGCCGATGGCGCCGCCGATCGCGATCATCTGGACCTGACGGCTGCCGAGCCCGCGCTCGTACCCCTCCTCGGGGGCGCCGCCCACGGCCTCACTGCCGTCGTACTGCTTGCCGACCTGCGATGAGGTCATGTTGGTGCGCCTTTCTCCACGCCGTTCCGAGCCAGTCAGTCGCCTGGCGTCGGCCCGTTGTCCGAACCCCCCGGATGTGATGGAGCTGTGCCTGGCCGGCGGTCCGCCGGCTCGGTGGCGCACCCGACCGGACCTGGGTGGTGTCCTGTCGGGCGGTCGTGAAGATGTATCACGGCCGCACCATTGATCGGCCGGAGGCGTTGTGGCGCACGACACAGGAAGAACCGGACAACAACCACCTGAACGGCCATATCAGGCCACAGCGGTGACGCGATCGTTATCCGGATTTGAGCGTCCGCTGAGCGAACGGCAGGTCACGGTCCGGCACTCACCCATGCCGCGCACATATCCACATGCCGCCGCATGTCGCCCCGCACCCCCAGGACGGGGTGGGGGCGCTCGGGGCGTGCTCAGGGCATGAGGGTCGCCACGAGGGTCTCCTGGAGACCGCCGAGCCACAGATAGGCCATCACCATCGGCTTGCGCGGGTCCTCGTCCGGCAGCCGGAAGAGCTGCTCCGTGTCGTCCTCGTCGGCGACCTCGAGGCGGGAGCCGATCGCGAGGCGCAGGTCGTTCAGCGCGCCGAGCCAGCGCTCGGACTCCTCGCGCGACAGCTTGAGGACGCCACCGCTCTCGCCGCCGCTCCCCCCGCCGGTCGCCCCCCGCTCCGAGGAGGCGAGCGAGTCCAGGGAGCGGATCACCGCGAGGGCGTCCTCGCGTTTGCGGGCGCGCAGGTCGTTCTCGGTGAAGCGGCGGAACTCGGCGGAGTGCTCGCGCCGCTCCTCGGCCTCCCCGGGCGAGGCCCGCTCAGCGTCCGGGCCGCCGTACGCGTCGGGGAACAGCCGGCGCAGCACCGGGTCGGAGGGCGGTTCGCTGGGGCCCTCCGCGAAGAGCTCGGCGAGCGGGTCCTCGCCGCCCTCGGGCGCGGTGCCGGGGCCGACAAGTTCCAGCAGCTGCACGGCGAGCGAGCGGATGATGGAGATCTCGACGTCGTCGAGTGCGACGGAGGCGCCGCCGCCGGGGAGCGCTTCGAAGTGTCCTGACATCGGGGAGTTCGCTACTTCCGGTCCTGCTGGAGGGTGGCCCACAAACCGTATCCGTGCAGCGCCTGCACATCGCGTTCCATCTCCTCGCGACTGCCGCTGGAGACGACCGCCCGGCCCTTGTGGTGGACGTCGAGCATGAGCTTGGTGGCCTTGTCCTTCGAGTAGCCGAAGTACGCCTGGAAGACATACGTCACGTAGCTCATCAGGTTGACCGGGTCGTTGTGGACGATCGTCACCCACGGGACATCGGGTTCGGGTACGGCGAACTCTTCCTCCGCCGACTCTGTCTTTTCGATCTCTAGGGGTGCGGGAGCCGTCACACGGCCCATGCTGCCATCACACGGCAGGGCGCGCACACATGGGCACCGTCGCGGCCCCGCCGGCCCCGTCCGGACACTCCGCGGATCGAAATCGTCAGTCTGACGAAATGGGAGTACGATCGACGGTCATGAACACTGCGGACCTTGGGCTGCCGGTGGACGTGCCCTCCACTGCGCTCTTCACCGACCACTACGAGCTGACGATGCTGCGGGCCGCCCTGGAGGCGGGCAGCGCCGAGCGGCGCTCCGTCTTCGAGGTCTTCACCCGGCGGCTGCCCGAGGGCCGCCGCTACGGTGTCGTGGCCGGGACGGGGCGCGTCCTGGACGCGGTCGAGAACTTCCGCTTCGACGGGGGCGTGCTGGCCTTCCTGCGGGAGCGCGGCGTCGTGGACGACAGGACCCTGCAGTGGCTCGCCGGCTACCGCTTCACCGGTGACATCTGGGGCTACCCGGAGGGCGAGGTGTACTTCCCGGGCTCGCCGGTCCTGCGCGTGGAGGGCTCCTTCGCGGAGTGCGTGCTGCTGGAGACCGTCGTCCTGTCCATCCTCAACCACGACTCCGCCGTGGCAGCCGCCGCCTCCCGCATGTCGTCCGCCGCCGACGGCCGGCCGCTGATCGAGATGGGCGCCCGGCGCACCCACGAGCTCGCCGCGGTGGCCGCCGCGCGGGCCGCGTACGTCGGCGGCTTCACCACCACCTCGGACCTGGCCGCGGGCTTCCGGTACGGCATCCCGACGGTCGGGACGTCCGCGCACGCCTTCACCCTGCTGCACGACACCGAGCGGGGCGCCTTCCGGGCCCAGGTCGAGTCGCTGGGCCGGGGCACCACCCTGCTCGTGGACACCTACGACGTCACCGAGGCGGTACGGATCGCCGTGGAGGTCGCCGGGCCCGAACTGGGCGCGGTGCGCATCGACTCCGGTGATCTGCTGCTGGTCGCGCACCGGGTGCGGCGGCAGCTGGACGAGCTGGGCGCGACCGGGACGAAGATCGTCGTCACCTCCGATCTGGACGAGTACGCCATCGCGTCGCTGCGCGCCGCGCCGGTGGACGCGTACGGGGTGGGCACCCAGCTGGTGACGGGGTCGGGGCATCCGACGTGCTCGATGGTGTACAAGCTCGTCGCCCGCGCCGAGTCGTCGGACCCCGCGGCACCGCTGGTGCCGGTGGCGAAGAAGTCGGTGGGCGGGAAGTCGTCCGTCGGTGGACGCAAGTGGGCGGCGCGGCGGCTGGACGAGCACGGGGTGGCGCAGGCCGAGGTGATCGGCACCGGGCCGGTCCCGGCGGACCTCGTGGACCGGCAGCTGCTGGTCCAGCTGGTCAAGGGCGGCCAGGTGGTGGCCCGCGAGCCACTGGACACCGCACGGGGCCGCCACAGGACCGCGCGCTCCGGCCTGCCCCTGTCGGCCACCCAGCTCTCCCGCGGCGAGCCGGTCCTACCGACCGACTACATCTGACACCCCACGCCCGATGGGGACGCGGGGAACGGCACGAGTCCCCCGATCAACCCGCACCTCCCAGGGGCGCGGGGAACCGCGCAAACCCCCCGACCGACCCGCACGGAACACCCCACCGCACCACCCCCCCCCAGGGGCGCGGGGAACTGCGCGGAACCCCGTCACGCCCCCGCACGGACCCCCGCCGCCCCCGTCACGCCCCCTCCCGTCCGGCCCCCGGAGTCTCTACGCTCGATGGGTCGACAGGACTCCCCCGACCGCGCCGAGCCGAAGGACACCGATCATGCGCCGCGCCCTGATCGTCGTAGACGTGCAGAACGACTTCTGTGAAGGCGGCAGCCTCGCGGTGGCGGGAGGTGCGGACGTGGCCGCCGCGATCACCGAGCTGATCGGGCAGGCCCCGGCCGGCTACCGCCATGTCGTCGCCACCCGGGACCACCACATCGCACCCGGCGGCCACTTCGCCGACAACCCGGACTACGCCCACTCCTGGCCCGCGCACTGCGTGGCGGGCACGGAGGGCGTGGGCTTCCATCCCAACTTCGCCCCCGTGGTCGCCTCGGGCGCCGTCGACGCCGTGTTCGACAAGGGGGCGTACTCGGCGGCGTACAGCGGCTTCGAGGGCGTCGACGAGAACGGGGAGACGCTCGGGGACTGGCTGCGGTCGCGCCGGGTCGACGAGGTCGATGTCGTGGGGATCGCCACGGACCACTGCGTGCGCGCCACCGCGCTGGACGCCGCGCGGCTGGGCCTGCGCACCCATGTGCTGCTCGACCTGACGGCCGGGGTGGCCCAGGAGAGCACGGACCGGGCGCTGGAGGAGCTGCGGCAGGCCGGGGTGGAGCTGTCGGGCAAGCCCGTCGTCTCCTGACCCCGCCGCTCCACGGGGCGCTACGACGCCCGCGCGGCCGTCTCCCGCCTGCGCAGCGCCCTGATCGGGTGCCACAGCTCCTGGGGCGGCTCCTGGCCCGCCCCGCCGGGGGCCGTGCGCCATATCAGGCCGTCGGGATGGTGCAGGACGGCCGTCACCTCGTCGGGCGTCGGCGGGGCCGCGTTGCCGCGCAGGTACACCGCCCGCATGCCCAGGTTGCGCAGCCGGGTCAGCGCCCTGGCGCGGTTCTGGGCGAGCACGAGCACGCGGACGAATCCGCTGCCCGAGCCCGTGCTGGGCAGGTTCAGAGCGACCACCACGCTGCCGTTCGGCAGCTTGCAGAAACCTCCTGCGGCCATCGTGTGTCACACCCCCGTGAGACCTGGTGTCAATAAGTCGGCTACAGGACGCACCTAAACACGATCGGCCGCGACCCGCTAGAGGGCCACGGCCGATCATGCTCTGACCTGCGAAAACAAGGTTCAGTTTGTGAGCATCACCACGCCGGACATGATCGTCCGGGGGTTCGCTACTTCGACGGGGTGACCGCGACCGTCAGTACGGAGCCGTCCCGCGTCTGGTGCGTCAGCCGGATCCTGGTGTGGGTGTCCGGCACCTTGACGCCCGCGTACGGGGTCTCGGTGGAGTAGTACGTGCCCCTGTGGTCGTCGAAGACCGGGACGCCGGGCCGGCTCTTGATCTTCACGGCCACGCCGTTGTTGTGGAGCGTGAGCGCGTCCGTGCGGCTGAGGCTGAACGGGGAGTCGAAGCTCTGGACGCGGACGGGCATGTACGTGCCGTCCGCCCACTTCAGCGGCTTCGCGTTCGCGTCGACCGGCAGGATCAGGCCCTCGCCCGGGTGGGCGCTGACGTTGTTGTCGGACTGCGAGGTGTCCCACAGCCAGATCAGCAGACCGTTCTGGTACGCGTAGTGCTCGACCCAGTTCGCCTTGGTGTTCCGGAAGCCGAAGTTGTACGGGCCGACCTTGAGGGTCTTGTCGTACGACACGTACTGGCGGTTCTCGGCGATGTAGTACTGCGGGAACTCGCCGCTGAAGGACGCGCCCTTGATCGAGAAGCCGCTCGGCGTCCAGGTGCCGGTGCCGTTCTCGGCGCCGTCGGTGAAGAGGGCCGCGCCGTCGGCGGTGATGGTGATGTCGTCGGCCGTGAAGCCCTTCTGCGCGACACCGGTGTCGGTGGTGTAACGGAAGCGCAGCTTGACCTTCTTACCGGCGTAGGCGTCGAGCGGGTAGACCAGGTCGGCGTACTTGTCGAGGGTGCCGGTCAGGACCGGCGCGCCGCTGGCGTCGCGCGGGATCGCGGCGCCGTTGACCGTGCCGTCCAGCGCCTTCCAGGTGGCGCCGCCGTCGCTGGAGACCTCCGTGTAGAGGAAGTCGTAGTCCTTCTCGATGTCGTAGTAGCCCTTGAGGGACAGCGAGGCCGACGTCCTGCCCGTCAGGTCGACGTCACGGGTCAGGGTGTTGTTGAGCCCGTTGCCGCTGCCGCTCCACCACTGGTACGAGCCGCTCGCCGGGGGGATCAGCTGCGTGGTGACGGTCTTCTTCGGCAGGGTGACGACCAGGGCCTGCGGGTTCTTGGTGTTGTACTCCGAGTACCCGATCCTCGCCGTGGACTTGGCGCCGGCGGTCGCGGTCTTGTAGTTCAGCCAGCCCAGCTGGAGCTTGTCCCAGGCGGTGAAGTCGCCGGGGGTGTCGCCGATGCTGTTCTTGCCCGTGCCGAGCCAGGAACCGGAGGACATCAGGTCCCAGAAGCCGGTGGAGTTGTCGGCGGCACCGGTGGTGTCGTAGTTGTCCGGCAGGCCGAGGTCGTGGCCGTACTCGTGGGCGAAGACGCCGAGTCCGCCGTTCTCCGGCTGGATGGTGTAGTCGCCGACCCAGACGCCGGTGCCGCCGATCGGGGTGCCGCCGAGCTTGTTGCCCTCGGGGCCGGTCTTGCCCGCGTCCGTGCCGTACGCGTACCAGCGGTGGGCCCAGATGGCGTCCTCGCCCTGCGCGCCGCCGCCCGCGGACTCGTCCTCACCGGCGTGCACGATCTGGAAGTGGTCGATGTAGCCGTCGGGCTCGTTGAAGTTGCCGTCGCCGTCGTGGTCGTACCGGTCCCACTTGTCGTACTGGGATATCTCGGCCTTGACCTGGGCGTCGCTCTCGCCCTCGGCCTTGCGGTCGGCGACCCACTTGTTCAGGGCGTCGGTGACCAGGTTCCAGGCGCAGGTGGAGCACTTGTTGGAGCCGTAGCGGGCCTCGTTGTAGTCGACCTTGACCCAGTCCTGGACCGTGCCGTCGACCGAGTACCGGCCGGAGGAGGCCTTCTCGTAGAACTGCTTGAGGGACGTCTTGCGCTTGTCCTTGGAGAAGTACAGGTCCTGGTAGTGCGCGCGGTTGTAGTCCGCCTGCCAGGCCGTGCTGTTGTCCTTGGAGCGGTCGGGCTTGGCGATCTGGTTGTGCGCCGGGCCGGCGGTGCCGCCGTACTGCGGCATCGTCTTGTCCCCGAACTCCGCGAGGATGGTGAAGATCTTGTCGGTCCGCTCGCGGGCCAGTTCGACGTACTTGCCGTTCGCGAGCTTCACCACCTTCGAGGAGCCCCGGTTCGCGACGGCGGCCTTGCCGGTGATGACCCGGTTCAGCGCCTCCTCGCGCTGAGCGTCCTGGGTCTTGCTCAACGGGCCGTCGAAGTCGTGCTTCCGGCTGTTCACCGGCTGCGGATCGTGCCGGTTCGCGGCGGCGGTCCGCGGGCCGCTCTGCCCACCCGCGGCCACGGCGGACGCGGACAAACCGGCGGTGGCCGCCGCGATCGCGACGAGGGTCGCGCCCGCTCTGAACGTCCAGGATCTGCCTGTCACTTGGAATCCTCCCCGACGCGCCGACCTGGGCGCGCGACGGAGGAGTCCTGGTCATGGAGGGTGCGCGCCCGGTGTGCACGTGTGTCAAGTGACGACATTTGACCGGAGGTTTAAGAGAAAAGACAGATCTTGACTTGGACATACCAAGTGCATTAATGGATCGAGGCGTTCGCTATGCGCACCGTGTGGCAGCGCGACGCCCGGCGCGCACATCCGGCGAGGTGGCAGGGGGGTATGACCCTGTGCGCCCCCTGTGCACCGGCACCGTGCGTCGGGTCACGCTTACCGGCCGTTCCCCTCGGGCATGCAGGCGAATAGAGTCCGACGTTGTCCGCCCCTCCCCCACCGCAGGAGACACACGTCGCAGGAGGCACGAGGGGAGGCCCCCACCCCGAGGAATGGCCATGCCTCGTCCCAACGCCGCACAGCTCGCCTACGGTTGCTGCACCGTGATCCTCTCGACGCTCGCCATGCTGCTGCTGTCACGGACGAGTTCGGTCCTCGGCATCACCGTGATCGCCCTCGCGGCGCTCGCGCTCGGGCTTCTGGTCGCCCTGACGGTCCCGCTGCCGAAGTCCGCGTCGGCCGGGGCGGTGCGGCGGCGCGGGGGCGGCCGGCGTGCGGGCGGGCGCGCGTCGGCGCCGGCGTCCACGACGACGCCGGCGCCGGTGGGGTCCCCGCGCGCGAAGGCCCATGAGTCCGTGCACGCGTCCGAGTCCGTGCACGAACCGGCGAACTCCTGAGCGGTGGGGCCTTCGTGGACGCCCCGGTGTCCGCTACGACGGCCCGGTGCTGACCTCCACCGTCCTGGCCGCCTTGTCGTGCAGCCCCTGCTTGTAGGGCTTGTCGAAGAAGCTCCAGCCGCCGCAGATCGCGGTCCACACGCAGGCGCAGCAGAACGCGAAGGGCAGCCACAGCACCGCCGCGCGGATCAACGAGGCCTGGACGGACGGGGTGGAGCCGTCCTTGAGGTTGGCGACGCGCATGTTCAGCAGCTTCTTGCCGAGCGTCTGTCCCGACCGGGCGATCAGGATCGTGTCGTAGGCGACGTAGAGCACGGCGGCGATGATCGACTGGCCCAGCGACCGGCCCGTGTCCACGTTGTCGGCGTTGATGTCGTACTCGGCGGTGTGGAACGCCAGCGACAGCAGCAGGACGACGATCCCGACGATGATCATGTCGATGATCCGCGCGAGCACACGCTTGCCGCCGTCCGCGAGCGGGGGCATTCCGGCGAGCGGGTCCGCGTCACCGCCGCCGTACGGGCCGTGGGGCCCCGCGCCGCCGCCGTAGGGACCCGAGGCGCCGCCGTAGGGACCCGAGGCGCCGCCGTAGGGGCCTGATCCCGGTGCCCCTCCCGGCGGCGGAGGGCCGCCGGGGGCACCGTACGGAGGGGGCGTGCCGTAGGGGTCGCCGGAGCCGGGCGGGGGCGTGCCGTGGGGAGGCTGCCCCGGTGGCGGCCCGGGCGTGCCGTGGGGAGGCCCTCCGGGGGCCGGGGGCTCGCCGCCGGCCGGCGTGCCCCAGTGCGGCTCCGCGCCACCGCCCCGGGACGGCGGGGGCGGGGGCGGCTTCCGGAACGGGTCGTCGTCCGGGGAGTCTCCTGAGCCGGGGGGCGGCGGTTCGGTGCTCATGGCCCGAGTCGACCGCGAACCCCCCGTCTCCGCATCCGTACAGGGCCGTCCGGGTCAGCCCGCCACGAAGGTGTGGGCCGCCTTGTCGTGCCAGCACTGGTGCCAGGGGCGGTCGAACAGGCACCACAGGACGCCGACGACGCCGACGGCGACGAGGCCGGGGACGCTGTAGACGAGCCAGCGGCGCAGGGCCGGGCCGAAGGACGGTGGCTCGTGGGCCTCGATGTCGCGCACCTCGATGCCGCACAGCCTCTTGCCGAGCGTGCGGCCCCATCGGGCGGTGGGCAGCACCTCGTAGAGGACGCCGAAACCGAGGAGGACCGCGAGCACGACGCCGAGGTACACGGAGGTGGTCCCGTCGAGCAGCCAGACGGTGACGGTCTGGCCGGACAGCTTCGCCGCGTCGATCTTGTCGTTGATGTGGTCGATGGCCTTGGTGCCCAGCGGCACCGCGGCGACGCCCGTGACGGCCGCGAGCACCAGGGTGTCCAGGAGCCGGGCGGCCAGCCGCTTGCCGAGCCCCGCCGGACGGACCGCGGCCTGGGCTCTGGCGGCCGCCTGGAACGGGTCGTCCACCGGCGGCTTCCAGGGGGCGACGGGCCCCTCGCCCTGGGCTTCCGGGTCGGCGAGCCGGTGCACCTGCTGGGCCCAGGAGGGCTGGCCGCCGCCGGGGCCCGCGGTCAGGGGCGCGGCGGCCGGGGAGGCGGACTGCTGCGGGACGGCGGCCTGTTGCGGCTGCGGCTGCTGGGGTTGCTTCGCCTGCCGCGGCTGCGCGGAGTGCTGCGGAGCGGACCGCTGCGGGGCGGGACTCGGGTTCGGGTTCGGGAGCTGCGGCTTCGGGAGCTGCGGGTCCAGGCCCAGGGCCTGGCGGGCGGCGGCGGTCTGAGCGCTCGGGTCGCGCTGCCCCTGAGCGGGCCCGGGCGCCGCCGCACCCCCGCTCCGCTCGCCCGCGCGCGGGGTGAGCGCGCGGAAGGCCATGGTGCCCTCGGCGGCGTCCCTGGCTCCGGGGGCCTCCTCGCGGGCCTGCCGCCGGAAGACCACCGTGCCCTCCGGCCCCGGGGAGGCACCGGAGTCGGTGGCGGCCTCGGGCTCGGCGGGCGGGATCATCGCGGTCCCGTCCATCCGGGTCACCGTGCCGTCGGGGCGTCCGGCGAGCGCGGAGCGGGGGTCCCCCGCCGCGCCCCAGGAGACCCGGTCCTGTTCGCGGCCGAAGCCCGTCTGCCGGGAGCGGTCGGCGCCCCAGGCAGAGGCGGGCTCGGGGCGGCTGCCGTGCTGCGACGCGGCGGGGCCCGGGGCGGCCGGGCCCTCCGCCGGGTCCTCGTCGAAGAAGTGCGGGCCGGTCTCCTCCACGGCGGGCCGTGCCGCGGGCGCCCCCTGCTGCGGAAGCGGAACGGGCGCGGCGGCGTGCGCGACGGGCTGGGCACCCGGCGGCGGGGACAGCGGCAGGCCGTCGCTGGGTGCCGGGCGGCTGGTGCCCGGCACCCAGGCCACACCGTTCCAGTACCGGACATATCCAGGAATGGAAGGATCCGGGTAGTAGCCCTCGCGGGGCCTGTCGTCACCGGATGCCGGGGTGGGGGCGCTCATGTCCGTCGTCCCGTATCTGCTCGGGGAGTCATGTGGACATCCACATCTATCAGAACCAGGGTGACAGTACCGCCGCTCCGCCCGGAGCCATCCCGTTCCGGGCGGCGACGTGCAGGTCCTTCGCAGACTCGGAAGGATTCGGACCTCACCCAAAAGGAAACGCTCTCTCGGAGGAACTCGGCGGGACTCGCGTAATGCCTCCCCGCCGGCCCGCTCTCACTCGTATGGGCCAGCCCGTCGGCGGCCCTGGTACCCGAGAGGAGCGGCGTCCCGTGAACACCGTGGTGGAATGCGAGCTGGAGCTCGAACTCATCGTGTCGCCCGAGTGCAGCGTCCCTGTCCGGGCCAGGCTGGCCTACCGCGCCGACGACCCGTACGCGGTGCACGTCACCTTCCACATCGCCCCCGGCCACGCGGTGGGGTGGGCCTTCGCCCGGGACCTGCTGGTGGAAGGGGTGTTCCGGCCGTGCGGCGAGGGTGACGTGCGGGTGTGGCCGACGAAGGTCGGGGGCCGGGACGTGGTCCTGATGGCCCTGAGTTCACCGGACGGCGACGCCCTGCTGGAGGCGCCCGCGCTCCCGGTGGCGCTGTGGCTGGAGCGCACGCTCCGCGTGGTGCCCCCGGGCACGGAGACGGCGCTGCTCGGCATGGACAGGGCCGTCACCGAACTCCTCAGCCGCTCCCAGGAGGGCGCCCCGGCCGCGGACGAGGAGTGAGCGCGCAGGGGGGCGCCGCCTCCCTGGCCCCGTCAGAACACCTTGCCCGGGTTGAGGATGTTCAGGGGGTCGAAGGCGTGCTTGACCGCCTGCTGCATCTCCACTCCCACCGGCCCCAGTTCGCGGGCCAGCCACTCCTTCTTCAGGATGCCCACCCCGTGTTCGCCGGTGATCGTGCCGCCCAGTTCCAGGCCCAGGGCCATGATCTCGTCGAAGGACTCGCGGGCGCGCCGGGACTCGTCCGGGTCCCGGGCGTCGAAGCAGACGGTCGGGTGGGTGTTGCCGTCCCCGGCGTGGGCGCAGACGCCGATGGTGAGCCGGTGCTTCTCGGCGATCCGCTCGACCCCTTCGAGCATCTCGCCGAGCCGGGAGCGGGGCACGCACACGTCGTCGATCATCGTGGTGCCCTTGACCGCCTCCAGCGCCGTGAGCGACAGGCGCCGCGCCTTCAGGAGCAGTTCGGACTCGGCGGCGTCCTCGGCCGGGACGACCTGGGTGGCGCCCGCCGCCTCGCAGAGCGCTCCCACCGCGGCGAGGTCGGCGGCCGGGTCCGGGGTGTCGAAGGCGGCCAGGAGCAGGGCCTCGGTCGACTCCGGCAGCCCCATGCGGGCCAGGGCGTTGACGGCCTTGAGGGTCGTACGGTCCATCAGTTCGAGCAGGGAGGGCGCATGGCCGCCCGTCATGATGCGGCACACCGCGTCGCAGGCGTCGGCCGCGGACGCGAACTCGGCCGCGAGCACGAGTTGCCGGGGCGGCTTCGGCTTCAGGGCGAGGGTCGCCCGGACGACGACACCGAGCGAGCCCTCGGAGCCGACGAAGAGCCGCGTGAGGTCGTAGCCCGCCACGCCCTTGGCGGTGCGGCGGCCGGTGGACATCAGGCGTCCGTCGGCGAGGACGACGTCCAGGCCGAGGACGTACTCGGAGGTGACGCCGTACTTCACACAGCACAGTCCGCCCGAGGCCGTGCCGATGTTGCCGCCGATGGTGCACGTCTCCCAGCTGGAGGGGTCGGGAGGGTAGTGCAGGCCGTGCTCCGCGACGGCGCGGGAGAGCGCGGCGTTGACGACGCCCGGTTCGACCACGGCGACCCGGTCGACCGGGTCGATCTCCAGGATGCGGTCCATCTTGGTCAGGGACAGCGCGATGCAGCCGTCGGTGGTGTTGGCCGCTCCCGACAGGCCGGTGCGGGCCCCCTGCGGTACGACCGGGACACGCAGCGCGGTCGCGGTCCGCAGGACGTGCTGGACCTGCTCGACGGTGCGCGGCAGCACGACCACGGCGGGCGCGCCGGCCGCGCAGAAGCTCGCCATGTCGTTCGCGTACGAGGCGGTGACGCCGGGATCGCTGAGCACGGCCTCGGCGGGCAGTCCGGCCCGCAGGCGGTCGAGCAGGCTGCCGGTGTCCTCGTCGCTGCGGGCTTCGATACGGCTCATGATCACAGCGTCGCACTCCCGGGCGGCGGGGGGAACCCCGCCCGCACCGCCCCCGTTCCCCGTGGTCCGCGAGCCCCCCGTGGAGCTCGCGGAACACGGGGAGTCAGCCCTCAGAGGTTGCCGCGCTTGGCCTGCTCGCGCTCGATGGCCTCGAACAGGGCCTTGAAGTTGCCCTTGCCGAAGCCCATGGAGCCGTGGCGCTCGATGATCTCGAAGAAGACCGTCGGGCGGTCCTGGACCGGCTTGGTGAAGATCTGCAGCAGATAGCCGTCCTCGTCGCGGTCGGCGAGGATCTTCTGCTCCCGCAGGGTCTCGACGGGGACCCGGGTGTCGCCGACCCACTCGCCGAGCGTGTCGTAGTACGAGTCCGGGGTGTCCAGGAACTGCACTCCGGCCGCCCGCATGGTCCGCACCGTGCGCACGATGTCGTTCGTGTTCAGCGCGATGTGCTGGACGCCGGGACCGCCGTAGAACTCCAGGTACTCGTCGATCTGCGACTTCTTCTGGGCGACGGCGGGCTCGTTGATCGGGAACTTGACCTTGAGCGTGCCGTCGGCCACGACCTTGGACATCAGCGCGCTGTACTCGGTCGCGATGTCGTCGCCCACGAACTCCTTCATGTTCGTGAAGCCCATGACCTTGTTGTAGAACTGCACCCACTCGTTCATACGGCCGAGTTCGACGTTGCCCACGCAGTGGTCGATGGCCTGGAAGGTGCGGTGCTCGGGCGGCGCCACCATCGGGTCGGCGGCGGCGAACCCGGGCAGGTAGGGGCCGTCGTAGCCGGTGCGCTCGACCAGCGTGTGGCGGGTCTCGCCGTAGGTGGCGATGGCGGCCATCACGACGACGCCGTGCTCGTCCTTGAGCTCGTACGGCTCGGCGACCGAGGTGGCGCCGTGCTCGATGGCGTACGCGTACGCGGCCCGCGCGTCCGGCACCTCGATGGCGAGGTCGACCACGCCGTCGCCGTGCTCGGCCACGTGCCGCTCCAGGAAGCGGCCCCAGTCGGTGTCGGCCTTGATGACGGAGGTGAGGACGAACCGCGCCGAGCCGTTCTCCAGGACGTACGACGCGGTCTCGCGGCTGCCGTTCTCGGGTCCCGAGTACGCCACGAGCCGCATGCCGAAGGCGGTGGAGTAGTAGTGCGCGGCCTGCTTGGCGTTGCCCACGGCGAAGACGACCGCGTCCATTCCCTTGACCGGGAAGGGGTCGGCCTCACGCGCGGTGTCGGGGGTGTGGTGTGTGGTCTGGGTCATAGACGCAGCCTCACCCCTACTCGCAGGGTGCGCAATAGTTCGTGTTTTGGCTGGGCAATATGTTCAGCGGAACGGCGGACCCGTCGGACGTTCTGTACATGATGACCATCCGGGAGTGCATACGACATGGCGATCGATCATCTGGACGCCCAGCTCATCGTGCTGCTGGCGCGGGAGCCGCGCATCGGGGTGCTGGAGATGTCCCGGCGCCTGGGCGTGGCACGCGGCACGGCGCAGGCGCGGCTGGACCGCCTTCAGTCCAATGGAGTGATCCGGGGGTTCGGCCCCGAGGTCGACCCGGCCGCGCTCGGCTACCCGGTCACCGCGTTCGCGACCCTGGAGATCCGGCAGGGCCAAGGAGCGGACGTGCGGGCCCACTTGGCGACCGTTCCGGAGGTGCTGGAGCTGCACACCACCACCGGCAGCGGGGACATGCTCTGCCGGCTGGTGGCCCGCTCGAACGCCGATCTCCAACGTGTGATCGACCGGGTTGTCGGTTTTGATGGCATCGTCCGGGCCTCCACGGCGATCGTCATGGAGAACGCCGTCCCGCTGCGGATCATCCCGCTGGTGGAGCAGGCGGCGCGGGACCGGGACAGGACGTAGCGGACGGGGTGAGCGCGCGTGAGCTTCTGGGAGTACCTGGCCGGCCACCACCATCGGTTGCTCGTGGACGCCTTCCGGCATGCCGGGATCGTCCTGCCGTGCGCCGCCTGCGCGGCGGTGCTCGGTGTGCTGATCGCCGTCGCCGCCCGCCGCAGCGAGCGGGCGGGCCGGCTGGCCGCGGCCACCACCGGTGCGCTGCCGACCGTTCCCGCCCTGGCGATGATCGGCCTGCTGGTGCCGGTCGTGGGCCCGGGCGTGGCGCCGACGCTCACCGTACTGACGCTGTGCGGGCTGCTGCCGGTCCTGCGGAGCTCCCTGGCGGGCCTGCGCACGGCCGGGCCGCCGCGCACCACTGCACCGGACGCGGCGGACGCACCGGCCGCGGACGCCGTCGCGGACGCGGCGACGGGCGCTGAGGACACGACCGGCGCGGGTACGACCGGCGCGGGCGCGGCGGGCCGGGCGTGGCGCCTCGGTCGGGCGGGTCGGGCGCGGCCGGCCCGGGTGGGGGTGGCGGGTGCCTGGCCGTCGATCCTGACCGGGATGCGGACCTCCACCCGGCTGCTGATGGGCGTGGCCGCCCTCACCGCCTACGTCTCCGGACCGGGGCTCGGCAACGAGATCTTCCGCGGCCTCGGCGCCCCGGGCAGCGAGAACGCGCTCAACGAGGTGCTGGCGGGCACGCTCGGGATCGTCGTCCTGTCGCTGCTGTCCGACGCGGCGTACCTCTGCCTCGGGCGGCTGACGCTTCCCCGACGCCCCGCGCCCGCGGCACCCGCACGACCGGAGGAGAAGCCGACGTGACCACACCCGAGGTCAGGGAGCAGGAGGAGCGGGAGGGCCGGGCGGCGGACGGCGCGCCCGCCGGGGCGGGTGCCGCGGGGCCGCCGCTCACCTGGCGGAAGCTGACCGTACTGCCGACGGCGCTGGTGGTCGTGCTGCTGGCGACACTGGCGGGCTTCCGCCAGGCCCACCTCGACCTGGGCTCCCAGGACGCGCTGTCGCGGGGACAGGTGCTCAGGGCCCTGTGGCAGCACGTGGAACTGACGACGGCCGCCACGGCGCTGGTGCTGCTGATCGCGCTTCCGCTGGGCGTCCTGCTGACCCGCGACGCGTGCCGCCGGACCTGCTCGCGCGTCCTGCCCGCGGCGTCGGCGATCGCCGCCCTGGGCCGCGGAACGCCGGCGATCGGCCTGCTGGCGCTGCTGGTGCTCTGGTTCGGCGCCGGGCGGACGGCGGCCCTGGCCGGGATCGTGGTGTGCGCGGTCCTGCCCGTGCTGTCGCAGACGGTCACCGGGCTGAGGGCCGGCGATCCACGGCTGCTGGAGGCCGCGCGCGGCATCGGCATGTCGCCGCTGCGCGTGCTGACCCGGGTGGAACTGCCCTTGGCCGCCCCGACGATCCTCGCGGGGGTGCGTACGGCCCTGGTCCTCAACGTCGGCACGACGACCCTGGCCGCGTTCGGCGGGGGCGGCGGTCTCGGCGTGCTGATCACCACCGGGATCGCCCGGCACCACATGCCGGTCCTGCTGCTCGGCTCGATCCTCACGGTGGCGCTGGCGCTGCTCGTCGACTGGATGGCGTCGGTGGCGGAACTGCTGGCGCGGCCCTGGTTCGCGAAGGGCGACCCGAGGGCGTCGTGAGCGGCGCCGGGCCGTCGCCCGACCAGGCCGTGAAGACCGGTGAGGGCGGGTGAAGGCGTCGGCCCTCGGTCGCCGCTCAGCAGCTGGGCACCGGTCCCTTCCCCCGCTCCAGCGCCTTCAGCGCGTCGACGGCGCCCTTCAGCGTGGTCACCGGCACCAGCCGCAGCCCGCCCGGCAGTTCGGCCTTCGCGTCGGCGCACTCGGCCTTCGGCACCAGGAACACCGTCGCCCCGTCACGGCGCGCGGCCCGCGTCTTGAGGGACACCCCGCCGACCGCCCCGACCCGCCCGGCGTCGTCGATCGTGCCCGTGCCCGC
This sequence comes from Streptomyces sp. NPDC048664, assembly GCF_040650555.1. Classification (NCBI taxonomy): domain Bacteria; kingdom Bacillati; phylum Actinomycetota; class Actinomycetes; order Kitasatosporales; family Streptomycetaceae; genus Streptomyces; species Streptomyces sp. NPDC048664. The sequence goes on along the minus strand of NZ_JBEZHK010000021.1, from coordinate 98,360 downwards.
CACGACGCGGCCTCCCGTGAGGTCGCCGCCGCTGCCGTCGCCGTGCAGCTTGTCGATGATGCCGAGGGTGAACAGCAGGCCCGCGCTGGGGCCGCCCACGTCCGCGAGCTTCAGCGTGACCTTGACGCCCTTGCCACCGAGGTCCAGATACGACAGGGCCGCCCGCGTCGCCGCGTCCTGGGACTCCTTCATCTGCTCGGTGTTGTGCCGCTCGATCTCCCTGACGTCGTCGCCGCTCGGGTAGACCGCGTCGCGGGGCAGCACCGCGCGGTCCGAACGGAACCATCCGTCGATCACGTCCCCGAGGGAGACGTCCGTGTCGGGGCCCGTCGCCTCGATCGTCGTCATCCGCAGCTGGCCGCGCGTCGTGCGGGTCGGCGCCCCGCTGATCGTGATCACGGGGGCGCCCTGGTTGGCGCCGAGGACGTCGGCCGTGATGCCGGGCTGCGCCACGGCGAACGGCAGCGGCGCGCACACCGCCGTGGCGATCAGGGCCACGACGGGCAGGGCGCAGACGGCGACGGCCTGGGGGCGCGAGAGACGAGAGAACACGGGATCAATCTAACGTGACGAGGGCTTTCGGCCGGGTGCCGGATCGGGGCCGGTGCCGCCGGCGGTCAGCGGAGCGCCTCGGCCACCTCGCGCGCGGCGTCCACCACCCGGGGTCCCACCCGTTCGGGTACCGCGTCCGACAGCATGACGACCCCGACGCTGCCCTCTATCCCGGTCACCCCGAGCAGCGGGGCCGCGGCACCGCTCGCCCCGGTCTCCAGCTCGCCATGGGTCAGGGTGTAGCCGGGCTCGACGGGCGGTTGCCGCCGCGCGCCGAGTATCGCCCGGCCGGCCGCGCCCATGTCGAGGGGATGTCTGAACCCGGCCCGGTACGCCACGTGGTAGTCGGTCCACGTCGGCTCGACCACGGCGACGGCCAGCGCCTCCGTGCCGTCGACCAGGGTGAGGTGCGCGGTGGCCCCTATGTCCTCTGCGAGCGCGCGCAGCGCGGGCAGCGCGGCCTCCCGCACCAGCGGGTGCACCTGGCGGCTCAGCCCCAGCACCCCGAGGCCGACCCGGGCGCGGCCGCCCAGGTCACGGCGTACGAGGGAGTGCTGCTCCAGGGTGGCCAGCAACCGGTACACCACCGTCCGGTTGACGCCGAGTCGGGCGGACAGCTCCGTCACGGTCAGCCCGTGGTCCGTGTCCGCGAGCAGCTTGAGCACCCTGAGGCCCCGGTCGAGCGTCTGAGAGGTCTCAGCGGTCACGAGGCCCCCTCCTTGGTGGTGAGGTCGGCGAGCCCCGCGACACCAGGTCACCGGGTCCCGTCGGTGACGCGCGTCAGAGGCCGCCGATCGGCCGGCGGTCCGGGGGACCCCGGACCCGGTCACTTCACGGCTGCGATCCGCGGCGACGCTGCCACGGGGCGTATGCGTAGCGTGACAGTAGCGAGCAGGTCCGCTCAGCGGAAGTCTCTGTCCAGAATCCGGGCGGCCGGGCGGGAGGACCGTCGGGGTTTGCCTGCTTTTGCGCCGCGCGGCTCAGCGCATGCGCGTCGCCCACTCCTGGACCTTCTCGATGCGCTGCCGGAGCTGGCCCCCCGTGCACTCGGCGCTCGGCGGGCCGCCGCACACCCTGCGCAGTTCGTTGTGGATCACGCCGTGCGGCTTGCCGCTCTGGTGGACGTAGGCGCCGACCATCGTGTTGAGCTGCTTGCGCAGCTCCAGCAGCTCCTTGTGGGTGACCACGGGGCGCCGCTCGGCGGGCACTTCGAGGAGGTCGGCCTCGGTGTCCGGCTTCTTGCGGCTGTGCGCGATCTGCCGGGCCTGGCGCTTCTGGAGCAGCATCTGCACCTGGTCGGGTTCGAGCAGACCGGGAATGCCCAGATAGTCCTGCTCCTCCTCGCTGCCGGGGTGGGCCTGCATACCGAACTCGGCGCCGTTGTACATGACCCGGTCGAACACCGCGTCGGACTCCAGCGCCTCGAAGGGCAGCATGTCCTGGTCGCCGGTGTCCTCGTCCTGCTCCCGGTTGGCCTCGTCCATCTCCTGCTCGGACTCGGCGTACGGGTCCTCCTCCTCGCCCTGCTTCTTGGGCTTGTCGAGGACGTGGTCCCGTTCGACCTCCATCTCGTTGGCGAAGGTCAGCAGGTCGGGCACGGTCGGCAGGAAGACGGAGGCGGTTTCGCCGCGGCGACGGGACCGTACGAAACGGCCGACGGCCTGGGCGAAGAACAGCGGGGTGGAGATGGTGGTGGCGTAGACCCCGACGGCCAGCCGGGGCACGTCGACGCCCTCGGACACCATGCGCACCGCGACCATCCAGCGGTCGTCGCCGTGGCTGAACTCGTCGATGCGGTCGGAGGCCCCGGCGTCGTCGGACAGCACGAGCGTCGCCCCGTGCCCGGTGATCTCGCGGATGAGTTTGGCGTAGGCGCGGGCAGAGTCCTGGTCGGAGGCGATGACGAGGGCGCCCGCGTCCGGGATGGCCTTGCGGACCTCGGTCAGCCGCTGGTCGGCGGCGCGCAGCACGCTGGGCATCCACTCACCGCGCGGATCGAGCGCCGTGCGCCAGGCCTGGCTGACGGCGTCCTTGGTCATCGGCTCGCCGAGCCGGGCGGCGATCTCGTCGCCCGCCTTGGTGCGCCAGCGCATGTTGCCGCTGTAGGAGAGGAAGATGACCGGGCGCACGACGCCGTCGCCGAGCGCGGAGCCGTATCCGTACGTGTAGTCGGCGGAGGAGCGGCGGATGCCGTCCTGCCCCTCCTCGTACGTCACGAAGGGGATGGGATTGGTGTCGGAGCGGAACGGCGTACCGGTCAGCGTCAGCCGGCGGGTGGCCGGTTCGAACGCCTCCAGACAGGCCTCGCCCCAGGACTTCGAGTCACCGGCGTGGTGGATCTCGTCGAGGATGACGAGGGTCTTGCGCTGCTCGACACGGTTGCGGTGCAGCATCGGCCGCACCCCCACGCCCGCGTAGGTGACCGCGACGCCGTGGTACTCCCGGCCCAGCGGCCCGGCGCTGTACTCGGGGTCGAGCTTGATGCCGATCCGCGCGGCGGCCTCCGCCCACTGCTTCTTGAGGTGCTCGGTCGGGGCGACCACGGTCACCTGCTGCACCACGTGGTGGTGCAGCAGCCAGGAGGCGAGCGTCAGCGCGAAGGTCGTCTTGCCGGCGCCGGGCGTGGCGACGGCGAGGAAGTCGCGCGGCTGCTCCTGGAGGTACTTCTCCATCGCGCCCTGCTGCCAGGCACGCAGCTTGCCGGCGGTGCCCCAGGGGGCGCGGCCGGGGAAGGCCGGGGAGAGGTGGTGCGAGGAACTGGAGCTGGCGGCGGTGGTAGTCACGGTCTCCGGGGTGGTGGTCGGGCGGCTCGGCTACGTATGACAACCGGGCCACCCTACCGGTGCGGCCGGCCCTCCTTCCGGCCGACGGCTCCGTATCCTCCCCGGGTGCGACACGGGTCACAGCTCGGCGGGCGCGGCCCCGTGGGGGCGGCGCTCCACCAGCCGGGTCGCCACCCCCACGCCCGCCAGCGCCACCACCGCCATCAGCACGAACACCACGGCGAAGGCGGCCGGGTGGGAGCCCGTGGCGTGGGCGCCGGTGGCCGAGGGGGCGATGGTGCCCCCGCCGAGCGCGGCGAACGCGGCGCCGCCCACGCAGAGCAGCACGATGTTGGACAGGCCGTCGGAGATCTGCAGCGCCGCCGAGTTGGTGCCCACGTCCTTCGGCGCGGACAGCTGCAGGAGCAGCACACTGGCCGAGGACAGGACCAGGCCCATCCCGAAGCAGCCGATCCCGTAGGCGACGGCGACGGTCCACACGGGCACCGTGTGGACCAGCACCGCCGGCACGGCGGCGATGGACAGCGCGACGAGCAGCGTGCCGCACGTCACCAGCCGCTGCCGGTAGGGCTCCAGGCGGGGCCTGGCCTGCACCCACGAGCCGACGGCCCAGGTGGCGCCGCCCGCCGCCAGGCTGAATCCGGCCATGGTCGGCGACAGGCCCCGCTCGGTGACGAGCATCAGGGGCACGAAGCTCTCGGCCGTGATGAACGCGCCGTCGGATATTCCGCGCAGCAGCACCACGGACGGCAGTCCGCGCGCCGCGCGGTAGGTGCCGCGGGGCAGCAGCCCGAGCGCGGCCGGGACCAGCAGGGCGGCGCCCGCGACGCCGGGCACCAGGGCCGTCCACCGGGTGCCGCCGGGGGCGGACGCGTGCTGGGCGGCGTACTGGAGCAGTCCGGCGCCCAGCGAGATGCCGAGCGCGAGGCGGATGCGGCGCAGGTCGAACGGGGCCGCGGCACCCTGCCCGACGGGACCGCCCGCCCGGTGCCGTATCCGAGGCAGGGCCAGGGCCAGCGGGAGCACCACCAGCACGGGGATGCCGAGGAAGACCCAGCGCCAGCCGAGCCGCTCGGTCACCGTGCCCGCCGCGAGCGGCCCGACGACGGAGGGGACGACCCAGCCCGCGGCGAACGCCGCCATCATGGCGGGCCGCAGCCGCTCCGGGTAGGCGCGGCTCACCACCACGTACAGGGCCACGATCACCAGTCCGCCGCCGAGTCCCTGCACGGCCCGGCCCAGGATGAACACCCACATCGCCCCGGCCGTCCCGGACAGCAGCAGGCCCCCGGCGAAGGCGGCGATGCCGCAGGTCAGCGAGGCGAGCGGGCCGCTGCGGTCCGACCACTGGCCGGCCAGGACCATGCCGAACAGACTCGTCGTGAAGTAGCCGGAGAAGGCGAAGGCGTACACCGACAGGCCGTGCAGCTCCCGCGCGGCGACCGGCATCGCCGTGCCGACCGCCGTCGCCTCGAAGGCGATGAGCAGGACGACGGAGACGGTGCCGATGCTCAACGCCCGGTACGGCGCGCTGAGCACACCGCCGGTGTCGTCCGGCCGGACGCGGGACACGGGTTCGGCGACGTCGCTGTCGCGGGGTTCCAGGGCTGCCATGCCGACCAGCGTAGGAGCCCGGACCGGACCTGGCTGCTGTCCGTGGACGGTCGTCCGCTGAGACCTTGGTCGTACGTCCGACGCTTTCGGCCGGGGGTTCGTGAACGGCGTGTGGCAGTCGTGTTGCGGCGCCCGCGAGCCCCTTGAGCCCCCTCGTCGCCCGCCCGTACGGTCGAGAAAGTCAGGTCGGGACGAGTGAGCCGTGCCGCATCTGACGCCACGACCGTGTACCCGAGCGGCTCAGGGGCGCGCCTGCAAAGCGCGCAACGCGGGTTCGAATCCCGCCACGGTCTCCATCGGCGCCCGCCGCCCAGGCGTACGGCCCGCCGCGCGCGGGCCCCCGTCGGGCCGCCCCGCTCCCACCCGCAGGACACCGCCGGGACCCGCCGGCGAAGGCCCGCGCCGGATCCCGGCGCGGGCCTTCGCTCACTGCGGTACGACCACCGCCGCCTGCGGGCGGATCGGCAGGCGGTTGACCGGGCGGCCCGTGGCCGCGCGCACCGCCGAGGCGATGGCCGCCGGAGAGGTCACCACGGGGACCGCGCTGACCGACTTGGCGCCGAACGGCGCGACCACGTCCCGCTCCTCGACCAGCTTGACGATCCGGATGTCGGGCGCGTCCAGGGCCGTCGGCAGGGCGTAGCCCGTCAGGTCGGGGTGGCGGACCAGGCCGCGGGCCGTGCGCAGGTTCTCCGTGAGGGCGATGCCCACGCCCTGGGTGACCCCGGCCTCCAGGCGCGCCTCGAGCTGCCTCGGGTTCAGGATCCGGCCGACGTCCTGGGCGAGCGCCAGCTCCACGACCCGGACCGAGCCGATCTCGATGTCCACGTCCACCACGGCGCGGATCGCGCAGAACGCGAGGCCCACGAAGGCGTCACCCTGGCCCGCCTCGTCCAGCGGCTCCGTGGGATGTGGGCGGCACTGCGCGGTGGCCCACAGCTCCTTGCCGTCCATCGCCTCGGTCACCGTGGTCGACAGGACACCGTCGTACGAGGTGATCTTGCCGTCGGTGATCTGGAGCAGCTCCGTGGACATGCCGAACTTGTGCGCGAGGGGCTGCAGGAGCTGGGTGCGGACCATCTTGGCGGCACGTTCCACCGCGCCGCCCGACACCCAGGTGTGGCGGCCGCGGCAGCCCGCGCCCGCCGGCGGCTGGTCGGTGTCGACGGGCGCCACGTGCACCTCTTCGATGCCGAGCGTCTCCTGGACGATCTGCCGGGCCAGGGTGCTGAAGCCCTGGCCGGTCTCGACGGCCGCGCACAGCACCGTCGCCACCCCGTCGTGCACCTTCACCGTGGCCGTGGAGACCTCGTCCGCGCCCTCCGTGCCGAGCATGTGGACCATGCCGACGCCGTAGCCGACGCCCCTGCGCACCGCGCCGGGTTCGCCCGCGCCCTCGGGTCCGCCCGGCAGCAGCCACTCCTCCTCGGGGGTGTCCTTGGGCAGCGGGGGCAGGGGGTGGTCCCGCACGGCCTCCAGCAGTTCGGCGACCGGCGCCGGGCAGGTCACCGTCTGGCCGGTGGGCAGGTCGTCGCCCGTCTCCAGCACGTTGCGCAGCCGCAGCTCGGCCGGGTCCACGCCGAGCTTCCTGGCCAGCTTGTCCATCTGGGCCTCGTACGCGGCGCACACCTGCATCGCGCCCTCGCCGCGCACATGGCCGGAGGGCGGGTTGTTGGTGCGGACGGCCCAGCCCTCGATGAACGCGTTCGGGACGACGTAGGGGCCGCACGCGAAGGAGACCGCGGCGGCCAGGGCCTCCCCCGAGGTGTCGGCGTACGCGCCCGCGTCCAGCAGGATCTGCGCCTCGACCTTGACCAGCCTGCCCTCGGCGTCCGCGTGGTGGCGGTAGCGCAGCAGGGTGGGGTGGCGGTGGACATGGCCGAGGAAGGACTCCTCGCGCGTCACGGTGAGCTTGACCGGGCAGCCCGTCCGCAGCGCGAGCAGGCCGAGCGGAAGCTGGAAGCCGGGGTCCTCGCGGTCGGCCGTGGCACCGGCCACCCCGGTGACCACGATCTTCACCCGTTCGGGTTCGAGCCCGTAGACCGCGGCGGCGCGGTCGCGGTCGGCATGCGGGTCGGTGGACGCGAGGTACAGCTCGACCCCGCCGTCCGGCCGGGGCACCGCGAGGCCGGCCTCCGCGCCGATGGGCGCCGGGTCCTGGCGACCGATGCGGTACTGCCCCTCCACGACGATCTCGCCGGTCGCGTCCGGGTCGCCGTGCCGCAGCGGGATGTGGCGGATCAGGTTGCCGTCCGGGTGCAGCGGCTCGACCTCGAAGGCCTGTTCGGGGTCGGTGACCGGGTCGAGCACCTCGTACTCGACGATGACGGCGGCGGCGGCCAGCCGGGCGGTGTCGGGGTGGTCGGCGGCGACGGCGGCGATGGGCTCGCCGTGGTGGCGTACGACGTCGGAGGCGAACACGGGCCGGTCGGCTCTGCCGCGTCCGTGCAGGGCGCCGCCGGGCACGTCCTCGTGGGTGAGGACGGCGCGGACGCCGGGCATCTCGCGCGCGTGGCTGGTGTCGATCGACACGATGCGCGCGTGCGGGTGCGGGGAGCGCAGCACGGCCGCCCACAACAGGCCCTCGGCCCACAGGTCGGCGGCGTAGGGGAAGGTTCCCTCGGCCTTGGCCGGGGCGTCGACGGACGGCAGGGACACCCCGATGCCGTGCGGCGGCGGCTCGGGGGCGGGTCCTGCCGCCGCGGTGGTCGCGGCGGCGGTGTCGTTGCTCACGCCTGGCCTCCGTCCTGGCCGTACGGGTGTCCGTCCGGGGCCGTGGCGCCGAACCCGTCGCCGAACGCCGTGTCGCCTGCGGCGGGTTCACCGAACACGGAGGAGTGGACACCTCCCGCGCCGGGGCCCGCCTGGTGCGGGATGCGGGCGTGCGCGGTGTCGGCGCCCGGCTCGGGTTCCGTCTCCGCGTGCGCCTGGCGCTCGGCCACGACCTCCTTGACCGCCTCCACGACACCCCGGTAGCCGGTGCAGCGGCACAGGTTGCCGCACAGCGCCTGGCGTGTCTCCAGCTCGGTGGGCGCGGGGTTGCCGGCCAGCAGGTCGTGCACGGTCATCGCCATGCCGGGCACGCAGAAGCCGCACTGCACCGCGCCGCACCGGGCGAGCGCCCGCTGCACGTCCGAGGGCCTTCCGTCGACGGCGAGTCCCTCCACGGTGCGCACCTCGCTGCCCGCCGCCGTGACGGCGGGCACCAGGCAGGACGCGACGAGCCGGCCGTCGACCTGGACGTTGCAGGCGCCGCACTCGCCCTGCGAGCAGCCGTCCTTGGCGCCCGCGAGACCGAGCCGCTCGCGCAGCACGTACAGGAGCGACTCGCCGATCCAGGCGTCGGTGACGGGCCGGTCGGAGCCGTTCACCCGCAGGACGTAGGACACCAGGGGGTGGTCGTCGTGCAGGGGGGCCGGCTCCGGCGTGTGCTCCGGTCCGGGCTCCGGCTCGTCGGCGGCGGGGTCCTGCCCGACGACCGCCTCCTGGGCGTCCTGGGCCTCCTGGGCGGGAGCGGCTCCGGCGTCGCGGCGGGGTTCCTCGCCGTGCACGGGCTCGGGCGACTCCTCGGGTGCGGGGGCCTGTTCGTCGGGCGCCCCCGAGTCGGTGCCCGCCGCCGGGTCCGGCGCGCCGTGCGGCTCCGGCGGCTCCTGGGCCGCCTCGGAGTCCTCGGGGGCACCGTGGGCCCGCGCGTGGTCGTACGGCCCGGCGGGCGGCCCGCCAACGGCCTCGGGGAGGTCGGCCGGCTCCTCGTGAGCCGCCTCGGCCACGTCCTGGACGGCGCTCTCGTGCGCCTCGTCCGACCAGGCGGTCCCGGACACCTCCGTCGCCCAGGGCGCGGGCGCGCCGCCCGGGAGTGTCGCGGGCGCGCCGGTGCCCCACTGCTCGACGAGCGACGACGGGGTGAACTCTCCCGACTCGTCCGGCAGATCACCGCCCGCCACCGGGATCGACCACTGACCGGTGACCTCGTGGCCCGGCGCGGGCGGCGCCTCGTGCGCCGCCGTCCCGTGCGCCGGCGCGGCCTCCTCGAAGTGCCACTGCCCGGTCGGCCCGGGGTCGTAGGCGAACCCCTGGCCCGCGCCCTCCTGGGCTTCGGGCTCCTGGTCGCCCCACCGGGCGCCCTCGGCGGGCGCGCCCCAGGTGTCGTCGCCCATCGGGCCCGTGGGCGCGTCGGCCGGGGTGAACGAGGGGGGCACGTACCCGTGCCCGGGTGCGGCCAGCGGGCTGTGCGCGGCCAGAAGGGCGTCGATGCCGCCCTCGGGGAGCTGCACGAAGGCGGTCGCGCCGTCGTCGTACTCCCCCGGCAGCCGCTCCCACGAGCCCTGGGTGCCGCCCTGCGGAGCCTGCGGGGCCCCCTGCCGGCGCTCCCGGTGCTCAGGGTGCCCGGGGTGTTCCCGGTGCTGGTCGTCGGTCACGACAGTGCCCTCCCCAGTGCTCGTCGGGCCAGCGCGGCGACGGTGCGCCGCAGGTGCAGTACGGCGGGTGGCAGCTGCTGCGCGGTGCCGTCCGCGGCGGGCTCCGCGTCGGGGATGCAGGCCGCGGCGACGTACTCGCCGAAGGCGGTGAGCGCCTCGGGGACGATCGCGCGGCTGTTGTCCCAGTCGATGAGCTGGGCGACCCACTGCTCGGCCTCCAGGGGGCGCAGCGGCATCGGCGCGATGGCGCCGACGGCGCAGCGCACACCGCGCCGGGCCGGGTCGAGGACGAGGGCCACGGAGGCGACGGCGCGCCCCGGTCCGGTGCGTCCGGTCGCCTTCAGGAAGACCTGCGGGGCGTGCAGCAGCGGCACGCGCACGTAGCCGATGAGTTCGCCCCCGCGCAGCATCTCCATGCCCGCGAGCAGATGCGAGACCGGGATCTCGCGGCGGGCACCGCCCTGGCCCGCGATGATCAGCGTGGCCTCCAGGGCGGCGAGCACCGGCAGCGCGTCCCCGGTGGGGGCGGCGGAGGCGATGTTGCCGCCCAGGGTGCCCGCGTTGCGGATGTGCGGGGGTCCGGCCGCGCGGGCCGCCGCCGCGAGGGCGGGGATGAGCGCGGCGAAGTCGGGGCGGCCCATGCGGGCGTGGGTGAGCCCCGCGCCGAGCAGCGCGTGGCCGTCCTGGTACTGCCAGCCGCGGATCTCGCTGATGCGGCCGAGGCCGACCAGCGCCGCGGGCCGCAGCTGTCCGGAGTTGACCGCGGCCATGAGGTCGGTGCCACCCGCCACGGGGACGGCGGCCGGCATGGCGGCCAGCGCCGCCACCGCCTCGTCCAGCGAGGCGGGCAGCGTCACGGCCTGCGCCGCCTGTGGTGCGTGCGTGGTCAAACCGGCTGCCCCTTCCCGCTGCCCCACCGGGTCCTACCTGTGTTGCCGTACGGTACGTGCTGACAGGGCGGACGTGGCAACTCTGGCACATCTTTCCCGGCCCCCGACTCAAGGGTCCGCCAAGGGTTGTTCGCCCCTTCACCAGGGAGATGGCCTGTTTTGCCACCGGACGACCGGTGAGGACGAATTTCCCTTCCGCCCCTCGCGCACCGTGCCGGAGCACGCTCTCAGATGCGGGGCGCCCTGCTTCTGTCCGCGCGGCGGACTCACACGTTCGGGGGCGCCTCTTCGATCGGACGTCCGAGTCGGTCCGGGCCCGCGTGACCTCCCGTCACCCCGGCGCGCGGACCGGCCCCACGCGCGCGCCGGTGCGATGCGACTTCGGTCACACCCGGGGAACGCGGAAGCCCCCGGGAGCCGGCACGGCGTCTCCCGGGGGCCCTGCGGTCGAAGGCCGCGGTGGGCGCGGGGCCCTGCGGGCTACTTGCCGCCGCCGTCCTTGCCGCCCTTGCCGTCGCCGCCGCTCTCCATGGACTCGTAGATCTCCTTGCACATGGGGCAGACGGGGTACTTCTTCGGGTCACGGCCCGGCACCCACACCTTGCCGCACAGCGCCACGACGGGCGTGCCGTCCAGGGCGCTCGCCATGATCTTGTCCTTCTGGACGTAGTGCGAGAAGCGCTCGTGGTCACCATCGCCGTGCGACACCTGCGGTGTCGGCTCCACGAGGGTCCCCGTACCAGTTCCGCGCTCGGGCTCAAGAGTGCTCATACGGTCAAGGGTACTGAAAGCCCCAGGCGCCTCAGTTGAGCGTGGGATCGTCCGGGTAGGTGGCCACCATGGCCAGCTCGCTGCGCTGGCGCCGCAGCACCTCGCGCCACAGCCGCTCCGGTTCCGGGGACGAGACGTCGCCGGGCTCCGACTCGACGACGTACCACGCGCCGTCCACCAGCTCGTCCTCCAGCTGACCCGGCCCCCAGCCGGCGTATCCGGCGAAGATGCGCAGCGAGCCGAGGGCCTGCGCCAGCAGTTCCGGCGGTGCCTCCAGGTCGACCAGGCCGATCGCCCCGTGCACCCGCCGCCAGCCGAGCGGGGCGCGCTCCCCGGAGCCGCCGGGGATCACCGCGACACCCAGCGCCGAGTCCAAGGAGACCGGGCCGCCCTGGAAGACGACCCCGGGCTCCCCCGCGAGTTCCGCCCAGCCCTCCAGGATGTCGCCCACGCCCACGGGGGTGGGGCGGTTGAGGACCACACCGAGCGAGCCCTCCTCGTCGTGGTCGAGGAGGAGCACCACGGCACGGTCGAAGTTCGGGTCCGCCAGGGCGGGAGTGGCCACGAGCAGCCGTCCTGTGAGCGAGGACACCTCGGTCATGGCAGACATGATCCCGCATCGCGCCCCTCGGCGGGAGGCGATGCGGGTACGCGGGTGAACGCACGGCGCGGCTCACCGGTGCGGGGCGGGCGCGCGCGGGGCCATGATCCGTAACCCCTTGCGTCCGGGTATGCACGGTTCGTGTTGTGGCCGATCCATGACCTGTCCGAGAACCGCTCGGGCTTCCTGAAGGGGGGTGCACGGCCATTACGCTTACGTCTTCGGCCCTAGCCCAACTCCACGGAACGCGAGATTCATGACCGTCAACGACGATGTCCTCCTTGTCCACGGCGGAACCCCGCTGCAGGGCGAGATCCGTGTCCGCGGTGCGAAGAACCTCGTGCCGAAGGCCATGGTCGCCGCCCTGCTGGGCAGTGCGCCCAGCAGACTGCGCAACGTGCCCGACATCCGCGACGTGCGCGTGGTGCGCGGGCTGCTCCAGCTGCACGGAGTGACGGTCCGTCCGGGTGAGGAGCCGGGCGAGCTGGTGCTCGACCCGACCTATGTCGAGAGCGCGAACGTCGCCGACATCGATGCCCACGCGGGCTCGTCGCGCATCCCGATCCTGTTCTGCGGGCCGCTGCTGCACCGCCTGGGCCACGCGTTCATCCCGGGGCTGGGCGGCTGCGACATCGGCGGCCGTCCCATCGACTTCCACTTCGACGTGCTGCGCCAGTTCGGCGCGGTCATCGAGAAGCGCGCGGACGGCCAGTACCTGGAGGCACCCAAGGGCCTGCGTGGTACGAAGATCCGACTGCCGTACCCGTCCGTCGGCGCGACCGAGCAGGTGCTGCTGACCGCGGTGCTCGCCGAGGGCGTCACCGAGCTGTCCAACGCGGCGGTCGAACCCGAGATCGAGGACCTCATCTGCGTGCTGCAGAAGATGGGCGCGATCATCGCGATGGACACCGACCGCACGATCCGCATCACGGGCGTGGAGAGCCTCGGCGGCTACACCCACCGCGCCCTGTCGGACCGTCTGGAGGCGGCGTCCTGGGCGTCGGCGGCGCTGGCGACCGAGGGCGACGTCTACGTCCGCGGCGCGCAGCAGCGCTCGATGATGACGTTCCTGAACACCTACCGGAAGGTGGGCGGTGCCTTCGAGATCGACGACGAGGGCATCCGCTTCTGGCACCCGGGCGGCCAGCTGAAGTCCATCGCGCTGGAGACGGACGTGCACCCCGGCTTCCAGACGGACTGGCAGCAGCCGCTGGTGGTCGCGCTGACGCAGGCCACGGGCCTGTCGATCGTCCACGAGACGGTCTACGAGTCCCGGCTGGGCTTCACCTCCGCGCTGAACCAGATGGGCGCGCACATCCAGCTCTACCGCGAGTGCCTCGGCAGCTCCGACTGCCGCTTCGGAGCGCGCAACTTCCTGCACTCGGCGGTGGTTTCGGGCCCGACCAAGCTCCAGGGCGCCGATCTGGTCATCCCCGACCTGCGCGGCGGCTTCTCGTACCTGATCGCGGCCCTCGCCGCCCAGGGCACCTCCCGGGTGCACGGCATCGACCTGATCAACCGCGGCTACGAGAACTTCATGGACAAGCTCATGGAGCTGGGCGCGAAGGTGGAACTGCCGGGCAAGTCGCTGAGCTGACGGCGGGCGCGCCGCCGGCCGAGCGGCCCGGCGGCGTCCGGACATGGAAGAAGGGGCGGTCACCCGGTGTCGGGTGACCGCCCCTTCTCGGGCCTTACGGCAACGTCACTTGCCCTTTGCGGCTTCCTTGAGCTTGGAGCCCGCGGAGACCTTCACGCTGTAGCCGGCCGGGATCTGGATCGGGTCGCCGGTCTGCGGGTTGCGGGCGGTGCGAGCGGCACGGTGGGTGCGCTCGAAGGTCAGGAAGCCGGGGATGGTGACCTTCTCGTCGCCCTTGGCGACGATCTCGCCGACCGTCTCGGCGAACGCGGCCAGCACGGCGTCGGCGTCCTTGCGGGTCACCTCGGCGCGGTCGGCCAGCGCGGCCACCAGCTCACTGCGGTTCATGTTGTTACTCCCGTGTTCTTCTTGCCGTTGAGGCGTGCCACGCGGCGGGGCCGCATGATGGGCACGTCGAAGCCGATGCTGCCAGGGCCTTCTGTGAGTCCCCGGACCCGGGTCCGTCGTCAGACCCTCGCGCCCGAAGACGCATCCTGCCCCCACCTGCGGCGGGAAAGCCAATCCGGCACCCGTAGGAGTCGTGAGAACACCCGTGGGAGTCACACGAAGAGCGCCACCGCCCCGCCGCGGTGACGCCCCACGGCGGGTCCCGGGCCGCTCCCACGACGGATCGCGGGTGTCGCAGGTCCCCAAGAGCCTGAGCCTGGCCGCCACCCTAGAGGGCGAGCAGGGGGCCCGGGTTCCACGACGCGCCGGTTTGACGGCCACCGTGGCAATGGTCACAAGCCGTACACAACCGGGCCCTGACGGCCCGTACGGCGCCGGGGGCTACCGGTTCTCGGCCGGCGTCGGCCTGGCCGCCTCGCGCACGGCGTCGGCGACCGCGCCCGCGACCTTCTCGTTGAACACGCTCGGGATGATGTAGTTCGGGTTCAGCTCACCCTCGGTGACCACGTCCGCGAGGGCGGTCGCGGCGGCCAGCATCATGTCGGTGTTGACCGTGCGGGACTGCGCGTCCAGCAGGCCGCGGAACACGCCGGGGAACACCAGGACGTTGTTGATCTGGTTCGGGAAGTCGGAGCGCCCGGTGGCCACCACGGCGGCCGTCTGGCGGGCGATCCCGGGCTCGACCTCGGGGTCGGGATTCGCGAGTGCGAACACGATCGCGCCGTCGGCCATGGCCGCCACGTCGTTCCCGTCGAGCACGTTCGGAGCGGAGACGCCGATGAACACGTCGGCGCCGTGGACGGCCTCCTTGAGGGTTCCTGTGAGGCCCTCGGGGTTGGTGTTGTCGGCGATCCAGCGCAGCGGGGAGTCCGCGGCGGCGTCCACCAGGTCCTCGCGCCCGGCGTGCACGACGCCGTGGATGTCGGCGACGACGGCGTTCTTGACGCCCGCCGCGAGCAGCAGCTTGAGGATCGCGGTGCCCGCGGCGCCGGCGCCCGACATCACGACGCGCACGTCCTCGATCGCCTTGCCGACCACGCGCAACGCGTTGGTGAGGGCGGCCAGGACGACGATCGCGGTGCCGTGCTGGTCGTCGTGGAAGACGGGGATGTCCAGGGCCTCGCGCAGCCGGGCCTCGATCTCGAAGCAGCGGGGCGCGGAGATGTCCTCCAGGTTGATGCCCGCGAACCCGGGGGCGATGGCCTTGACGATCTCGACGATCGCGTCCGGGTCCTGGGTGTCGAGGCAGAGCGGCCAGGCGTCGATGCCGGCGAACCGCTTGAAGAGGGCCGCCTTGCCCTCCATGACGGGCAGCGCGGCCTTCGGCCCGATGTTGCCGAGGCCCAGCACCGCCGAACCGTCCGTCACAACCGCAACGGAGTTGCGCTTGATGGTGAGGCGGCGCGCGTCCTCCGGGTTCTCCGCGATGGCCATGCACACGCGGGCCACGCCCGGCGTGTAGATCATGGAGAGGTCGTCACGGTTGCGGATGGGGTGCTTCGACGCCATCTCGATCTTGCCGCCGAGGTGCATGAGGAACGTACGGTCGGAGACCTTGCCCAGGGTCACGCCCTCGATGCCGCGCAGCTTCTCCACGATCTCCTGCGCGTGGGAGGTGGAGGTGGCGGCGATGGTGACGTCGATACGGAGCTTCTCGTGGCCGGACGCCGTGACGTCGAGGCCGGTCACCGAGCCTCCGGAGGACTCGACCGCCGTGGTGAGCTGGGAGACCGCGGTTCCGCTCGCGGGCACCTCCAGCCGGACCGTCATCGAGTAGGAGACGCTGGGCGCCGTTGCCATGGCCGACTTCCTCTGCTTTTCCGTGTCACTTGTCTCAGTCGCGTCCATCTGTCGCGAATCTGCTGTCTGATCGTCGCACCTACTGGCGAGTACACGAAAAAGAGGGGCCCGGCCTCGTGCGCGCCGCCGGCACGAAAAAAGGGGCCCGCGTCCGTGTGGACGCGGGCCCCTTCTCCGTTCAGTGACACCGACCCGCCATGCTCGCCTCGCGGCAAGTGGTCGCTCGTAGCGACGAAGGTTGGGCCCGGGGGCTTGGATCGAGCCGGTGTCACGTACAGGCTAACAAACGGAGCGCCTAAGGCCATTCCCGCGGCGCGAAGTTCGTCCCGTCAGTCGCGCAGCAGATCCGGCACCCCGGCGGCGTCCGGTTCGTCCCGCCCGCCCGAGACCACCGTGAGCTGCTGCGTCGCCCGGGTGAGGGCCACGTACAGCACCCGCAGACCGGCGGGGCTCTCGTCGGCGATCTCCGCGGGCGAGACGACCACCGTCGCGTCGTACTCCAGCCCCTTGGCCTCCAGGCTGCCGAGCGCGACCACCCGGTCACCGAGCCCGTCGACCCAGCGGGCCGCCTCCTCGCGCCGGTTCATCGCGACGACGACGCCCACCGTGCCGTCGACCATGCCGAGCAGCCGCTCCGCCTCCGCGCGCACCGTCTCGGCCTGCGAGGTGCCCACGACGGCGAACCGCGGCTCGACACCCGTGGACCGGACGGCCGAGGGCGCCGTCGAGCCGGGCATCGCGAGGGCGAGCACCTTCGCGGCCAGGTCCGCGATCTCCGAGGGGTTGCGGTAGTTGACGGTCAGGGTGAACCGGCGGCGCGGACGGGTGCCGAGGGCCTCGTCCCGCGCCCCGGCCGCCTCGTCCGGATCGGACCACGAGGACTGGGCGGGGTCGCCGACCACCGTCCAGGTCGCGTGCCGGCCGCGCCGCCCGACCATCCGCCACTGCATGGGGGTGAGGTCCTGCGCCTCGTCCACGATCACGTGCGCGTACTCGGTGCGCTCCTGGGCGAGCCGCTCGGCCCGCTCCCACTGCGACTCCTCGCGCACGGGCATGAGTTCCTCCAGCCCGGTCAGCTGGTCCAGCGGGTCCGCCTCGCGCTTCTTCCGCGGGCGGGGGGGAGCGCCGAGGACGGCCTGGAGCTCGTCCAGCATCGCCACGTCGTGCACGCTCAGCCCGGCCCGCTTGAGCGAGCGCGCGACCTTGCGCACCTCGCCGGGGTTGAGGACCCGGCGCGCCCAGCGGCCGAGCCGCCGCTCGTCGGCCATCTGCTCCAGCACGCCGGCCGGGGTGAGCTCGGGCCACCAGGCGTCCAGGAAGGCGATGAAGGGGTCCTCGGTGGAGACGTCCTCGTCGAAGGAGGAGCGCAGTTCGGCGGCCAGCTCGGGGTCGGAGTGTCTGCCCGCCGCGCCCGAACGCGCCCAGAGGGCGTCGAGGAGCAGCTTGCGGGCGCGCGGGCGCAGCAGGTTCACCGGGGCGGTGCCGCCGAGCGCGGTCTGCCGGATGCGCTCCAGTTCACCGGCCTCCAGTTCGACGCGCCGGCCGAAGGCGACGACGCGCAGCTGGGCCGGAGCGCCGTTGGACTCCAGCGCCCCGCGCGCGGCCTTCCGGAGCACCTTGAGCATGCGGTACGACCCCTTGACACGGGCCGTGGCCGGGGAGTCGTACAGGGTGGCCTCGGCGCCGTCGACCAGGGAGCCGATGGCGCGGATGGCGACCTGGCCCTCCTCGCCGAGGGACGGAAGGACGCCCTCGGTGTACGCGACGAGCAGCGGGGTGGGCGACACGATCAGGATGCCGCCCGCGTAGCGGCGCCGGTCCTGGTAGAGCAGATAGGCGGCGCGGTGCAGGGCCACGGCCGTCTTGCCCGTGCCGGGGCCGCCCTCCACATAGGTCACCGAGGCGGCGGGAGCGCGGATGACCATGTCCTGCTCGGCCTGGATCGAGGCCACGATGTCGCGCATCGAGTGGGTGCGGGCCTGGCTGAGGGCGGCCATCAGGGCGCCGTCGCCGATCACGGGCAGTTCACGGCCGCCCAGGGTGGCGCGCAGTTCGGGGCGCATCAGGTCGTCCTCGACGCCGAGCACCCTGCGGCCCTTGGAGCGGATGACCCGGCGGCGTACCACCCGCCCGGGGTCGACCGGCGTGGAGCGGTAGAAGGGGGCGGCGGCCGGGGCCCGCCAGTCGATGACCAGCGGCGCGAAGTCCGCGTCGAGGACTCCCATCCGGCCGATGTGCAGGGTCTCGGCGATGTCGGCCGTGTTGTCGGGCCGCACCGCGCCCTCCGCCGGCTCGATCGCGGTGTAGGCGCCGTCCGGGCCCTTCTTGCCGTCCTTGCCCGGCAGCAGGTCGATACGGCCGAAGAGGAAGTCCTCGTACTCGTTGTTGAGCCGGTTGAGGTGGACGCCGGCCCGGTAGACCTGGGCGTCCCGCTCGGCCAGGGCGCCGGGGGTGCCGACGTGGCCTCGCTGGGCGGCGTCGTTCATCAGGAACTCCGCCTCGTGGATCTTCTCCTCGAGCCGGAGGTAGACCCGGTCCAGGTGTTCCTGTTCGACACCGATCTCCCGATCGCGGACCGTGTCGTGCGCGGACTCACCGGCCGGGCCGAGCGCGGAATCCTGTTGAACCTGAGCGGCCACCGGGCCCCCTTCTGACGTGCTGGGCAGCCGTCTACCGTACGCGAACAGAGCCCCGGGAGGCTACGGCCCGCTCCGTGCCGTCACACGCGTCGGCCCGCGACGTGCCGCCTGGTACGTCGCGGGTGGTGCTCGGCCGGCTGCCGGTCGGGGGCGCGGGCGCGCCTACACGTCCACCTCCACCAGCCGCTTGCCGTCGAACGTCATGACCTCGAAGTGGTCGATCTCGTTCGGGGTGAAGGCGGCTCCGCCGTGCACGTACAGCGGGTTCTTGGCCTCCTCCGTCTTGGCGTTCGGGATGCCGTAGCCCCACTTCGGGACGGCCCAGGAGGTGACCGTCTCGCGCTCGCCGTTCTTGCCGACGGCGATCAGGGAGCACTTCAGCGGGCCCATGACGTTCTTGACCTGGACGACGGCGTGGGTGCCCCAGTCCCTGGGTTCCATCGCGACCACGGCGTTGACCTTGGTGGTCGGGTCGGTCGCCGCGTGCTTGTCGGTCATCACCTGGAACGCCTGCTGGGCGGGGCCCATGGCCATCGGGTCCACCGGGCCGCTGTCGCCGCCGCCGTTCACCGCCATGACGGTGAGCGGGCCGCCGATGATCAGCGCGGCCGCCGCGGCGACGAGGTAGAAGCCGCGCCGGCGCTTCTGGGCGCGCCGCTCGGACACCTCGTCGACCAGTCGTTCGACCAGCCGTGGGCTGGGTTTCGCGGACAGGGATTCGCCGATGGCCTGGCTGCCCTGGTTGCCCGGCAGGTCCGCGAGCGCGGCCAGCATCGGTTCCATGCCCGCCAGCTCGTCCAGTTGCTGGGCGCACCAGTCGCAGGTGGCGAGGTGGGCCTCGAAGGCCGTCGCCTCGGCGTCGTCCAGGATGCCGAGGGCGTAGGCGCCCACGGTCTCGTGGATGTCGCCCTGCCCCTCGGGGCCCTGGGCACCTCTCACGGCCCCGGGACCGCCATTGCCGAATCCCCCGTACAGATCGCTCATGCCGTCACCCCCCGCTCCTCCAGTGCCAGCTTCATGGACCGCAGGGCGTAGAACACCCTGGAGCGCACCGTTCCGCTGGGGATGCCGAGCGTTTCGGCCGCCTCGTTGACGGTACGCCCTTTGAAGTACGTTTCGACCAGGACCTCCCTGTGTGCCGGGGTCAGGTCGTCCAACGCGTCCGACAGTGTCATCAGCCACAACGCCTTGTCGATCTCGTCCTCCGCGGGGATGACCTCCAGCGGCGACGGGTCCACCTCCTGCGGCCGGGCCTGCCGGCTGCGGTGACCGTCGATGACGATGCGCCGGGCGACCGTCACCAGCCAGGGGCGTACCGAACCGGTCGCTCGATTGAGCTGGCCGGCGTTCTTCCAGGCACGGATGAGTGTTTCCTGCACGACGTCCTCGGCGCGCTGCCGGTCTCCGGCGACCAGGCGCAGCACATAGGCGAGCAGGGGTCCCGCGTGTTCCCGGTACAGGGCGCGCATCAGCTCCTCGTCGGGCTCCGTCGAGGAGGACGGGGACGAGGTCATGCGATGTCGGGCCCTTGGCCTTCGTTCATCAGCCACGGCGGAATCCTTGCGCACGCCTACCTCCGGTGTCCGGGGGTTCCCCCAGTCGGTCGCTCGTATCCGGGTACGCGTGCGAACGCCCAAGTGTTCAAAGCGGAGCCACGATTTTCTCGGGAAAGGTGTGGAACGGCCCGCCGCCGGGCACTCATATCTGCCCCAACGGGACATTCGAGGGTCGAGGCGCGGAGACCCAGGTCACAGTCGCTCGATCCTTCACTTCTGGAATCAGGTTGATCGCTGTGTGAAAATCTGTCCGCACTTCGATGGAGAAGCCGTTAAGGCAAGGGAAGTTACCGTTCAGTTTCGGCCACTCTTTGACACGACTCGTCAGGAGTCGACCCTTTTCCCGCAAGATCTGATCACCCGCCGGACCTTCACAAAAGCCCTGGTGGGAGCGGCACTACGCCCGGGGCAGTGCGGCCCGGCGCCGGTGCCGCGCCACCCGCTCCCGGTTGCCGCACACCTCGCTGGAGCACCACCGCCGACGCCGCCCCCGGGACGTGTCCAGGTACACGAGCGGGCAGTTGTCGCCCTCGCACCGCCGCAGACGGGCCCGCGTCCCGGGATCCGTGAGCAGCTCGATCGCCTCACGGGCCACCACGGACAGCAGTTCCCCGCGCTCCGGAAACGCCCGCAGCCGCCGCACGAGGAGGCCGTCCTCCGCGGGGACCGCGCACGGCGCCGGCGGGGCCTGCCCGGCCGCGGCGTTGAGCCGCGCCAACGCCGCGGGCGCCGCCCCGTCGGCGGGCCGGCCGTCCAGCACGCCGCGTATCAACGTCCCCAGATCCAGGCGCAGTTCCCTGAACTCCTCGAGCCAGGCCGCGTCCACCCCCGCGAGCGGGGTGCCCGGGGGCACCAGGGCGGCGCCGGTGATCCAGGTGCGCAGCCGCTCCACCGAGTCGAGCCGTTCCTCGGGGTGCGTCGTCGCCAGCAGGTCCAGGCAGATCCGCCCGGAGTCGAACCGCAGCTCGCAGGAGGCCGTGGCCGCGTCGGTCGCCATCTGCCTGTCACCGCCTTGGAGTCGCCGCCTCGGCGGGCGGCCGGTGGATCCGCGCAAGGGTGCTCTGGGGCTCGCAGGGGTTCGTACCCCCGTTCGCCCTACCCTGCACATCCGCGCCCGCCACGGGAAGCCCCCGGGCGCGCCCGTCACCGGTGGGCCGGGTCCAGGGCGAGGCGGTATCCGCGTTTGACCACCGTCCGGATCAGCCGGGGCGAGCCCAGCGCGGTGCGCAGCCGGGCCACGGCCGTCTCCACCGCGTGCTCGTCCCGTCCGGCGCCCGGCAGCGCCCGCAGCAGTTCGGCGCGGGCGACCACCCGTCCGGGGTGCCGGGACAGCGCGCGCAGCAGGGCCATCCCCGCGGGCGGCACCGGGCGCAGCACCCCGTCCACCAGCACGGCGTGGCCGCGGATCTCCACGTCGTGCCCGGCCACGGTCAACGCGGTCGCCCGGCCGGGCAGTTCGCGGCACAGCAGGTCGGCCAGCGCCGCGGACGCCGCCTGGTGCGGCCCCCGCCCTCCGGGCCGCACGTGCTCGGGGTGGACGGTGTCGACGCCCTGGGTCCGCAGCGGCGCCGCCGTCACCGGGTCGGCGCAGGCGGCGAGCACGCCGTGGCGCAGGGCGGCCAGCAGGTCGGGCAGCAGCCCGCGCTCCCGGGCGCGGGAGAGCACGGAAGCGGCGGCGGGCGCGCCGGCGAAGGCGAGCGCGTCCAGGCCCTGGGTGAGGGCGGCGTCGACGAGCCGGTCCAGCGGCCGGGTGTCCCGCGGCGGCGTCCACCGGTGCACCGGCACCCCGATCACCCGGGCGCCCCGTTCCCGTAGGGCCTCCACCAGGTCGGGCTGCGGCTCGCCGTACGACTGGACGGCGACGCGGCGCCCTCGGACGTCCTCGGCCGGCAGTCGTGCCAGGACGTCGGCCAGGGACTCGGCGGGCGGCTTCGCCCCGGTCGCCCCGTCCTCCCGCAGCCCGGCGTCCCGCACCGCGTCCTCGGCCTCGGGTCCGCACGCCAGCAACCGCGCCTGCCGCAGCCGGCCGAGCAGTTCGGCTCCGCTCCCCCAGCCCTCGGCGGCCTCGACCCAGTCACGGAATCCGGTCGCCGCGGTCGTGACGACGATGTCGGGGGCCTGGGCGATCAGCTGCTCGGTGGTGGCGCGCAGTGCGGCGTCGTCGGCGGGCGGCACGATCGGCGGGGCGGGGGCGTGCAGCACCACCACTCCGTGCCGCCGCAGCGGGGCGCACAGCTCATCGGCCCGCTCCGCGGCCGTCACGCCCACGGTGAACCCGGCGAGGGGTTCGTGCGGTGGTCGCTGCCGGTCGTCGTCCATGGCTCTCGTC
Source organism: Streptomyces sp. NPDC048664 (assembly GCF_040650555.1). Classification (NCBI taxonomy): domain Bacteria; kingdom Bacillati; phylum Actinomycetota; class Actinomycetes; order Kitasatosporales; family Streptomycetaceae; genus Streptomyces; species Streptomyces sp. NPDC048664. Next base: position 76,363 of record NZ_JBEZHK010000021.1, on the reverse strand, counting down.
CCGCACTCGGTTCGACCCGCGTCGATCGCCCGCGGCACACGCGGCGCCGCGGCTCCGTGCCCGTCGATCCTGCCGACGGCGCGTGACGGGACCGGTTCGGTGCCATGTCACCGGTGTTACCGATCCGCGCACGAAACGACGAAGGCGACGTGCCCCCGCGGTTCGCGGGCGTACGTCGCCTTCGTCGTCGTGGAGATGGCGGGAATCGAACCCGCGTCCAACGGTGCGGAATCAGGGCTTCTCCGTGTGCAGTTCGCTGCGCTTTTCTCAGCCCCGGAGATCACGCGAACAAGTCTCCGACGGGCTCAGTCACTGTTTGGTTTCCCTCTTCACCCCGTGACCGGGATCAAGGTTTAGTCCCCTAGCTGATGCCAGGATCCGGGTCGGGAACAGCCCCGGGCTGACACTTCGCAAGTCGCTACTTAGGCAGCGAGGGCGAAGGAATCGCGCTTGGTGTTGGCGATTATTGGTTTCGGCCTGTGGTTTACGAGATCATGGCCGCTTCCTCGACACGCTTCCCCTGCTTCGACATCCGCTGTCGAAACCGATCATCCCCATGTGGTGTTTTCAATGCCCGGCCCCTCCGGGGAGGGACCCGCACCCTCGATGAGGTGCGATGCCATCCTACGTGACCGACGCGGGCGGGTGCCAGCGTATTCCGCCGTACGGCCGCCGCGCCCGCGGCGCGGTCAGGCGCGCTGCTTGCGGCGCACCGCGGAGATCGCCCGGTCCGTCTCGCGGCGGTCCTGCTTCTCACGCAGCGTCTGCCGCTTGTCGTACTCCTTCTTGCCCTTCGCCAGCGCGATCTCGACCTTGGCCCGGCCGTCCTTGAAGTACAGGGCGAGGGGCACGATCGTGTGGCCGGTCTCCTGCGACTTCGACTCCAGCTTGTCGATCTCCGTGCGGTGCAGGAGCAGCTTCCGCTTGCGGCGGGCGCTGTGGTTGGTCCAGGTGCCCTGCACGTACTCCGGCACATGCACGTTGTGCAGCCACGCCTCGTGGCCGTCCAGCTGCACGAAGCCGTCGACCAGCGAGGCCCGCCCCAGGCGCAGGGACTTCACCTCGGTCCCCATGAGGACGAGACCGGCCTCGTAGGTGTCGAGGATGTGGTAGTCGTGCCGCGCCTTCTTGTTCTGCGCGATCAGCTTGCGCCCAGTTTCCTTAGCCATAGTGCGGCCCATTTTCGCACTACGGGACGGCGTCGAGGGAAGTGGATTACCGGGAGTCCGGGCGTGTCACCCACGGTGCCCGGGAGTCACTGGGCGTCGCCCAGGCCGCTGAGCACCGTCTCGGCCCGCTCCAGCGCGTGGTCGCCGTCGCCGACCTCCAGGTCGGGGCTGATGCCGCGGCCGTCGACGCCGCGGCCCGACGGGGTGCGGTAGTGCCCGACGGTCAGCTCCGCCACGGAGCCGTCGGGCAGCCGGCTCGGCATCTGGACCGAGCCCTTGCCGAAGGTGCGGGTGCCGGCCACGACGGCCCGGCCCCGGTCCTGGAGGGCTCCGGTGAGCAGTTCGGCCGCGCTCATCGTCCCGCCGTCCACCAGGGCGACCAGGGGCCGGGTGGTGTCACCGCCGGGTTCGGCGCGCAGCACGCGCTGGTCCCCCCGGACGTCGTAGGTCGCCACGAGGCCGCCGTCGAGGAAGGCCGACGCGGCCGTGACCGCCTCGGTGACCAGCCCGCCGGAGTTGTCGCGCAGATCGAGGACGATCCCCGCGCCCCGGGGCGCGGCGTCCACGGCACGGCGTACGGCGTCGCCGGAGCCCTTGGTGAAGGCGGCGACCCTGATCACGACGGCGCGGCCGGTGAGCCGTCGCACGGTGACCGAGTCGGTGGACAGCCGGGCCCGGTGCACCACCCGGCTCCAGGTGCGCGCACCGCGCTGGAGGCCGAGCCGGACCGCGGTGCCGGCCGGTGCGTCGTCGGCGTCGCCGCGCAGTAAGGAGACGACCTCGGTGACCGGCCTTCCGTCGACGTCCTCGCCGTCGACGCTGCGCAGGCGGTCGCCGGTGCGCACCCCCGCCGCCGCGGCGGGCGAGCCGGGCTGCACCCGGGTCACCTCGATCCGGCCGTCGCTCTCGCGCCGGGCGGACAGTCCGACCCCGGTGTACCGGCCGTCCAGGGCCTCCTCGAACTCCTCGAACTCGCCCTGGGAGTAGACCGCGCTCCAGCGGTCCCCGCTGCGGCTGACCGCCCGTTCGGCGGCCTCCATGGGGGACTTGCCGTCCGCCATCGCCTTGGCCGCGGCCTCCGTGACCTCCTCGCCCGGCGGCTTCGGACGTGTCGTCGGCGTCGCGGCCGGGGAGACGGGGGCGGCCCCGTCGAAGGAGCCGGTCGCGGCACCGGCGACGAGGACGCTCGTGAAGAGCAACGTCAGCACCGCCCCGTGGCGGAGGCGACGAGGCTGACCGAACGATTCACGGCCTGACATGCCGGTGAGTCTAGGACAACGCATAAGGGGCGCACGGGCAGTTGCCCGCACGCCCCCCTTGGCATGCGTCACACCTTCAGGTACTTGCGCAACGCGAAGAACGCGGCAAGCGAGGGCATCAGCAGGCTCGTGGCCAGTATCAACGGCAGTTTGGTCAGGACGGCGTCCCAGCCGATGAAGTTGATCAGGTTGAGCTTGTGCGACAGGTCGAGGCCGTGGTCGATGATGAAGTACCGGGCGACCAGGAGGAATCCGCAGGCGACCGTGCCGCCGATGAGGCCCGCGACGGCGGCCTCCGCGATGAACGGCGCCTGGATGTAGAAGCCCGAGGCACCGACGAGGCGCATGATCCCGGTCTCACGACGACGGCTGAACGCGGAGACGCGCACCGTGTTGACGATCAGCATCAGCGCGACGACCAGCATCATCGCCATGACCATGCGGGCGGCCCAGTTCATGCCGTTGAGGAGCCCGAAGAGGTTGTCGAGGATGCCCTTCTGGTCCTGCACCGACTGGACCCCGTCGCGGCCGTTGAAGGCGCTCGCGATGACCTGGTACTGCTCCGGGTTCTTCAGCTTGATGCGGTACGACTCCTGCATCTGGTCCGGGGTGAGCGAACTGGCCAGCGGGGAGTCGCCGAACTGCTCCTTGTAGTGCTTGTACGCCTCGTCCTGCGACTCGTAGGTGACCTTCTGGACCGTGGACGTCATCTTGTTCAGGTCGTCCAGGATCTGCTTCTTCTGCTCCTCGGTGACCGCGCCCTTGGAGCAGTTGGGGTCGGACTCCGCGTCGCTCTTGTTGCAGAGGAAGATCGAGACGTTGACCTTGTCGTACCAGTAGCCCTTCATCTGGTTCACCTGGTCGCTCATGAGGAGCGACCCGCCGAACAGGGCGAGGGAGAGGGCCACCGAGACGATCACCGCGAAGGTCATCGTCAGATTGCGGCGGAGACCGACACCGATCTCCGACAGAACGAACTGGGCGCGCATGGCGTCTGCTCAAGCCTTTCCGTGGACTCAGTGCTGGTAGCCGTAGACGCCGCGCGCCTGGTCGCGGACGAGACGGCCCTTCTCCAGCTCGATGACGCGCTTGCGCATCTGGTCCACGATGTTCTGGTCGTGGGTCGCCATCACCACGGTGGTGCCCGTCCGGTTGATCCGGTCGAGCAGCTTCATGATGCCGACGGAGGTCTGCGGGTCGAGGTTGCCGGTGGGCTCGTCGGCGATCAGCAGCTTGGGCCGGTTGACGAAGGCCCGCGCGATGGCGACGCGCTGCTGCTCACCACCGGACAACTCGCCGGGCATACGGTCCTCCTTGCCGCCGAGCCCGACGAGGTCGAGCACCTGCGGCACGGACTTGCGGGTCTCGCCGCGCGACTTGCCGATCACCTCCTGCGCGAAGGCCACGTTCTCGGCGACCGTCTTGTTGGGCAGGAGCCGGAAGTCCTGGAACACGGTTCCCAGCTGGCGGCGCATGTGCGGCACCTTCCAGTTGGACAGGCGGGCGAGGTCCTTGCCCAGGACGTGCACCTGGCCGTGACTGGCGCGCTCCTCGCGCAGGATCAGCCGCAGAAAGGTGGACTTCCCGGAGCCGGACGACCCCACGAGAAAGACGAACTCGCCCTTCTCGACCTCCAGGGAGACATCCCTGAGGGCTGGGCGGCTCTGCTTGGGGTAGACCTTGGAGACGTTGTCGAATCGGATCACGGGTGCACCACGGGCCGTCGGAGTAGGTCAGCGTGACCTTACGCGAAGCGGGTGTGCGAGCGCAGTCACCGGTGGTGTTTGCGCGGGAGTTGTGCGGTTTTGTCGACCGTTTCCGGCGGCACGGCCACGGCGTGAGGTCAGGCACAGCACGCCTGCCCGGATCGCGCGAATCGCGGGGAATCGTCCCCGGTGGGAGCCCGTGCCGCCGCCGGTCCGCCCAGGCCCCGCGCCGAAACGGGTGGAACCTGGCACAGTGGAGTGGGGAGCACACTGGAGCAGTGGGGAACGGTCGCGTCCCTTTGAGCGTTGTGTTCGTGAGAGCGGCACAAGGAGGGTGAGGCACATGACGTACGACCGATTGGTGTGCGCGAACTGTGCGGCGCCCGTCACCGAGGGTCGCTGCCCCGTCTGCCGTGCCAGCCGCGAGCGGCTCCAGCAGGAGAACCCCTGGTCGGGCTTGAACCCGACGACGCTGATCGTGCTCGTGGCGGTCCTGATCGCCGCCGTGGCCCTGCTGGCCCACCAGACCGCCTAGAGAGCGCCTGAGGCCCCGAAGGACGCGCAGGAAGGGCCCCGGGGCGGATGACCGCCCCGGGGCCCTTCTCCTGCGCTCTACGAGCCGCGCCCGGACCCGAAGGTCAGGCGGAGGCTCCGCCGCGGCCGCCCGCCAGGCGCGGCAGCACCCGGAAGCCGATACCGCCGGCGATCATCGTGGCGGCGCCGACCAGCAGGAACGTGGTCTGGCCCGCGCCGGTCTCGGCGAGCTGCTTGCCGTCACGGCCCTGGGCCGAGGTGCCGCTGCCGGTGTCCGTGCCGGTGTCGGTCAGACCCGAGGAGCCCTTGCCCTGCTGGACCGGGCTGTTGCCGCCGTCGGGGAGGGTGTTGTCCCCGCCCGTGCTGTCGGACGGCGCGGCCGTCGGCTCGGTCGGCCCGTCGGTGGGCTGACTCGGGGTGCTCGGCGCCTGCGAGGTGGGCGGCTGCGTGCTCGGAGCGTCCGAGGTCGGAGCGTCCGAGGTCGGAATGTCCGTGGCCGGAGGGGTGTCCGGGGTGGACGGGATGTCCGTCGGGACGGTCTCGGTGGGCGCCGGGTCGGTGCCGACGTCGACGCCGACCTCGACCTTGGTGCCGTCCGCGCCCGCGCCGACGGTGATCCCGAGCGCCGAGGCGGCACCCGCGGTGGTCAGCGTGGCACCGGCGGCTATCACCACACCGGCGGCTATCCGCGCCACACGGATCCGCGTCTTCTTGGTCATCTGGTTGCTACCCCCAGTAGCTGATCGTCGATGGAGCAGCGCACGGGGGCACGGCGTCGGGGACGGCTGAATTCTCGAGCCCCCCGGTTCACATGCACCCCGGACATACGCCTGCCGCGTGTCACCTTTCCGAGTTTTCGAAAGGCCGTCAAGGTCGTTGCGCGCGCGATGTCCGTTAGGTGATCGTTTGCGGCCGCGGTCGGGTGTGAGTGTGATGTAAAACCCCGACACCGCGGGACACAAAAAGGCAACCGCCCCTCGATGAGGGGCGGTTGCCTTGTCGACAAAGCGAGTGGCTACTTCTCCTGCTGCTTGCGCCAGCGAATTCCCGCCTCGATGAACCCGTCGATCTCGCCGTTGAACACGGACTCGGGGTTGCCGACCTCGAACTCGGTGCGCAGGTCCTTGACCATCTGGTACGGGTGCAGGACGTAGGAACGCATCTGGTTGCCCCAGGAGTTGCCGCCGTCGCCCTTGAGGGCGTCCATCTTGGCCTGCTCCTCCTGCCGGCGCCGCTCGAGGAGCTTGGCCTGCAGCACGTTCATGGCGCTGGCGCGGTTCTGGATCTGGGACCGCTCGTTCTGGCAGGTCACGACGATGCCGGTGGGCAGGTGGGTGAGCCGCACGGCGGAGTCGGTCGTGTTGACGCCCTGGCCGCCGGGACCGGAGGACCGGAACACGTCCACCCGCAGGTCGTTCTCGTCGATCTCGACGTGGTCGGTCTGCTCGACGACGGGCAGGATCTCCACACCGGCGAACGAGGTCTGGCGCCGCCCCTGGTTGTCGTACGGGGAGATGCGGACGAGCCGGTGCGTGCCCTGCTCGACGGAGAGCGTGCCGTAGGCGTACGGCGCCTGGACGGCGAAGGTCGTGGACTTGATGCCGGCCTCTTCGGCGTACGACGTGTCGTAGACCTCGGTCTTGTAGCCGTGCTGCTCGGCCCAGCGCAGGTACATGCGCTGGAGCTTCTCGGCGAAGTCCGCGGCGTCGACGCCGCCGGCCTCGGCGCGGATGTTCACGAGCGCCTCGCGGGCGTCGTACTCACCCGAGAGCAGCGTCCGGACCTCCATCTCGTCCAGCGCCTTCCTGACCGCGGTCAGCTCGGCCTCGGCCTCGGTGCGGGTGTCCGGGTCGTCCTCGGCCTCGGCGAGCTCGAAGAGCACCCCGAGGTCGTCGATCCGGCCGCGCAGGGTCTCGGCCTTCCGCACCTCGGCCTGGAGGTGGGAGAGCTTGCTGGTGATCTTCTGCGCCTCGTCCGGGTTGTCCCAGAGGGACGGCGCGGCCGCCTGCTCCTCGAGCACGGCGATGTCTGCCCTCAGCCTGTCGAGGTCCAGAACGGCCTCGATCGACTCCATGGTCGAGGAGAGGGACTTGAGCTCTTCGGATACATCGACGACTGCCACGCATCCAGCGTAACGGCTCCGCCAACCAGTGAACGCCCCACGACCCCGGGTCACCCCCGGGACCAGGTGGTCACGGGGGAGCCGAGTGGCCCGGTTCCCGGGACGGTGCCTGAGGGCCGGGGGACGCCGCCCACCACGCCCCCACCCCCACCGCGGCCGCCAGCACCAGCGCCCCCGCTCCCAGCACCAGCCGCCGACGCCGTGCCTGCGCGCGATGCCGCGCGGACCCGGGGCGCGGCGCGCCCGCCGCCCGGGGCGCCCGTGCCGTCCCCCGCGCACCCCCGGCCAGCTCGTCCGGTGCCGGCACCCGCATGGACGTGTGGGTGTCCCGGTTGGAGTCCGGCTTGGGGCCCGACACCAGCGGCACCGCCCCGCGCCGCTCCCGCGCGGCCTCCGCACGACCGGGCGCCACCGCCTCGTACGGCTCCTCGGCCGCCCCCGCGTCCGGCTCGTCCACGTCCAGCGGCGGCATCCCGGCCAGCAGCGGCAGCTGCTCCCGCAGCCGGGCCGCCAGCTCCGAGGCCCGCAGCCGCGAGGCCGGTGCCTTCGCCAGGCACTGCACGACCAGCAGCCACAGCTCGTCCGGGATCCCGGGCAGCGGGACCACCGTCTCGGTGACATGGCGGCGCAGCACCGCCCCGGGGTGCCCGCCGCCGAACGGGGTGAAGCCCGCCAGCAGCTCGTACAGGACCGTCGCCAGGGCGTAGATGTCCACCGCGGCTCGGGGCGGCAGCCCCTCGACTATCTCCGGTGCCAGGTAGTCCGGCGTTCCGATGATCTTCGTCGCCTTGGTGCGGCGCGGGGAGTCGATCAGCTTGGCGACGCCGAAGTCGGTCAGCAGCGCCGGATGCGCCCCGCCGGGCCCCAGCGGGCCCTGCATGTCCAGCAGGACGTTCTCCGGCTTCACGTCCCGGTGCACGATCCCCGCCGCGTGCGCCGCCGCCAGCCCGTCCGCCACGTCGGCCACGATCGCTACGGCCGCCTCCGGGGCGAGCCGGCGCTCGCGGTCCAGGCGGGTCCGCAGGTCGGTGCCCCGGACCAGGTCCATGACCAGCGCCAGATCGCTGCCGTCCACGACGAGGTCCCGTACCGACACGACGCCGGGATGGTCGAGCGCCAGCAGCGCGGTGCGCTCCTGGACGAAGCGGCCCACGAGCTCCTGGTCGGACGCGAGGTCCTCCCGCAGCAGCTTGATGGCGACGGGCCCGTCCGGCCCCTCGCCCAGCCACACCGTGCCGGCGCTTCCGCGCCCCAGGATCTGGTGCGCGGTGTACCTGCTGCCGATCTTCCGTGCCAAGGCTGCTCCTACTGGGGACGCGTGGTGCCGACGCTGCGCCGTCGCGGGCCCCGGCGTCGGCGGCTCGCACCGCGACCCCCCGGACCCCGGTCGACAAAACTACGCGCCCGGAGCGGCAACCACCGCCGCCGAGACGGAAATCACCCGTCAGATGTCGACAAATCCCCAGGCCGGCACGGACACACCCGGCCGCCGCGCGTCAATTGCCCAGTTTGCCGACCGCGTCGGCCACCGAGTGGTACCAGTCGGACAGCTGCTGCCAGTACGACTTCGTGGTGCCGATCCAGTCCTGCAGGGGGCTGAACTCCCAGATCAGCCAGCCGGCGACGAACAGGATGAGGATCGTGAACAGGCAGCCCTTCAGACAGCCGAGGCCCGGGATCTTCATCGGGTTGGCGCTGCGCTGGCGCGGCGCCCGCGGCTCGGGCTCGGGGCGCGGCGCCGGCTGCCGGGGCTGCTGCGGTGCGGGGGCGTACCGCTGGGGCTGCCGCTGGGGGGCGGGCTCGTACTGCTGGGGCCGCTGCCGTCGGGGCTGCTGCCGCTGGGGCTGCTGGGGCGCGTACTGCTGGGGCTGCTGGGGCGGGTGGCCGTAGCCCTGCGCCGGCGGCTGCTGCGGCCGGGAGACCTGCCGCTGGGGGCGGCGGCGCAGCGGGTCCTCGCCGGGGTCGAGGTAGGACTGGACCTGGGTCTGCTCGTTGCGGTCGCGGGCCGCGCGCAGCTGGTTCTGCCAGGGGTGCGGGTCCTGCCCGCCGGGCTGGTGCTGCGGGACCGGCGGCAGCACGGCGGTGGGGTCGGCCGTGCCGGTGCTGGGCAGGACGGCGGTGGGGTCCGCCGCGCCCGTGGGGCCGGAGGTGTGCGGCAGGACGCTGGTCGCCGCGTTCGGGTCGTAGGAGCCCGCGCCCTGCGGCAGCACCTGGGTGGGGTCGGCGGAGCCGGGCACGGTCGCCGGGTCCGGGTCGGGCGCGAGCAGCGCGGCCACGGCGTCCGCGGCGGCGATCTGCGTGGTGTTCGCGTGCACCCCGACTCCCTCGGCGACGACCCGCAGCGCCCGCGCGAGGTTCTCGGCGCTGGGCCGCTCGTCCGGGTTCTTGCGCAGGCAGCGCTCCATGACGGTCCACAGCGGGTCCGGCACGGTGGAGGGGCGGCGCGGTTCGGCGCTCAGGTGCTGGTGGAGCACCTCGAGTGCCGATCCGCCGCTGAACGGCGGGCGCCCGGTGACCAGCTCGTACATCAGGATGCCGGCGCCGTAGATGTCCACGGCCGACGTCTGGGGGCGGCCCTCGGCCGACTCGGGGGCGACGTACGCGGGTGTGCCCACGAACTCGTGGGTGCGGGTGAGGCCCGGGGAATCGGCCAGGCGCGCGATGCCGAAGTCGGTCAGCATCGGGTGCATCCGGCCGTCGTCCTGCCGCAGCAGGACGTTGGCGGGCTTCAGGTCGCGGTGCACCACGCCGTCCGCGTGGCTGACGGCGAGCGCGTCGGCGATCTGCGCGGTGAGCAGGGCCGCGCCCACGGGGGTGAAGGGGCCGTTCTCACGGAGGTAGCGGTGCAGGTCGGGGCCGTCCACGAGGTCCATGACCAGGGCCAGCAGATCGCCCTCGACCACGAGGTCGCGCACCCGCACGATGTTCGGGTGGGTCAGGCGCAGCAGGACGGACCGCTCGCGCAGGAACCGCATCACGACGTCGGCGTCGCCGGCCAGCTCCTCCTTGAGGACCTTGATCGCCACGGTCTCGCCCGGCTGGCCGGCCACGGCCGCCTCGGCGCCCGCGGTCTCGCGCTGGCGGGCCCGCCAGACGGTGCCCGTGGCGCCGCGTCCGAGCGGCTCCTCCAGGAGGTACTTGCTGCCTACCGGCCGCACGTCATGCGCTCCCTGCTGCTTGCTTGTCCGGTCCGTCCACCGTGAAGACGGTGTTCCGACCCACTGTAGTGCCGGGGTTCGCGGCACCGGGGGTGAGCGGGCCTCGCGCGAGGGCACCCGCCCCATGGTCGAGGACGCGACAGGGCACGGTCGCGTTCCGTGCCGGGCGCGCTCCCGTGTGCCGCGATCCGCGGACGCCCACGTCGTTCCCTTTACTCCGTACGTGTGATGTACGTACTTACGCAGGACGCTGCCGTGCGCGTTCGATGAGAAGACGCCCTCTTCGGTTCACTTGGTTGCCAGGGCCGGGCGTGACCGATCTCAAGCGGACGCCCGTCGCGCACTTGTCCGGCACTTTTGCGGGCAGAGCCGACCAATCAAGATCATCTGGCGCCGAGGGACGGGCGCGCTGTCGGTGGCAGGTGCGAGGATGCATCCCGTACTGGCCTATGTGCTCGCGTGCGGTGGGGGAAGTCGCGGTGGGGGACCGTGACGCGGCTCCGTCCCCGCCCTCGGGTGCCCGCGCGGAAGGGACCGCTGACGGCGATGCAGATCCGGCTGACCGTCGTAGACCCGCTGGGCACGCCCCCGGAGCCCGGGGAGCGCGCCCCCGGCTGCGACGTCCTGGTCACCGCGCCCGCGGGCACGGCCCTGGCCGCGGTGGCGTCGGCGCTGGCCGCGGCCGTCGGCGCCGGTCCGGGCACCGGCGGCGCCCCGGCCGAGCGGGGCCGTGAGACCGGCTCGGGCCCCGTGGTGCTCTACGCGGGCCCCGAGCGGCTGGACACCCAGCGGTGCACCCTGGGCGAGCCGCCCCTGCTGGACGGCGCGGTGCTGACCCTGGGAGCCCCGGCCGAGCCGGGCCCCGAGCCGGACGAGAACACGGCCCAGCTGCACGTGGTGGCGGGCCCCGACGCGGGCGGTGTCCATCTGCTGCACGGCGGGGTGATCCGCGTCGGACGTTCGGCGAGCGCGGACGTCCCGCTCGACGACCCCGACGTCTCCCGGCTGCACTGCGCGGTGACGGTCGCCGCCGACGGCCGCGTCTCGGTCGCCGACCTGGGATCCACGAACGGCACGGCGCTCGACGGCGCCCCGGTGACCGACCGCCCGGCCCGCTTCGCCCCCGGAGCCCTGCTGCGCCTCGGCGAATCGGCCCTGCGGCTGGTCCCGCCCAGCGGGGCGGGACGCCTGGGCACCGCCCCGGACGGCGAGGGGCAGGTACGGGTCCTCGGCGAGGACGCGGCGGGCGGCCCGGACCGCGCGGACCGCACGGCGGGGCGCGCGGTGACCGGGCCGCACCCGCGGGCGGGCGCGGACGAGCGCGGAGTGGCGGGGGGCGCGGCGCGTCCCGGAGCGGAGGCCCGGGAGCACGCCGCTCCCGCTGGGGCGGCGAGCACCTGGACGCGTCCCCCCGTCGGACGCCCCGCCGCGACCGGCCCCGGCTCGAAGGACACCCACCACGGCCTGTCCGGCGACACCCGTCACGGCTTCGGCGACACCGGCTGGGGCGCCTCGGACGGAGCCGGCCCGCACGCCCGGGAGCACCTGCCGGCCGAGCCCACGGGCCCGGCGGGCTCCTCCGGACCCGGCGGCGCCCCGGCGGGACCCGTCGTCTCGGGACGGGGCGACGCCGCGCTGACGGTGCACCGGGAGGCGAGCGCCGGTGAAGGCTCCGAGGACGCCCGCGCGGGCACGCCGACGCGCGGGACGGACGCGGCCGCGGGGCTGCGCAGACGCGGCTTCACCGCCTGGGCGCGCCGCCTGGCCGGCGGCCGGGGCGACCTGGGCGACCCCGGCCAGGTTCCGGACACGGGCGGGGCGAACGCACCGGTGGCCGCCGGCCCGGCGTACGGTGCCCCGGAGAAGTGGCCCGACCCGGCGTCCCTGCTGCTGACCGCGCTCGGCCCCGGACCGCGCCTGTGGGAGCGCGGCCCCGGGCACCCGGAGGCGCTGACCGTGCGGCTGGGCACGGCCGACCGGGCCCTGCCCGACGGCGCGGGCCTGCTGCCCGCCGTCCCGGTGACCGCCGGGCTGCGCGAGGCCGGCGCCCTGGGCCTGGCCGGGCCCCGGGAGCGGCTGACCGGGCTGGCCCGCGCGGTCCTCGCGCAGCTGGCCGCGCTGCACTCCCCGGAGACGCTGGAGCTGGTCCTCATCAGCGCCGACCGCTCGCGCCCCCTGACGCAGCGCGTCGCCGACTGGTCCTGGCTCGGCTGGCTCCCGCATCTGCGCCCGGCCCACGGCCAGGACTGCCGGCTGCTGCTGGCGTACGACCGCGAGCAGGCGGCGGCCCGCGCGAACGAGCTGGTGCGCCGGCTGCAGGACCATCTGGCCGACGCGGACGCGCGCACCGATCCGCGCGGCGTGCCCGGCCGGATCCACCTGCCCGCCCAGGTCCGCCGCACGGCCCAGGACCCCGCCCCGACCGACGGTCCGCTCACCACCCCGCCCCCCGCCGCGCCCGCGACCGCCCGGCCGGACGGCGCCACGCCGCGCGGTGCCGGCCGCCGCCCCTCCTGGGCCAGGGACGACGAGGCCGACGGCGCCCACCCGGGGCCGTACACCGTGGTGGTCGTGGACGGCGACCCCGCGGGCCCCGAGGTGCGCGAGGCCGTGGTGCGGCTGGCCCGGCAGGGGGCGCGGGCGGGTATCCATGTGATCAGCCTGGCCGAGGCGCCGGCCGCCTCTCCCGCCTCCCCCGTGACGGAGACCTACGAGGCGGCGTGCGCGGTCTCCCCGGTGTTCCGCGAGTGCGGGACCGTGGCCCTGCTCAGCGGCGACGTGGCCACCGCGCTCAGGCTGCTGAGGGTCGCGCCCGGTGAGGCCGGCGACTCGGCGCCCGGGCGCCGCGCCCCGGTGGGGCACGGGACGGTGGCCGCCGTGGACGCGGTGTCCCCGGCGTGGGCGGAGCGGTTCGCGCGGGCGCTGGCCCCTCTGCGCGCGGACCACGGCACGGACCGGCACCCGCGGGTGTCGGCGCCCCTGCCGCAAGCGGCCCGGCTGCTGGACGAGTTGGGGCTTCAGCGAGCCACCCCCGCGTCGCTGATGGCGCGTTGGGCGGACGCGGCGGACGACACCAGGTCCCTCGGCGGCCGCGCCTGGGCGGTGCTCGGCGCCGGTCCGCGCGGCCCCGTGTGCCTGGACCTGGCCGCCGAGGGGCCGCATCTGCTGATCGAGGGACCGCCCGGCAGCGGGCGCACGGAGCTGCTGCGTTCGGTCGCCGCGTCCCTCGCCTCGGCCGAACGCCCGGACCGGCTGGGCATGGTCCTGGTCGACGCCCGCGACTGCGCGGCGAGCGGCGGCGCCGGCGGGGAGGATCTGCGGGTCTGTACGGACCTTCCGCATGTCACGACCCATCTGGCGGCGAACGACCCGGTGCGCATGCGGGAGTTCGCGCAGTCGCTGAGCGCCGAGCTGAAGCGGCGCGACGAGCTGCTGGGACGGATCGGCTTCGACGAGTGGCACGCGCAGCGGGCGGCGGGCGGCCGGGGCGTGCCGCAGCGGCCGGGCGGCACGTCCTCCGGCGACCTGGACAGCCCGCCGAGCACGACGCTGCGGCTGCGCCCCGGGGCGGCCCGGTCGGCCCGGGCCCAGGACGAGGGCCCCTCACCGGCCCGCCTGGTCGTCCTGGTCGACGACCTGGACGCCCTGCTCGCGCCCGCGCTCGGCTCACCGGGCCGCCCGGCGGCCGGCTCGGTCATACGGGCACTGGAGGCGGTGGCCCGGGACGGCGAGCGGCTCGGGGTGCATCTCGTCGCCGCCGCGAGCCCCCAGGGGCGTACGGCCCAGTGGGAGCCCGCCCGGAGCGCCACCCTGCGCGTCACCCTCGACGAGGTGACGCCGGGCGCGGACGAACCGGCCCCCGGACGAGGGCGGTTGACGCGGCCGGACGGCAGGTCGACACCGTTCCAGGGCGGCCGGATCACGGGCCGCATCCCGCGCACCGCCACCCTGCGCCCCACGGTCATACCCCTGGAGTGGCACCGCATGGGCGACCCCCCGGCCAGACGCCCCGTCCGCGAACTGGGCAACGGCCCGACCGACCTGGCCCTGCTCGCCAGCGCCCTGGAGAGGGCGGCCCGCTCGGTGTCGGCGACGGAGGTCCCTTCCCTGCTGTGAGCAGCCGAACCCCCCGGCCACAGCCCGGCGGCACGTGACGCCGACGGCCTCACGACATCAGACCCGCTCGGCCTCCACGTCGCGAAGGAGCCCCGAAGCCGTCGAGGTCAACGGTGTTCCTCCGGAATCGCACGGCGCAGCGCCCGGCGGGCGTCGCACAGGTTCGGGTCGCTCGCGCACGATGCGCATGACTGCGGATGCCGGTCGTACGTGTCGCGGAGAACGCGGCAGACGCACTCCTCGCATGCCCGCGGAAACCAGGCGGACACCACGCCCGCGAGCGCACCGGAGCAGAGCCCGAAGTCGACGGCGCTCTCCGCGCTGAGCTTGGTGGCGCACCACACGCAGTCAGCGCCGCGGATCTGGTCCGCGGACAGGCCGGAGGCAATCCCGGGAAGTCGAAGGAGACGCAGCACCTCGCGCGGATGGACGGTCGGACCGCTACTCGGCTGAGTGGTCACTTGGTCGTCCACTCCTCGTACAACGCATCCTCACCGACTCCGGCGACAGCATGCCTCCCGGCCGCGACGAGCCGCGCCACGGTCAGCGGCGCGCACAGCTCGCCCGGGGACTCCATCGGAACCGACCAGTACGTGGCAAGGGAGCCGGGTGCGCACTCGTCGGCACCCGGCGCCGGCACACCCAGGTGGGTGCCACGGCCCAGCACGTCAGCGTCCAGCCGAGCCCGCCACTCGTCGGCCGCCTGCCTCCACGTGACGGACATGCTCGCGGGCACCAGGGCGTAGTACCGAAGTCCCCGAGGGTCACAGATCACCGGACCGCCCCGGAAGACATCAGCCAGGCAGGCATCCGCCGCCTCGAACTCGTCGGAGCCGCAGACCGCTTGGACCAGGCGTCCGGGAATCCGCACGGCTGAGAACAACGTCCCCAACGGCAGAAGCGCCACCCTCCGCTCCCGCCACTCCAGCCGAGCCCGGTCCGGCTCGGGATGAGTCGCCGAGAGCCAGTGCTCAACGGCCAGCCTCCGGTCAGAAGCAGAGTGCACGCGCACACCCGGCTGAGACTCAACGGGCGGCAGTCCCCCCGCCCCCTCTTCCACGGACTCTTCCATGATGTCGACGCTCCTCGTCAGCGTTGGCCGACCTCGGCGTCGTTGACGCGACGGCCGAGGCGCGCCTGTCGATGACTACGCGTGGCTGGAAGCGGTCGTTGCCGACGTCGTCCTGCTACGAATCGGACGTCTGCCACTTCACCTTGCCCCCACGCTGTCGTCGACCAGGCGCAACAACAGCGTGACGCTCGGTGAAGAGCTCAACGCTCACAGTCTTGTGAGCGTAGCGAGAGTGATCTACCGGCCGATCCAGGCAGCCATGTGGTTCAGGGTGTCCGGAGTCCGCCGTGACAGATGGATGAGACCGGTGATCGTCTCTCGGGCGGTCGGGTGATATCGGGTCTGCTCGGGGGCCATCCGCCGCGCCTGGACCAGTGACTTGAGCGCGTCCTCGGTGCGCCCGACCTCCATCTCCGTGCGGGCTTGATCGACAAGGAAGTGGGCGCGCCGCGATGTCGCAAGCTTCGGCGGCAGCCGCTTGCCGATCTTGCGGGCTTGCTTCAGCGCGTCGTCGTACCGGCGCATCTCGACGGAAGCGGACATCTCATGCAGATCGACGTTGGCCGGGCCGAAGCTGAGCCAGTGCACGTCCGAAGCGTCACCGATCCGCTTCGCGATACGGCGGGCCTCGGCGATGTGTGTCGCCACGGCGGACCCGTCCTCAGCGCGTGCCGAGATGACCGAGGCACCCAGGTGGAGCTGCCCGGTGACGGCCAGAGCCTCGCGGCTGTCATCGGTCTGGCCGATTACGTTCTGCCCGGCATCCACGAGCCGCTTTCCGATCCGGTACTCCCCCTCGCGGAAGTACACGAGCGCCCTCATGTACTGGCGTACGGCTGCCAGGCACGGATCCGAGGCACGCTGCGCCGCCCAGTCCATCCGGTCGAGCGCCACTGCGGACAGGTCGTAATAGCCAAGCTTCACGCTGATGTCGTGTGCGGTGCGGTAGGTCGAGGCGAGCGCCTGCCACAGTTCGGTCGAGGGGGTGGACCAAGCGGTGTGAGTGAGTTCGGTGATGAGGCTGGGCAGACAGCGTGCCGCGTCGCGCAGATGGGTGGCGCGGACCTCTTCACACACCTGGTTCGCCCCCGCGATGAGCTGGTGCGCCGCTCGGGCGGTCAAGTCCGGGTTCGGGCCGAGGTCGTACAGGTCGAGGGACTCGCGGATCGGCCGCACCAGTTCGGCGAGTCGATCGCGCTGCAACTCGGTCACATAGGGCTGCCCGGTCAGTACGGTCACGTCGATGCTCAGAGCCTTGGCGCACGCAGCCACGAACGCCGCGGTCGCCGGGCGCGCACCGCACTCCACCTGATTCAGGTAGCTGTACGAGTAGGGGAGCCGATCAGCCATCTGGCGCTGCGTGAGCCTGCCCAGTCTGCGCTGTTCCTTGATGCGCGCGCCCGTATGGTCGTCGTCCAGTGTGGGCATGCTGGTCTCCGTTCTGAGCACCCACGTGCGACAGTACTCGCGCGAGGCCCGCGAAGACGCCCCTTCCCCTCCCTGACACCGCCGCGATCAGGGCCGGTTGCATGTGTTCCGATGGCTCCATGACGACGACTGACCGTGTGCTGTACCTGTTCGGCTCGGCGGCCCCACCGGTTTTCGATGTCGCGAGTGTGGTCCGGGACGCGCAGGCCCGTGGATTCGACGTGTGCCTCGGGCTGACCCCGACCGCCGCGCGCTGGCTGACCCCTCAGCTGGAGGACCTTCGACGGCTGACCGGGCACCCGGTGCGCAGCGAGTACAAGATGCCGGGCGAGCCGGACGTGTGGCCGAAGGCGGACGTGATCGCGCTGGCACCCGCCACGTTCAACACGTTCAACGAGTGGGCGCTCGGTCTCACGCACGACTTCGTGGTGGGTGTCGTCGCCGAGGGCATCGGCAAGGGAATCCCCCTGGTGACGATGCCGTGCGTGAACGCGGCCTATGTGCGGCACCACCAGTTCGAGCGCAGTGTCTCCGAACTGCGCGCCATGGGCGTACGTGTGCTGTACGGCGAGGGTGGCTTCGTTCCGAACCAGCCGGGCCAGGGCAAGCCGAAGGAGTACCCATGGCATCTTGTCCTGGACGCCGTGGAGGAGGCGGGAGACGCCTGATCGGCTGCCCCGCACACGCGAAGGGCTCTCGGCGCCCGCTCGCCCTCGTTCACGCGGCCGCCCCGTCTTGTATCACGACGTGGTCACGATCACCCCGTTCAGGCCACACGCGGTCTTGCCGCCCCGAACGACCTTGCGTAGACCAGAGCGCACGGGACAGCGCTCGCACGTTCGGCCATGCCAAGGAACGAAGAACGGGGCAGTCATGCACAGCACCCTTCGAAGGCACCCCACCCCCACAACCCCCACCCCCACTCGAGCAACTCGCGGATCCGGCCGGCCCGTCGCCGCCCTCGTCGTCGTGGGCGCGCTCGCGCTCGCCGGCTGCGGCGGTGGCGGCAGCGGCGGCAAGGACGCGGACGGCGGTGGCAAGGAGAGCGGCAGCACCCTCACGCTCCCCAAGCTGAACGGCCAGAGCCTGGAGGTCGCCGCCGTCTGGACCGGGACCGAACAGGCCAACTTCAAGAAGGTGCTCACCGAGTTCGAGAAGCGCACCGGTGCCAAGGTCACCTTCGTGCCCGCCCAGGACCCGATCGTCAACTTCCTCGGTTCGAAGATCGCGGGCGGCCAGCCGCCGGACGTCGCGATGCTCCCCCAGCCGGGCGCCATCAAGCAGGCCGTGGACAAGAAGTGGGCCAAGCCGCTGGGCTCGGAGGCCCAGGCCGAGCTGGCCAGGAACTACTCGACCGGTTGGCAGGACATCGGCAAGGTCGACGGCACACCGTACGGCGTCTACTACAAGTCCGCCAACAAGTCCCTGATCTGGTACAACGCGAAGGTTCTCGAGAACGCGGGGGCCAAGGAGCCGGGGACCTGGCCGGAGCTGATGACGGCGGCCCAGGCCGTCTACGACTCCGGGGTCACCCCGTTCTCGGTCGGCGGCGCGGACGGCTGGACCCTCACCGACTGGTTCGAGAACGTGTACCTCTCGCAGGCAGGTCCGCAGAAGTACGACCAGCTCGCCCGGCACACGATCAAGTGGACGGATCCTTCCGTCAAGGAGGCGCTGACCACGCTCGCCCAGATCTGGGGCAGGAAGGACTATGTCGCGGGCGGCGCGGACGGGGCGCTCCAGACCGAGTTCCCCGCCTCCGTCACCCAGACCTTCACCGGCGGCGACCAGCCGAAGGCCGGCATGGTCTTCGAGGGCGACTTCGCGCAGGTCAACATCGGTGACACCAAGGCGAAGGTCGGCACGGACGCGAAGGTGTTCCCGTTCCCGGCCGTGGGCAGCCGCCCGCCCGTGGTGACCGGCGGCGACGCGGCGGTCGTCTTCAAGGACTCCAAGGCGGCGCAGGCCCTGGTCACCTTCCTGGCCTCACCGGACGCGGCGGCCATCCAGGCCAGGCTCGGCGGCTACCTCTCGCCGAACAAGGCGGTCCCGCTGTCGGCGTACCCGAACCCGGTGCAGCAGAAGATGGCCAAGGCTCTGATCGCGGCGGGCGACGACTTCCGCTTCGACATGTCCGACCAGGCCCCGCAGGCGTTCGGCGGTACGCCCGGCAAGGGCGAGTGGAAGGACCTCCAGGACTTCCTGAAGAACCCGAAGGACGTCGCGGGCGCGCAGGCGAGGCTGGAGAAGGACGCGGCGGCGGCGTACGGCAACGGGAGCTGACCGGCGATGACGTCGGCCACGGCGGCGGGTGCCCCCGACACGGCACCCGCCCCCCGCTCACGCAAGAGCGTGACCGGCACCCGCGGGACGGTGGCGGCGCTGTTCCTGCTGCCCGCCCTGGTGCTGCTCGGCGCGCTCGTGGTCTACCCGATCGGGTACTCGGTGGTCCGCAGTTTCCAGAACGCCTCGGGCGACGGCCTCGCCGGGTCCGGCGGGTTCGCCAACTACAAGGCCCTGTTCACCGATGACGGCGTCCGCTCCGCGCTGAAGAACACCGTCGTCTGGGTGGTGTTCGCGCCCGCCGTCGCGACGGCGCTGGGCCTGGTCTTCGCGGTGCTGACCGAGAAGGTGCGCTGGGGCACCGCGTTCAAGCTGGTCGTCTTCATGCCGATGGCGATCTCCATGCTGGCGGCGGGCATCATCTTCCGCCTCGTCTACGACCAGGACCCCGGCAGGGGCGTGGCCAACGCGGTCTGGGTGGGCGTCCACGACACGTTCGCCGAGTCGTCCGCGTTCCCCAGGGCGCACCCGGGTCGTGAGTCGCCCCTGGAGGCCGCGCAGAGCGGCTTCGTCACCAGCGCGCCCGTGCGCGCGGGAGTGCCGGTCGTCCTCCCGCTGGTCGGGGTCGCCCCGGACCAGATGCCGAGGAGCGCGCGGCGGGCGGCCGCGGCGAAGCCGGAGCCGGGGCAGGTCACCGGCACGGCCTGGCAGGACTTCACGCGCGGCAGGGGCGTCGGCCGGCTCGGCGTCGTCGACCCCTCCGAGCTGGGCTACGCGGGCATGCGGATCGAGGCGGTCAAGGGCGGCAGGGTCGTCGCCACCGCGCGGGCCGCCGCCGACGGCACGTTCACGCTGCCGGCCGCCGCGGACGGCGCGGTGCTCAGACTCCCGGCGAGCAACTTCAGGGAGCCGTACAACGGCGTCGACTGGCTGGGTCCGACGCTCGTCACCCCGGCGGTGATCGGCGCGTACGTCTGGATGTGGGCCGGTTTCGCGATGGTGCTGATCGCGGCCGGCCTCGCAGCCGTGCCCCGGGAGCTGCTGGAGGCGGCGCGGGTGGACGGCGCGAACGAGTGGCAGGTGTTCCGGCGGGTCACCGTGCCGCTGCTCGCGCCGGTGCTCGCGGTGGTCGCGGTCACCTTGATGATCAACGTGCTGAAGGTCTTCGACCTGGTCTTCATCATCCCGCCGGGCTCGTCCCAGGACGACGCGAACGTCCTGGCCCTGGAGCTGTACCGCAAGGGCTTCTCGGAGGACCGGCCCGGCATCGCGAGCGCCATCGCGGTGTTCCTGCTGGTGCTCGTCGTCCCGGTGATGCTCTTCAACATCCGGCGGCTCAGGCGGGAGGTGCGGCGATGACGGCCGAGGCCGGAAGTGCGCCGGCGGCGCGTGCGGAGGCGGGGACGGCGCCCGGGGCGGCCGGAGCGGTGGCAGGAGCGCGGCGTTCTCTCGGGGCGCGGCTCGTGGAGGGCGTCGGCGGCGGCCTGGTGCGGGTCTTCCTCGTCCTGGTCGCACTGTTCTGGCTGGTGCCCACCGTCGGGCTGCTGCTGGCCTCGCTGCGCAAGCCGGCCGACATGAGCTCCTCGGGCTGGTGGAACGTCTTCGCCAAGCCCTCGCAGCTGACCTTCGAGAGCTACCACAGGCTCCTTCAGAACGGCGACATCACCCACTCCCTGTGGAACACGGTCCTGATCACCGTCCCGGCGACCCTGCTGGTCGTGGTGCTGGGCTCCCTCGCGGGCTACGCCTTCGCCTGGATGGAGTTCCCGGGCCGCGACTGGTGGTTCCTGGCCGTGGTGGGCCTGCTGGTGGTGCCCGTGCAGGTGGCGCTGATCCCGATCGCGGAACTGTTCGGGAGGATCGGCCTGTTCGGCACGGTCCTCGGCGTGATCCTGTTCCACACGGGGTTCGGTCTGCCGTTCGCGGTGTTCCTGCTGCGGAACTTCTTCGCGGAGATCCCCCGGGAGCTCCTGGAGGCGGCCCGGCTCGACGGTGCGGGTGAACTGCGGTTGTTCGCCCGGGTGGTGCTGCCGCTCGGCGGCCCCGCCCTCGCCAGCCTCGGCATCTTCCAGTTCCTGTGGGTGTGGAACGACATGCTGGTGGCCCTGGTGTTCACCAAGTCCGGGACGCAGCCGATCACGGTGGCGCTCCAGACCCAGGTGCGCCAGTTCGGCAGCAACATCGACGTCCTGGCACCGGGCGCGTTCCTCTCGATGGTGATCCCGCTGGCCGTCTTCTTCGCCTTCCAACGGCAGTTCGTGTCCGGCGTCATGGCGGGCGCCGTCAAGTAGTCGTCCCACGGCGGGGTTCGGGGGTGGGCCGGTGCACCGGCCCACCCCCGGGCGTTCACCCGGGGTTCCCGCGGACGTTCCCCCGTATGCCGTAACCCCCGTAACCAAACCACTCCATAGGACGTTTTTGCGCAGTATGCCCGTGCCGATCCTATGGATGCCCCTTGCCCAGGTTCAGTGTCATCGTCCCCGCGTACAAGGTTCAGGCGTACCTGCAGGAGTGCCTCGCATCCGTGCTGGAGCAGTCGTACACGGATGTCGAGGTGATCGCGGTCGAGGACTGCTCGCCGGACGCCTCGGGCGCGATCATCGACGAGTTCGCCGCCCGTGACGCCCGCGTACGCCCGCTGCACCTGCCGCGCAACCAGGGGCTCGGGCCGGCCCGCAACGCCGGCCTGAAGGAGGCGACCGGCGACTACGTGCTCTTCCTGGACGGGGACGACACCCTGGTCCCGGGGGCGCTGCGGGACATCGCCGACCGGCTGGACGAGACCTCGGCGCCCGACGTCCTGGTGTTCGACTACGCCCGCGCGTACTGGACCGGGCGCACGGTGCGCAACCAGCTCGCGAGCCTGCTCACCGAGCAGGGCCCGGCACCCTTCGCCCTGGAGGACCGGCCCGGGCTGCTCTCGCTGCTGATGGTGGTCTGGAACAAGGCGTACCGCCGGGAGTTCATCGAGCGCGAGGGCTTCACCTTCCCGCCCGGCTACTACGAGGACACGCCCTGGACGTTCCCGGTGCTGCTGTCCGCCCGCACCATCGCCACCCTGGACCGCACGTGCGTGCACTACCGCCAGCGCCGCCAGGGCGGCAACATCCTGGCCTCCACCAGCCGGGCGCACTTCGACGTCCTCGACCAGTACGACCGCGTCTTCGCGTTCCTCGACGCCCGCCCCGGGCTCGACCGCTGGCGCCCGGTGCTGTTCCGCCGCATGGTCGACCACCTGGCCGCGGTGCACGCCGCGCGCGACCGGCTGCCCCGCGAGGACCGGGCCGCGTTCCTGCGCCTGGCCCGCGCCCACTACCGCCGCCACCGGGTGCCGGGCGCGCCCACCCGGGCCCGCGATCTGCTGATCCGCCTGGGTGACCCCCGCGTCCATCGCGTGCTGACCTGGGCGTACCGCCGCGCCCGCCGCACCAGGGCGCTGGCCGCCGCAGCCGCCGGCAGGCTGTCCGGCGCCGCCCTGCGGGCGCACTACCGGGTGCAGCTGCGTCTTCCGCTGCGCGCCGACCACGCGGTCTTCACCCGGGACGCGGGGGGCCCGTACGGCTGCAGTCCGGGCGCCCTGGAGGCCGCCTTCCGGGGCCTGTCCCCCCGGATCCGCACCGCGTGGATCGCGCGGCCCGAGCACCACCACACCGTGCCGGCCGGCACCCGGGCGCTGCGTCCCGGCTCGGCGGCGTACTGGACGGCGCTGGCCCGGTCCACGTACCTGGTGCACAACGCCGACTTCGAGCCCTCGGTGGTCAAGCGCCGCGGCCAGGTGCTGGTCCAGACCCGGCAGGGCACGCCGGTCAAGCGCATGGGCCTGGACCTGCTGGACCGCCCGGCCGCCGCCCGGGGCGCCGACATCGCCCGGATGCTGCGCTCCGCCGACAGCTGGGACTACGTCGTCTCCGGCAACCGCCACTCCACGCTGGTCTGGGAGCGGGCGTTCCCCTCCGGGTTCACCACCCTGGAGTACGGGCTGCCCCGCAACGACGTCTTCGTCCGCGCGACGTCCGCGGACGTGAACCGGGCCCGGCAGGCGCTGGGCGTCCCCGAGGGCGCGGTGGCCGTGCTGTACGCGCCGACGTACCGCGACTACCACCGCGGGCGGCGTGTCGGCCTCGATCTGGAGCGGGTCCTCGACCGGCTCGGCCCGCGCTTCGTGCTGCTGACCCGCGCGCACCCCTCCTGCGGGGAGCCGCTGGCGCGGAGCAGGAAGGGCCGCGTGATCGACGTGAGCGCACTGCCCGGCGTCGAGTCGGTGTGCCTGGCCTCGGACGCGCTGATCACCGACTTCTCCTCGCTGATGTTCGACTACGCCAACCTCGACCGGCCGATCGTCCTCTACGCGAACGACTGGGAGGCGTACGACGCGGCGCGCGGCACCTGCTTCGACGTGCGCGGCTTCCCGCCGGGCGCCGTGGCGCGCGACGAGGACGAGCTGGTCGACATCTTCACGACCGGCCACTGGCGCGGCTCGCGCTCGGCGCAGCGGCGCAGGGCGTTCCGCGAGCGGTTCTGCCCGTACGACGACGGGCTGGCCGCCGAGCGGATCGCGCGCCGGGTCGTGTTCGGCGAGGACACCTGGCTGCCGCCGGTCATCCCGCTGTCCGGCCGCCATCCGGTCCCCTCCGCCGCGTCCGCGGTCCTGCCGCCCGCGCCTCCGGCCACCGTCCCGGTGCCAGGCCGCCGGGTGCCGGTCGACGAGTACCTCTGACGCCCCCGCCTTCGTCCCTTCGCCCCTTCGTCGCCGTCCCCGTCCCTTCTCCGCCCCGTCCCCTCTTCGCTCCGGAGCCGCCCCGTGCCTCGCAGGCCCACCCCCTCCCGGCCGTTCACCTGCCGCCCTTCGGGGCGGCCGGGGCGCTGACACCCGCACGCCCTTGCCGCGCCGGCCCCGGGGCAGGAACCGGGGCCCGAGAGAAAGAACAGAATTGCCCCGCTTCAGCATCATCGTCCCCGCCTTCGGCGTGGCGGGCCGCCTGTCCCAGGCACTGGACTCCGTCCTCGCCCAGTCCTTCCGCGACATCGAGCTGATCGCGGTCTGCGACGCGCCCGACGCCCCCGAGGGCGCGGTCGTCAGCGCGTACGCCGAGCGCGACGCCCGGGTGGTCCCGCTGACCTCGCCGTCCTCCGGCGGCCTGGGCGTGGCGCGCACCGCCGGGGCCGAGACGGCGAGGGGCGGCTACCTGCTGTTCCTGGACGGGGACGACCTGCTGGCGCCGGGCGCGCTCGCGGCGCTCGACGCGCGCCTCGCGCGCACCGGCGACGTGGACGTCCTGTACTTCGCCCACGAGCGGGTCCACTGGTGGGACTCAGGGACGACCACGCCGCCCCTGGTGAAGACCCCGAAGGGCGCCTTCGCCCCCTGCCTGGCACCGGAACTCACCGGAGTGTCGGTGCCCGCGTGGAGCGCCGCGTACCGGCGGGCGTTCGTGACCGAGCACCGGCTGGCCTTCCCGGCGAGCCACTTCACCGACATCGGCTGGGGCGGCCTGGTCACCCTGGCCGCGGCCCGGGTGGCCGTGCTGCGTTCGGTGTGCGTGCGGCATCTGGTGCGCCGGCAGGGCAGCCGGCTGCACCGGCCCGGCGTCCACCAGGTCGACCTGCTGGACCAGGTCGAGCTGGTGATGGGCCGGGCCGCCGAGGTCGGCCTGTCCGTGGAGCGGGCGCGGCCCCTGTTCGAGCAGCTCTTCGCCGTGGTCCTGCGGACCGCCGCGCACCCGGAACGGCTGCCCGCGCGTCTGCGGCGTGACTTCTTCCGGCGTGCGGGCCGCCTCTACCGCCGCCACCGCCCCGAGGGGTACCGGCCGCCCGCGGGCAGCATCGGGGTGCAGCACCGGCTGCTGGCGTCCGGCGCGTACAGCGCCTTCCGGGCGCTGCGCGGTGTCAACCAGGGCCTGACGAAGGCGGTCCGGGGCGCGCCGGTGCCGCGCGGGCTGCGCACCCGTGCCCGCTACGCGCTGGCGCTGCGCCGCCCGCGCGATCCCGGCCTCGCGGTGTACTGCGCCTACTGGGGCCGCGGTTACGCCTGCAACCCGGCCGCGATCCACGCCAAGGCCCGCGAACTGGCTCCGCACATCAGGTCGGTGTTCCTGGTCGAGGCGGACGCGGTGGACAGTCTGCCCGGGGACGTGGAGTACGCGGTGATCGGCAGCCGCACCTACTGGGACGTGCTGGCCCGCGCCACCTATCTGATCAACAACGCCAACTTCGCGGACGGCGTGGTCAAGCGGCCCGGCAGCGTGCACCTGCAGACCCAGCACGGCACCCCGCTGAAGAAGATGGGCGTCGACCAGTCCACGTATCCCGTCGTCGCGGCGGCGAGCGGAAGCTTCACCAAGCTGCTGGCGCGGGTGGACCGCTGGGACTACAACCTCTCCTCCAACCGGCACTCCAGCCAGATGTGGGAGCGGGCCTACCCCGGCGCGTACGAGATGCTCGAGTACGGGTATCCGCGCAACGACGTGTACTACACGGCGACCGCCGAGGACGTCGCCCGTGTCCGCCGCGAGCTGGGCGTCCCCGAGAACCGGACCGCCCTGCTGTACGCGCCCACGCACCGCGACACCAGTGCCGGCTACGACACGCGCCTGGACCTGGACGCGTTCTGCGACGCGCTGGGCGAGGAGTTCGTGGTCCTGCTGCGCGCCCACTACTTCTACGACCAGGGCGGCGGACCGGCGGGCGGCGGCCGGATCATCGACGTGACCGCGCACCGCTCCTCCGAGGACGTGTGCCTGGCCGCCGACGCGCTGATCACCGACTACTCGTCCATCATGTTCGACTACGCCAACCTCGACCGCCCGATCGTCGTGTACGCGGACGACTGGGACGTCTACCGGGAGACCCGGGGCGTCTACTTCGACCTGCTGGACGCCCCGCCGGGCCGGGTGGCGCACACGCCCGAGGAACTGGCCGCCGTCGTCCGCGGCGGCTCGTACGCGGACGGCACGGCCGCCGCGCTGCGCGCCGCCTTCCGCCGGCGCTTCTGCCAGTTCGACGACGGGCGGGCGGCCGAACGCGTGGTGCGCCGGGTGCTGCTGGGCGAGCCCGCGGCGTCGATCCCGGCCGTGGTCCCGCTCGCCGACCGTGTTCCGGCCCCGGCCCACGCCCTTGTGAGGAGCTGATCACCGTGCCCCGCTTCAGCGTCATCGTCCCCGTGTTCAAGGTCCAGGGCTTCCTGCGCGAGTGCCTCGACTCGGTGCTCGGGCAGTCGTACGGCGACTTCGAGATCGTCGCGGTGGACGACTGCTCACCCGACGGCTGCGGGGAGATCCTCGACGAGTACGCCGAGCGCGATCCGCGGGTGCGGGTGCTGCACCTGCCCGAGAACGTGGGCCTGGGGCGGGCCCGCAACGCCGGGATGCCCCTGGCCACCGGGGACTTCCTGCTCTTCCTGGACAGCGACGACACGCTCACCCCGGGCGCGCTGCGCGCGATCGCGGACCGGCTGGAGGAGACCGGCGACCCGGACGTCCTGGTCTTCGACTACGCCCGCGCCTACTGGTGGGGCGGCACCCGGCGCAACGTCCTGGCCCGGGTGCTCGCCGAGGCGCCCGAGGCCGGCTTCACCGCGGCCGAGTACCCGCGGATCCTCGATCTGCTGATGGTGGTGTGGAACAAGGTCCACCGCCGGGAGTTCGTCGAGCGCGGCGGCTTCACCTTCCCGCCCGGCTACTACGAGGACACGCCCTGGACGTTCCCCGTCCTGCTCGGCGCCGGGCACGTCGTGGCCCTGGACCGGATCTGCCTCACCTACCGCCAGCGCCGCCAGGGCAACATCCTGTCCACCACCAGCCGCAAGCACTTCGACATCCACGACCAGTACACGCGGGTCTTCGCCCACGTCGACGCCCACCCGGAGCTGGAGCGCTGGCGCGCGTACCTGCGCCACAAGATGGGCGAGCACTGCCTGGACATCCTGTCCAAACCGGACCGCCTTCCCCCCGGCGACAAGCGGGAGTTCTTCCACCGCACCGCCCGGCTCTTCCACGAGCACCGCACCGAGGAGCCGGTGCCCGCCGAACTGCGCGTCCTGGAGGGGGGATACGCCCGCTACCTGGCCGGGCGGCACGGGGCCGCCGCCGGTGACGCGCTGGGCCGGCGCGGCCGGCGGCTGCGCAACGCGGCGACCGGGCGGGTCAAGCGCGGCTGGTCCTGGGCGTACGGCAAGCGGCCCCTGGACCCGCACCTGGCGGTGTACTCCGCGTTCTCGCACCGCGGCCCGAGCGGCGACCCGGCGGCGATCCACCGCGCCGCCCGCGACCTGGCCCCGCACATCCGCGCCGTGTGGGTGGTGCGCGAGGACCAGGCGGACCGTCTCCCGCCGGACGTCGAGTACGTCCTGCCCGACAGCCTGGCCTGCCGCCGGATCACGGCACGGGCGACCTTCTTCGTCAACAACGTCAACTGGCCCCACACCGTGCCGGGGCGTCCCGGCAGCGTCCACATCCACACCCATCAGGGCACCCCGCTGAAGTACATGGGCGTCGACCTGCTGGGCAAGCCGGGCGCCCGGCACGGGTTCGACGTGCCGCAGATGCTGCGCCGGGCCGACCGCTGGGACTACAGCCTGGTCGCCAACCTCCACTCCGAGCTGGTCTGGGACCGCGCCTACCCCTGCGACTTCACCTCGGCCCGCACCGGCAGCCCCCGCAACGACGTCCTGGTCAACGCGAAGCCCGGCGACGGGGCGGCCTTCCGCCTGCGGCACGGCATCCCCGAGGACCACACGGTCGTGCTGTACGCGCCCACCCGCCGCGACCATGTCCGGGGCGGCCACACGGAGCGGTTCGACCTGGTCCGGTTCGCCGAGGAACTGGGCCCGGGGCACACCCTGGTGGTCCGTCTGCACCCGTCGCTGGCGGACGGCCCGGCCCGCGGGGCGGGTCTGAGCGAGCTGCACCGGCGGGGCGTCCTGGTCGACGCCACCGACGAACTCCACGTGGAGGAGGTGATGCTCGCCTCCGACGCCCTGGTCACCGACTACTCGGCCCTCATGTTCGACTACGCCAACCTCGACCGCCCGATCGTGGTGCACGCCGACGACTGGCGCGCCTTCACGGCGAGCCGGGGCGCGTACATCGACGTCACGGCGGACGCGCCGGGCCATGTCTCGCGCTCGTACCGCGAACTGGCGTGGCTCTTCGCGTCCGGCTGCTGGCGCGACGCGGAGTCGGCGGAACTGCGCGCCGGATTCCGCGGCCGCTTCTGCGCGTACGACGACGGCCGCGCGGCGGAGCGGGTGGTGCGCACCCTGATGCTGGGCGACCCCGACGTCGAGATCTCGATCCCGGCCCCGGCCGCGAGCGAGAGCGACGTACTGACCTGGCGCTGAACCGCGCCCCGCCAGGAGCGCCGGGCCCGGGACGCGTCAGACGAGTTCGCGCATCCGCCGGACCGGGCTGGCCAGCAGGATCGCCGGGCTGATCGCCGATCCGACGGCCATCAGTGCGAAGGCGGCCCGGGTCCCCCACAGGGCGGCGGCGCCCCCGGCCGCCAGCGCGCCGAAGGGGATCACACCCCAGGAGACGAAGCGGACCGTCGCCATCACGCGCGGCAGCAGCTCCGGGGGTGTGGCGGTCTGCCGGTAGGTGCGGGTGACGATGCTCGTCACCACCACGGCCGCGCCGAAGCCGCCGTATCCCAGGGCGAACACGAGGAGCGCGGCCGAGTGCCCGGCCAGCGGCATCAGCACCGCGAAGCACGGCGTGGCCAGCGAGGCCCAGACGACGGCCCGTCCGCTGCCCACGCGGGCGACGATCCGGGGAGTGAGCGCCGCGCCGATCAGGGTGCCGAGACCGTCGGCCGCGATGAGCACGCCGACCAGGGCGGGCGGCGCGTCCAGGGTGCGCACCAGGAAGACCGGGGTGAGCGCCATCAGGCCGCCGTTCACGAAGTTCAGGGCCGTCGCGTCCGCCGCGCACGGGCCGATGACCGGGTGGCGGACGACATGGCGCCAGCCCTCGCGGATCATCTCGGTCATCCCGCGGCGCGGGCCCTCCTGCGCGGGGTGCGCGACCCGGGGCAGGCTGCCCATCAAAGCGGCCGAGGCGAGGTAGCTGACCGTGTCGACCACCATCGACGTCGCCGCGCCCAGCACCTGGACGAGCACACCGCCGAGGGAGGGGCCGCCGAGCTGGGTCGCCGCGTGGGTCCCGGAGGCGAGGCTGTTGCGGGCGGTCAGCTCCTCCTTGCCGACGAGGGAGGGCAGCAACGTCGAGGTGCCGACGTCGAAGACCACGGACGCGAGCCCGACCACCAGGGCCACCAGGACGAGGTGGACCAGGCTCAGCACACCGAGCGCCGCGGCCACCGGCACCGAGCCCACCGCGACGGCCCGGAGCAGGTCCATCACCACCGGCGTGCCGCGCAGGGGCAGGCGGTGCACGAGGACTCCGGCCGGCAGGCCTATCAGCAGCCACGCGACGTAGGAGGCGGCCGTGATCAGGCTGACCTCGAACGCCGAGGCGTGCAGCACCAGCACGGCGAGCAGGGGCAGGGCCACCGCCGTCACGGCGTCCCCGAGCCCGCTCACCGTGGACGCGCCCCAGTACCGCCAGAACACCGCGGCGCGCGAGGAGCCGGCCCCCCGCCGCCCCTCCTCGTCCCGCCGTCCCCGAACCACCGTCGTCATGTCGCTGCCCCCCGCGGCCACCGAGTGAGTTCCCTTAGGGAACTGACTATACTCATGGACTGTGCGGTACACAGAACTCGGCGACCCCGACTGCGCGATCGCGCAGGCGCTGACGGTCGTCGGCGACCCGTGGACACTGCTGCTCATCCGCGATGTCGCGGGCGGGACGCATCAGTTCGACGCGCTGCGGGACGGACTCGGCATCAGCCGCAAGGTGCTGACGGAGCGCCTGAGGACGCTGGTCGCGGACGAGGTGCTGGAGAAGCGCCTGTACCACCCGCACCCTCCCCGGTACGAGTACCACCTGACCCCGGCCGGCCGCGGGCTGCTGCCCGTCCTGGTCGCCCTCCAGGACTGGGGCGCCCGCCATGTCATGGGGGACGGCGCCCTCACGGCCACCAGCACCGACGACTCCGCCGAGACCCGGCGCGTCCACGCCCTGGTGGGCCGCCGGCTGCCCGCACTCGAACTGGCCGGCCCCTCCGGCACGTTGGTCGACCCGGTGGCGACGGACCGGGCCTGGACGGTCCTGTACTGCTTCCCCGGCGCCTACGCGCCCGACCACCACGGCCACCCGCCCGGATGGGACCGGATCCCGGGCGCCCCCGGCTGCACGCTGGAGTCGTGCACCTACCGCGACCGGATGGCGGAGTTCGCCGAGCGCGACGCCCGGGTGCACGGGGTCAGCACCCAGCGCCCCGACCAGCTCGCCGCGTTCGCGCGCCACCAGCGCATCGCGTTCCCGCTCCTGTCCGACGCCGACCTGCGCCTGACCGCCACCCTGCGGCTGCCCACCTTCCGCGCGGCGGGCATGGACCGCCTCAAGCGCCTCACCCTCGTCCTGGACTCCACGCGCACGGTCCGCGGAGTCCTGTACCCCCTGAACGACCCGGCGGGTTCGGTGGACGACGCCTTGGCCCTGGTGGACTCGCTGGCCACGGGACAGGACGACCGGGAGGCCGCGCATGGCTGATCACCACTCGGTGCACGCGGGAGGGCTCCGGCTGGCCTGCCGGGTGTCGGGTCCGCCGGACGCCGCACCGCTCGTCCTGCTGCACGCGCTGGGCGAGGACGCGACCGACTGGGAGGCGGTGGCGCCGGTCCTCGCGCTCAGCAGGCGGGTGTACGCCCTCGATCTGCGCGGCCACGGCCGGAGCGACTGGCCGGGGGACTACTCGCTCGAACTCATGCGGGACGACGTGCTCCACTTCCTGGACGCGCTGGGGCTGGGCACGGTGGACCTGATCGGGCATTCCATGGGCGGGGTCGTGGCCCACCTGCTCGCGGCGGAGCACCCGCGGCGAGTGAGCCGGCTCGTCCTGGAGGACGTTCCGGCTCCGCACCCCCGCAAGCCGGTCGTCCCGACCAGGCCCGAGGGCGAACTGTCCTTCGACTGGGAGATGGTGCGGGCCATCAGGAGGCAGCTCGACGCGCCCGACCCCCGATGGCTGGAGCGTCTCGGCGGCATCACCGCCGAGACGCTCGTCCTGGCCGGCGGTCCCCGCAGCCACGTGCCGCAGGACGGCATCGCCGAACTGGCTCACCGCATCCCCGGCGGGCGCCTGGTCACCATCCCGGTAGGACACCTGATCCACACCGCATCGCCCCAGGCGTTCACGGCGACGGTCTCGGCGTTCCTGACCCCGCCCGAGCCACCCCCTCCCACCCACCGGCCATGAGCGCCCGGTCACCTGCCCGAAGGCGAAGGCGGCCGCGCGGTGGTCGGACACAAGGACGCGCCCGGCGCCGGGAGAAGGCCTCCGGCGTCGGGCGCGGGCTGGGGGGTCGGTTACTCGACGACGAGCTCGACCGGGATGTTGCCGCGGGTCGCGTTGGAGTACGGGCAGACCTGGTGGGCCTGCTCGACCAGCTTGCGGCCGGTCTCCTGGTCCACGGAGTCCGGGAGCTCCACGCGGAGGGTGACCGCGAGGCCGAAGCCCTCGCCCTGCTTGCCGATGCCGACCTCACCGGTCACGGCGGCGTCGCTGACGTCGACCTTCGCCTGCCGCCCGACCAGGCCCAGCGCGCTGGCGAAGCAGGCCGCGTACCCGGCGGCGAACAGCTGCTCGGGGTTCGTGCCCTGGCCGCTGCCGCCCATCTCCACGGGGATGGCCAGCTCCAGGTCCAGCTTGCCGTCGGAGCTGACCGCGCGGCCGTCGCGGCCGTGCGTGGCGGTGGCGACAGCGGTGTACAGCGCGTCCATGGGAAACCAACCCTCTCGAAGTCGTCGGCGGCCGGCTTCCGTTCCTGCTCCGGACCGCCTCACACAGAAGATTGAAGCACACAATTAAGTTGTGCACAACTGAATGGTCCGCCGGGAGGTATCCTGGGTGCATGACAAGCGCGCCGCCCCCCGGGTCCGCCGAGTCCGCGGGCGAGGAGTTCCTGCGGCTGGACCGGCAGATCTGCTTCTCCCTCCACGCCGCCTCCCGCGCCTTCAACGGCGTCTACCGCGTCGTGCTCAAGGACCTGGGGCTCACCTATCCCCAGTACCTGGTGATGCTGGTGCTGTGGGAGCACGGGGACCTGCCGGTGAAGCGGCTCGGCGAGCATCTGCGGCTGGACTCCGGAACGCTCTCGCCGCTTCTGAAGCGCCTGGAGGCGGCGGGCCTGGTGCGGCGGGAGCGCAGCGCCGAGGACGAACGGTCCGTGCGCGTCCACCTCACGCGGGAGGGCGCGGACCTGAAGCGGCTCGCCGCCCGGGTGCCGCGCCGGATCGCCGCGGCGACGGGCTTCGACGTGGCGGAGATCCTGGACCTCCAGGCCCGCCTGGACCGCCTGACCGCCGCCCTGGACTCGGCGGCCCTGGACTCGGCGGCAGGGGACGAGATCCCGGGGTGCCTCGGCTGAGACCGGCCGCCGGGCCCTCCCGCGGCCGGGGTCAGTGGCTCCAGTCGTGGCCGTGCGGGTCGCCGGGGACCGTCACCGGCGTACCCCGGAAGCATCCGATCGAGTACGGGTACTCGCCGTTCAGGTGGTAGTGGTACATGACGACCTTCTTGCCGTCCCACATGATCGCGTGCGTGTGGCCGTGGCAGACGTCGAGGTCCTTGTTCCTGACGATCCTTCCGTCCTCGCCGCGCGGCCCGTAGATCCCGAAGCCGTCGATGGCGTATCCCACGAGCGGCGAGTGCCCGGAACGCCCCCTGCCGGCCCGCCGCCTGGAACCCGCCGCGCCGAAGCAGGTCTGGGAGGGGCCGTGGTAGTGGTACTGCGTGTCGTACGGGTGGCCCCAGCAGCGGTCCAGGGGCAGCGCCGCGTTGGGGTCGACCGGGCGGTCCTCGGCGTCGGTGGCCACCTCCAGGTGGAAGGTGCCGCCCGCCAGAGCCATCCCGGTCGTGAGCTGCGCGATGCACGTGGGCGTCGCCCGTGCGACCGGACGGCGGGGCACGGTGACGTCGAGGTTCCATGGCTCGATGGGGATCGCCGCGGCGTTGGGGTAACCGTGCGCGGGGATCTCCGCGTAGTACTTGTAGGCGGGCGTGCCCTTGCGCACAGGGAAGCGTCCGGTGGCGTGGCCCGGGAGGCCGTTGCCCTTGAAGTGCCTGGTCGTCGGGGTCGTCGTCACCCGCAGAACCTTGTGCCAGTGCATGGTCCCCGAGACGAAGGGGCGTCTGCGCACGTCGATCACGCCGTGCGCGTCGATCCACGGGCGGTCGGGCCGGGTGAGCGTCCCTCCCCGGCAGGCGTAGAGGGTGTCGCGCGCGGGCGAGGCGATCGACGTGCCGGTGGGAGGTGTGCGCAGACGGGTGATCGGCGCGTCGTCGGCGCCCCACCCGCCGTGCACCGCCGCGGCCGCCGCCCGCCACGGACCGGGCACGGCCGCGGACCCGGCCGGGGCCGTCGCCGGGCCGAGGAGCGCGCAGAGGGCACCCGCCGCGACGGCGGTGGATCTGGTTGCGCCGATCATGGACACTCCCCGGCTCGACAAGGACACCGCCTCACCTCACCACGCACTCGCCACGTCGCCCCGGGGACACGATCGGGCAACCGAGTGAGCACCGCCCCGCACGACCGTGAGCCGCCCGGCGGCGGGAGCGGCGGGTCAGCGGCGCACGTACAGCCGGAGGACCGCGCCGTCGTGCGTGTACCGCTGCCGGAGACGGAAGTCGCGGCGCAGCACCGCGAGTTTGGCGCTCTCGGTGGGGCTGGTGGGCGTCCACGAGCCGCGCAGGGCGAACCGCCGGGCGACCACCCAGACGTACGTCAGCCCGTCGAGCCGCCGCCGCAGTTCCCGGGGACCGGTCTCGCGTCCGTAGAGCGAGCCGTCCTCGGCGGCGGGCACGTCCAGTGCCACGTCGCGGGTCCCGGCGAAGCCCGCCGGATAGGTCAGGGCCGTGCGGCGCTCCATCGAGGGGAGGAAGAGGACGGGGTCCCCCGGCCGGAGCCGGCCGCCGGCGAACGCCGAGACGGCCGCGAGGTCGTCGGGGCGGTGGGAGGCGAGGCGGTCGGCCCGCAGCACCGGGAGGTGCACGGCGAACACGGCGCAGACGGCGAGCACTCCGAGCAGCGCCGTCCCGTCGCGCCGCACCGGCGAGAGGCGCCGGACGGCCGCCGCGGCGCCGGGGGCAGGGGCGGGCGGCGCGTCCCGCAGGGCGATGTGGCCGCCGGCGTCGGCCGGCCGCGCGGGCCGGGGCACATGGGCGAGGAGGGGACGGTGACTGCCGGCCGGGCCGGGGGCACCACCGCGGGGCGGGTCGGAGTGGTGGCCGAGAGGGACTCCCTCGTCCGGGTGATGCCTGCCGGGGAGCGCGGTGGACGCCCGGGACCCGCCCGTCCACGGCCGCCGGGGGGCACCGGTGCGCAGGCGCCGGGCCGCGCCGGCCATCCGGTCCGCGCCGGCCGCCGCGAGCAGCGGCGCCCCGGCCAGCGCGTACAGCACATAACGGTCGTAGTAGAGGGGCGAGACGCGCGACACCGCCATCAGCACCGCGGGCGGCACCACGACCAGGGGCAGCGCCACCCCGGCCAGGGTGACGCCCCGGCCCCACGCCGGGGCCGGCCGGCGCGGGGCCAGCGCCAGGGCCGCCAGCAGCAGGCACGGCACCAGGACCGTCCACGAGGGGCCGGTGAACTCCCTCAGGAGCGACTCCGCGCTCCGCACGTCCGGTTTCCTCAACCACGCCACCTGCGCCGCCTGGCCGTGCGACACCAGCGCCAGGGGCAGCAGCACGAGGACCGCGGCCCCGGCCGCGGCCAGCCAGCCCCGCCACACCCGGCCCGGCACCCGGGCGAGTGCCAGCGTGCAGGCGTGCGCGAGCAGCGCCAGCACGGCGAACTCGTGCAGGACGCAGGTGACGGCGACGACCGTCCCGTACGGCCACCACCTCCCGCCCCGCACCGCCCGCACCAGCAGCAGTGTCGCGCCCGCGACCCCGGCCGCGACCAGCGCGTACGAGCGGCCCTCCTGGGCGTAGTGCCCGACCATCGGCGTGACCGCGTAGAGCAGGCCCGCCCACAGCCCCACCCGCGGCCGGGCCAGCCGGGTGCCCAGCGCGGCCACCAGGCCCGCGGCGAGCGCCGCCCCGCAGACCGAGGGCAGCCGCAGCATCACCTCACCGGGGTGGACGGCCAGGATCGGACGCATCATCAGGTAGTAGAAGCCGTGCACCGCGTCCACGGTGTGCAGCAGATGCCAGATCTGCGGCACCGGGCGCCGCGCGACGTCGAACGTGGCCGCCTCGTCGCGCCACATGCCGCCGCGGTCCAGTCCCCACAGCCCGATCGCGAACATGACGCTCGCGGGCAGGAGGACGGCCACGCGCTCTCTGCGCCTCTCGGGCGACCGACTCATGACGCCATTCAACATGCCCGACTTTAGTGCGATTAGATATTTCTTACTCGACATCGATGGTGCAACTCCCCGTGAACGGACGAAATCCGCCTACCATCCGGGCTTGATGAGTGCCTCGAAGAATGCCCCGAACCACCCCGCTACGCCCAGGACATTCCCTTCCGCTCGCATTCCGCCGCCCTTCGACAGGACGAACCACCGGCGGCGCCGGTTGCTCGCCCTGGCCGCCGCCTGGGCCCTGACCCGCGCCCTGATGCTGTGGCTGCTCACCCACGACCGGTACGCACTGCTCGGCAGCGGCGGGGTCTCCCGGGAGGTGTCACGGCTGTACCACGGCTGGTACGGCGTCCTGAGGCACGGCGCCTTCCCCTCGGGTGACCGCCTGTGGCAGTACCCGCCGGGCGCGGGCGGGGTGCTGCTCTCCCCCGCCCTGCTCCCCGGGCTGACGTACTTCCAGGCGTTCGTCACCCTCACCCTGCTCACCGACGCGCTGATCGCCCTCGCCCTCGCCCGCGCGGGCACCCGCCCGGACCGCTCGCTCGGGGGCGCGGCCCTGTGGGTCGCGGGCCTCCCGCTGCTGCTGCACATCCCGCTGGCCCGCTACGACGTCCAGGTGACCGCGTTCGCAATGCTCTCCCTGCTGCTCCTGGGCCGCTCAGGGCGGGCGAGCGGCGTGTTCGCGGCACTGGGGGCCCTGGTGAAGGTGTGGCCCGCGCTCGCGCTCCTCGGCACACCGCGCGGCCGGACGACCCGCGCGGCCTGGACCGCCGCGGCGCTGACCACGGCCACGCTGCTCGCCCTGGTCACGGCCCTGTTCCGCGCCCCGTTCGACTTCCTGCGCCAGCAGGGCGGCCGGGGTGTGCAGATCGAGTCGCTGGGCGGCACCGTGCTCATACTGGCGCGCCGGGCGGCGGGCCGGCCGATGCGCACCCGGTACCAGTACGGCGCCGTGGAGTTCGTCGGCCCGCATGTGCGCACCGTCGCCCTGAGCTCCCTCGCGCTGACCGCGCTCGCCTTCGCGCTCCTGCTGCTGTGGCGGCTGCGGGCCCGCCGCTGGACACCGGCGACCCCGTACGACGCGGCGCTGGCCGCCGTGCTGCTGTTCACGGTGACGAGCCGGGTGATCAGCCCCCAGTACATGGTGTGGCTGGTCGGACTGGCGGCCGTGTGCCTGACGTCACGGCACACCACCCAGCGCCCCGTGGCACCGCTGATCCTGGCGGCGACCGCCGTGAGCACCGTGGAGTTCCCCGCCTACTACGCCGAGGTCGTGGCCGGGACCTGGGCGGGCTGCGCGCTCATGTCGCTGCGCAACGGACTGCTGGTCTGCGCGGCGGTCCTGTCCTTCACCCGCCTGTGGCGCTCGGGACGGCCCGTCCCGGGGCAAGGATTGGCCGGCTCTTGGACGGGGGGTTGGCGACTTCTTAACGGATGATTACCCAGGATCCCTAGTGTGCTCGCTCGTGGAATCGACGCACCCTCACGACGCCCAGGTCAGCGTCGTCGTCATCGGCTACGACGACGCCGCCCATGTGACGGACGCGGTGCGCTCCGCCCTGGCCCAGGGCGGTGTCGTCCGCGAGGTGATCGCTGTCGACGACCGCTCGACGGACGGCAGCCCCGCGCTGCTGGCCGCCCTCGCGGCCGACGAGCCGCGCGTGCGGGTCATCCCCAGGACCGTCAACAGCGGCGGCTGCGGCACCCCGCGCAACGACGGCATCGACGCGGCCGCCGCCCCGTACGTGATGTTCCTGGACAGCGACGACGTCCTGCCGCCCGGAGCCGTCGAGGCGCTGCTCACGGCGGCCGTCGCGCACGGCGTCCCGGTGGCGGCGGGCCTGTGCGTGCGCCGCGAACTGCCCTCGGGCCACGAGGTCCCCTGGCAGCCCGAGCTGTACGCGCGCCCGGCGCTGGTCCCCCACCCCAGCGAGCGCCCCCGGCTGGCGCACGACACCCTGTGCGTCAACAAGCTGTACCGCACCGACTTCCTGCGCGAGCACGGCATCCGCTTCCCGGACGGCCGCTTCCCCTACGAGGACTTCGTCTTCAGCGCGCGGGTGCTGGCCGCGGGGCCCGGCATCGCGCTGGTGCCCGAGACCGTCTACGTCTGGCATGTGCGGCGCTCGGCGGCCCGCCTGTCCATCTCCCTCGACCGCGCCGGCGTCGACAACTGGAAGGCGCGCATGGAGGCGACCCGGCAGGCGTACGAGATCCTGTCGCAGGCCGGCGAGAAGCGGCTCGCCCGCGCCGCGCGCACCACCTTCCTGGACCGCGGGCTGCGCATGTACACCCGGGAGTTGCCGCTGCGCGACGCCGGGTACCGGAGGGAGTGGTGGACGCTCACGCGCGCCTTCCTCGCGGACTTCGACGAGGCCGACCTCGCGCAGGCCTCCGTGCCCGGCCGGGTCGTCGCCCAGGTGGTCCTCGCCGCCGAGGAGCCCCGCGACCTCGACCGGCTCAAAGCCCTCGCGGCCCGCCCCGCGCGGCTGACCCCGCCCTACGCCACGGCGGCGGACGGCACCCCGGTCTGGGCCGCGGACCTGCCCGAGGTCCGGCTGGAACACCTGCTCCACCGGCCCGTACGGCATCTGCCCGTGACCATCGCCGCGCATCTGCGCCCACGGGTGGGCGGCACCCGGCTGCGGCTGCACCTGCACGAGCTGTACGGGCGGATGGAGAACGCGCGCCCGACCGCCGTCGAGGTGACCTTCACCCCCCGGGACGGCGCCTCCACCAGCCGCACGTACACGGCCCCCCTGCGCCGCGACGCCGGCTCCGGCGGCTGGAGCGGCGAGAGCGCGGTCGACCTCGCGGCGCTCGGCGCCGGCACCTGGGACCTGCGGCTGACGCTGCACTGCGCCGACGGCGCGCGCTGCGAGACCACGGCCCACGCCGTCCCCGGCACCGGCCTGCTGTCCCGCCGCGCCCTGCCGAGCCTGCGGCACGGCGTGCTCCTGGTCCAGCCCTACGCCACCCACTCCGGCGCCCTGGCGCTGCGACTGGCCCCGGGCGTACGGGGCGCGGCGTCCGTCCTGGTCCGCAGACTGCGCCGCCTCCTCCACCGAACCTGAGCCCGCCCGGTCGCCCCCGGCCCTTCTGGACGGACGGCGTCGCGCGAAGGGGGTGTCACGGTCCGCGGCCCGGGCCCGAGGCGTCACCGCCCACGCGGCAGCGGCACGGCAGCCCTTCCCGGGCATGGCCACCCACCGAGGCCGCCCGCCCGGGAACGGGACAGGGCCCCGCGGCCCGAGCGGACACGACACGTTCCCGCCGATCCCGGCCCCACCGCCGGGCAGGGTGGCCTGGAGCCCGGGCGCCGTCCGCGGTCGGCGGGCGCGGCGGTGGTCGCGATCGGCCTTCCGGGACGCGGCCACCGGACGATGCCCCCACCCGGGACGGGGACGAGGATCCCCGCGCCGGGCCCGCCCCGCTACAGCGCCCGGAGCGCTCCCGCCGTGGCCCGGGCCAGGCCCGCCAGGTAGTCCTTCGGCAGCTTCGGGCCCCGGACCACCACCGCGCGCCAGTACAGCGGCCCGGAGATCAGGTCGAGGGCGAGGTCGACGTCCGCGGTCGCGTCGATCTCGCCGCGGGCGACGGCGGCGGCGACGATGCCGCTCGCCACGCTCTGCTGGCCCTCCCGCAGCGCCTTCTGCATGGCCTCGGCGATCTCCGGGTTGCGCGCCGCCTCCGCCTGGAGGTCCGGGATGATCTGGCCGGCCACCGGGTGGCGCAGGGCCCGGGACGTCACCTCGTAGAGCAGCCTGAGGTCGCCCTCCAGGGAGCCGGTGTCCGGCGCCGGGAGGCCCTGGACGGCCACCGCCGAGACCAGGTCGAGCACCAGGTGCAGCTTGGAGCGCCAGCGCCGGTACACCGCCGTCTTGCCGACACCGGCCCGGCGCGCGATGCCCTCGATGGACATACGGGCGTAGCCGACGGCCGCGAGTTCCCCGAAGACGGCCAGGCGAATGGCCTCGGTCACGTCCTCGCGGAGCACGGCCGCACCCGCGGGCGCCCGGCGGGGCCGTTTCACCTGTGAAGTGTCGGCGTTCGTGGTCATGCGGTCCAGCATAGGCGGTGACGACGAAACGGTTGCGTTCCGACGTCGGATCGGCATACGCTCACGTTACGACGATACGGTCCCGTTCCGACGTAAAGAGAAGCAACCCGAATCCCCAAGAGCAGGCCAAGCCCGCAAGAGGAACACAAGATCCCGGCAAGAAAAGTGAGAAAAACCGGGCAGTGGTACCCAGCGGGTTTATGGCGGCGCGAGACTGGGGGTTTGTACGGCGGAAGTCTGTGGACCGGTTCGTGCGACCGACCCCCGAGTGAAAGCAGCGGATGTGAGCCAGGTCCTCGACACACCGCCCCCCACAGCGACCGATCCGGACGGTTCCCCGGCAGCGCTCGCCGCCCGGTACGGCCTGACGGTCAGCGGTGCCCGCCCCAGCCTTCCCGAGTACGTCCAGCAACTGTGGGCGCGCCGCCACTTCATCACGGCGTTCGCCACCGCGAAGCTCACCGCGCAGTACAGCGAGGCGAAGCTCGGCCAGGTCTGGCAGGTCATGACCCCGCTGCTGAACGCGGCGGTCTACTACTTCATCTTCGGCATCCTGCTGGGCACCAGCAAGCACGTGCCGGACTACATCCCGTTCCTGGTGACGGGCGTGTTCATCTGGACGTTCACCCAGAGCTCGATCATGGCCGGCACCCGCGCGGTCTCCGGCAACCTGGGCCTGGTGCGCGCCCTGCACTTCCCGCGCGCCGCCCTGCCCATCTCCTTCTGCCTCCAGCAGCTCCAGCAGCTGCTGTTCTCGATGGCGGCCCTGATCGTCATCCTGCTCTGCTTCGGCGTGCCCGTCTCGGCCTCCTGGCTGCTGGCGATCCCGGCGCTCGTGCTCCAGTTCGTGTTCAACGCGGGCATCTCGCTGATCATGGCCCGGATGGGGGCGAAGACCCCGGACATCGCGCAGCTGATGCCGTTCATCCTGCGCACCTGGATGTACGTCTCCGGCGTCATGTGGAGCATCGACAAGCTGACCAAGGCGGACGATCTCCCGCACGCGGTGACGATCGCGCTGCAGACCAACCCGGCCGCCGTCTACATCGACCTCATGCGGTTCGCGCTGATCGACAGCTTCCACGCCCACCAGCTGCCCCCGCACGTGTGGCTGGCCGCGACGGGCTGGGCCCTGCTCGCGGGCGTCGGCGGATTCATCTACTTCTGGAAGGCAGAGGAGAGGTACGGCCGTGGCTGAGCTCCTGAACGACAAGCCGGTCCCCACTGTCATCTGCGACGGCGTCGACATCGTCTACCGCGTCAACGGCACCGGCGCCGGCCGCGGCTCCGCCACCGCCGCGCTCAACCGCATCATGCGCCGCGAGAAGGCGGAGAAGGCGGCGGGCGTGCGCCGGGTGCACGCCGTCAAGAAGGTGACCTTCACCGCCTACAAGGGCGAGGCCATCGGCCTCATCGGCACCAACGGCTCCGGCAAGTCGACGCTGCTCAAGGCCGTCGCGGGCCTGCTGCCCGTGGAGAACGGCAGGATCTACACCCACGG
This sequence comes from Streptomyces sp. NPDC048664, assembly GCF_040650555.1. Classification (NCBI taxonomy): domain Bacteria; kingdom Bacillati; phylum Actinomycetota; class Actinomycetes; order Kitasatosporales; family Streptomycetaceae; genus Streptomyces; species Streptomyces sp. NPDC048664. Next base: position 35,528 of record NZ_JBEZHK010000021.1, on the reverse strand, counting down.
CCAGCCCTCCCTCCTCGGGGTGAACGCGGCCCTGATGAACGACCTGACCGGCGAGCGCAACGTCTACCTCGGCGGACTGGCCATGGGCATGTCCCGGGAGCAGGTCAAGGCCCGCTACCAGGACATCGTCGACTTCTCCGGCATCAACGAGAAGGGCGACTTCATCACGCTGCCCATGCGGACCTACTCCTCCGGCATGGCCGCCCGGCTGCGCTTCTCCATCGCCGCCGCCAAGGACCACGACGTCCTGCTGATCGACGAGGCCCTGGCCACCGGCGACCGCTCCTTCCAGAAGCGCTCCGAGGAGCGCATCCGCGAGCTGCGCAAGGAGGCGGGCACGGTGTTCCTGGTGAGCCACAACAACAAGTCGATCCGGGACACCTGCGACCGGGTGCTGTGGCTGGAGCGCGGCGAGCTGCGCATGGACGGCCCCACCGAGGAGGTCCTCCAGGCGTACGAGGACTTCACGGGCGGCAGCGACAAGGCCGCACCCCAACCCAAGAACCCGGCCACCCCGGCCAAGCGCCCCTGACCTCTTGAGGCGTTCCACCATCCACCCCCACCGACATCCACACGTTCCACCGGCGGTTCCCCGCGGTTCGAGGGGGAACCGCCGCGAGCTGTGCCGCCGTGGACGTCCGAAGAACAGGGAGGCCACGTGCAACCAGGGCTGAGCATCATCGTCCACGGACCCGATCCCCAAGGTCATCTGGGCGAGCTCCTCGATGCCCTGTCCGCCCAGCCGTTCACCGAGGCCGAGGTGATCGTCGCCGCCGTCGGCGACTGGGCCCGGCGGCAGGCCGAACAGCGCGCGGCAACGGACTCGCGCATCGTGGTGCTGCCCCTGCCGGGCGGCACCAGCGACGGCGCGGCCCGCGCGGCGGGCGCCGAGCGGGCGAGCGGCCGCTGGCTGCACTTCGTGCACGCCAGGGACGGCGTGCCCGCGGGCGCCGCGCGCATGATCGCCGACCGCGTGGCGGAACTCGACGACTCGGTGGACGTCCTGGTCGTCAACCACGTCCGCTCCACCTGGCAGTCCTCGGCGGAACCCAGCGAGGACGGCCGCTTCCTGGCCCGGACCGGCCGGCGCGCGGTCCCGCTCGCCGACTTCCCCCAGCTGGTACGGCTGACGTCGATCCTGGGCAATCGCGTGATACGCGCCGACTTCTGGCGCTCCCAGGACGTCTCCGCGGACGTCGCGGACGGCGAGTTCCGGGACGACGAGACCTACGTCTGCCTCGCCCTGCTCCTGCACGCCCGCGAGATCGCCGCGCTCAACCAGGTGGCGTACGAGACCCGGGAACTGCGCGAGGAGAGCCTGCCGCCGGTGACCGCCACCGAGCGGTACGCGGCCGTCGAACGGTACGAGCGCCTGCACCGGCTCCTCGCGGACCAGGGCGCCCCCGAGGGGCCCCGGGCGGTCCTGTACGACGTGATGGTGCGCGATCTGCTGCGCACGTTCGCCCGCAGCACGCTGCCGGACCACGTCGGCCGGGAGTTCTTCGCCCGGGCGTCCCGGGCCGCCGTGGCCTGGCGCCCGGAGCACCACCAGCGCCCCGGCGGCTTCGAGGGCATCCGCCACTCGCTCCTGGAGGAGAACGCGTACACCAAGTACCGCGCCTTCCAGGCCGCCAACCAGAAGCGGCGCGGGGTGAAGGCGGCGGTCGTGACCGGCAAGCGCGCGGTGGGCGCCAAGCTCACCGACTACCGCTACCGGCGGGCCCTGAGCGAGCCCGTCGACCCCGACCTGGCCGTCTTCTCCGCCTACTGGGACCGCGGGGTGGCCTGCAACCCGGCCGCCATCGCCGCGAAGCTCGCCGAACTCGCCCCGCACATCCACCCCGTGTGGGTGGTCGCCCGGCAGAAGGCCGCGCTGCTGCCGCCCGGCACCGACCACATCATCGCCGGCACCCGCCGCTACTGGGACGTGATGGCGAAGGCCAAGTACCTGGTCAACAACGTCAACTTCCCCAACTCCGTGGTGAAGCGGCCCGACGCGGTCCACATCCAGACCCATCACGGCACCCCGCTCAAGCGCATGGGCCTGGACCAGGTCGACTTCCCGGCCGCCTCCAAGGGCCTGGACTTCGACGCCCTGCTGGCCCGCATCGACAAGTGGGACTACAGCGTCTCGGCCAACAGCCACTCCACCCGCATGTGGCAGCGCGCCTACCCCTCGCGCTACACCGAGCTGGACTACGGCTACCCGCGCAACGACGTCTTCTACTCGGCGACGGCGCAGGACGTCCGCGCCATCCGGGAGCGGCTCGGCATCGCACCGGACCGCCGCGCCATCCTCTACGCCCCCACCCACCGCGACTACGAGGCGGGCTGGACCCCGCGCCTGGACCTCGCCTCGCTCGCCGACCGGCTCGGCGAGGACACGGTCCTGCTGGTGCGCGGCCACTACTTCTACGGCGGGGCCGCCTCCCCCCTCACCGGGCTGCGCCGCTCGGGCCGGGTGATCGACGTGTCGTCGTACGACCCCGTGGAGGAACTCTCCCTGGCGGCCGACGCCCTGGTCACGGACTACTCGTCGATCATGTTCGACTACGCCAACCTGAACCGGCCGATCGTGATCTTCGCCGACGACTGGGAGACGTACGCGAAGACCCGCGGTGTCTACTTCGACCTGACGGAGCACGCTCCGGGCCAGGTGGCCCGCAGCCAGGACGAGCTGGCGACGCTCTTCGAGACGGACGCCTGGCGCGACGAGGCGGCGATGAAGGCGCTGGCCGCCTTCCGGCGCCGCTTCTGCGAGTTCGACGACGGGCACGCCGCCGAACGCGTCGTCCGCCGCGTGTTCCTCGGCGAGAGCGAGGAATCCCTGCCGCCGATCGTCCCGGTGGACGAACGGACCCCGGCCCCGACCCCCGAGGAGGCGATGGAGCGATGACGACGACCCGGACCCCCGACGCGACGATCACCGTCATCGTCTTCAACGACGCGGAGCGCCTGCCGCGCGCGGTCCAGTCGCTGCTGCGGCAGACCCACTCCAACATCGAAGTGATCATCAGCGACGACCACTCGACGGACGACACCCCCGCGGTGGCGCGCCGGCTGGAGGCCCAGGACGAGCGGGTGCGCTATCTGCGGCTGCCCGAGAACAGCGGCGGGTGCAGCGCACCGCGCAACCGGGCCGTCGAGATCGCCCGGGCGCCGTATCTGATGTTCCTGGACAGTGACGACGAACTGCCCGCGAACGCCGTGGAACTGCTGCTGGCCGCGCACCGCGAGCGCGAGATCGACTTCGCCATGGGCGCGGTGGAGCGGGTCCGCGTGGACACCGGCCGCGTCACCACCTGGATGCCGCACCTGGTCGCCGAACGGCGCACGGTCGAGGGCATCGACTCCGAACCTGGCCTGCTGTTCGAGCACCTGTCGACCAGCAAGATGTACCGCCGCGAGTTCCTCGACCGGCACGGGCTGCGCTTCCCCGAGGGCATCCACTACGAGGACCAGCTGTTCTCGGCGCAGGCGTACTGCCTGGCGCGCTCCTTCACGGTCGTCCCGGAGCCGGTGTACCGCTGGTACATCGCCCCGTTCGTGGCCGCGGAGTCGGCCTCCATCTCCAACCAGCGGCACAAGCTGTCGAACGTCCGCGACCGCATCCACGTGCAGACGCTGATCGACGACTTCCTGACCGGGAGCGGGCACGAGGGGCTGCGCGAGGAGAAGGACTACAAGTTCCTCAAGCACGACTTCCGCATGTACGCCGGTGACCTGCCCTACCGGGACGAGGAGTGGCTCGCCGGGTTCGCGGACCTGGTGACGCCCTACCTCGAGACGCTGGCGCCCGGCGCGTTCGCCCGGCTGCCGCGCACGGAGCGGGTGGTGATCCAGCTGGTGCGCGACGGCCGGCTGGCCGAGGCGCAGTCGGCCGCGCGCGGGCTGGGCCACGGGGTCGCCCCGGCGCGGACGGTGACGGACGGGTCGGGGGCCGTGTACTGGGGCGCGCACGTGCCCTCGTCCGACGGGGCTCGGCGTGAACTCGACGTCCGTGACCTGGAGCTGGAGTTCCGGCCCTTCCCGAGCGCCCTGTTCCGCCACGAGATCACCTCCGTGACACCGGGTCCCGGCGCCTCGGTCGATCTGACCGTGCGCACCTACGACCCGGGGCTGCGGCTTCCGGTGGGACCGCAGCGGGCGAGTGTGGTGGTCTCGCCCGCGAGGCGCCGCCTGGTGACGGCCTTCCGTCTCGACCCGGTGCGCCCCGGTGTGTTCGAGGGGAACGTGCGCCTCGACCTGGGGGCGGCACAACTGCCCGTGCAGGGCTTCGAGGGCATCCGCCACCCGCAACTGCGCCTGGAGCAGCAGGGCTTGACCAACTGGGGCATTCTCCTCGCCCCGTTGGACTTCCGATCCCGGACGGCGACCCATGTCGGCACGCTGCCGCACGAGATGACGGTGGAGCCCGAGGGCCGCGGCCCCGGCCGCCTGCAGATCCGCTGGCGCCCGGTGGGCGTCACGGCCCGGATCGGCCCGGTGGTCCGCAAGGTGGCCGGCCCACGGGTGCGGCGAGCGGCCCGGCTGGTCAAGAGCGCGCTGCGCTAGTACGGAACGCCGCGCGGGGCGGTGAGGGCAGGTGGCCCTCACCGCCCCGTCGCGTCGGCGGCCGTCCTCGGTGGAACGGGACCGATCAGCGCACGACCTCGTACAGCAGCCGGCCGCCGGGTCCCGTGGCCACCTTGCGCAACGCCGGGTCCCTGGGCGGCAGTCCGCCGTCCGAGGGCCACTGCACCACCCAGCGCACCCCGTACTCGTGCAGTACGGCGAGCCGCGCGGCACGCGAGTGGCCGGCACCGAAGTAGGTCTCCACGGCCGCGTCCCGCTTCGCCTGGTCCGGCAGGAAGAAGTCCGGATACCCGGGCTGCACGGTGTAGGGCCCGTACGCGGCGATCTGCCGGGCCGGGAAGGTCTTCGCCATCACCACGTCGCCGTAGCCCACCCAGGGCGTGATCCAGTGGTAGCCCACCCACGGCTTGTGGTACTTCGCGGCGAGGGGCCCGGGCAGGGCCTTGCCGCCCACCACGTACCCCACGGTCTGCGCCTGCGTCCACGCGCCCGCGGCCAGCGCGAGGGCCAGCACCCCGGCCGCCACGGCCCGCGCCCTGCCCCGTGCCGCCCCGGCCACCTCCACGGCCGCCGCCAGCTGCGCCGGGATCACCACCGCCGGAAGCGCCCGCCCCCAAGAGTAGTGGCCGCTCAGGCCGCCCGCCGCGAACACCAGCACGCCGAGCAGGAAGAACAGCACCAGCGGGTCCCGCCGGTCCCTGCGCGCCCGGACGGCCAGCGCCGCCACACCGAGCAGCACGAGGCAGAACCGCGCGAACAGGTGCTGGTAGAGCGGGCGGTGGATGGCTTCGAGCCCACCGACGCCGAACAGGCCGAAGAAGTCGTAGTAGGGCCACAGGGCGAGGATCGCGACGCCGAGCGCGACCGCCGCCGCGAGCCTCGGCCACACGAGGCGTGCCGTCCGTGCTCCCCCGACCGTCGCCAGCGCGCCCAGCGTCGCCACCACCCCGGTGAACTGGTGGCTGAGCAGGATCGCCGCCCACATCGCGCCGAGGCCGAGGAAGAGGGTCCATCCGGCGGGCGGGTCCTTCAGCGCCCGGCTCAGCGTCGCCCAGAAGTGGAAGGCGAGCCCCAGGGCGAACACGCTCGGATAGGCCACCGTCAGCGCCAGCGAGTTCAGCCCGAGGAAACCGCTCCAGTTGAACACCTGCGTGCCCCACAGGAGCACCAGGCACAGCAGCGCGAGCGGCGGCGCGAGACGGCCGGAGCCGAGCGCGCGGACGTAACGCCACACCCCGGTGAGCAGCAGCGTCAGGCTGATCAGCGCACCGGCGCGCAGCACCACCCAGACGGAGGCTCCGGTGAGGCGGGCGAGGACGCCGAGGAAGACGGTCCACGGCGAGTAGTAGGGGCTCGGCGTGTTCTCGTCGACCAGGGGGTTGCCCGGGTCCGTCAGATGGCGCCGCAGCCGTTCCACGGTCGCGGCGTGCATGCCCAGGTCACCGGCCCAGGGCAGCCGTACGATCACCAGCAGCATCAGCACCGTGAGCAGTGCCGCCGCCGCCCACAGCACGGCTCCCGCGGCTCCGCGGGGCGTGCCGGCGGCGGCGAGGGCCGTCCAGGGACGCCGCCGTCCCGGCCCGCCGGACGGGCCGGGGCCGTTCGTTCCCGTGGTCGAGGCGATACTCATCGCGCGCCCGGACCCCTCTTCGCGCCGTGCTGGAACACCCAGGTCCGGTACACCAGGAAGCGGAACGCGGACGCCAGGACGATGGAGAACGCCTTGGCCACGTTGGACCACAGCGGGTCGCTCATGGCCAGCCCGTGGTAGCCGGCGTAGAACAGCAGGCTCTCCATCACCACGCCGATGCCGCTGAAGGCGAAGAACAGCAGGATCTGCCCGCGGGAGCGCGAGGCGCGGTCCCGGTAGGCGAAGAAGCGGAAGCCCAGGTAGTTGGTGCCCATCGCGACGACGCTGGCGAGCACGGTCGCCGTCATCGGCGCCCATCGCAGTCCGTGCAGCAGGACGTTGAAGACGAGGAAGTTGACCGCGACACCGCTGCCGCCGACGACGCCGAACTTGGCCACCTCGACCGCGATCCGCCGCGCCCGTCTGGCCGCCCGCACGGGTACGGGGGCGACGGGCTCGGCTACCGGGCGGGCGACCGCGGGCCGCCGCTCGGAGAGGTTCACTGACACGGGTGCGGGTCCTTCACGCTTGTCGGACGAGGGGCCAGACCTTGGCCCGAATGCCCCGTTTAGCAGGAAGAGGTAAGCCCGGATTCAGAATTCCCCCAAGGATCGGCAAGGAGCCCAGGAGAACGGGATGCGGGACACCGCACGGCCTGGCCGTGCGGTGTCCCGCATCCTCGCAGAAACCTAGCTGCGCGTGCGCAGCAGAGTCCGCATCGTCCGCATGGCCACCGAGAGGTTCGCCAGGTCGAACGCGTCCGAGCCGGCGATCTCGTCGAGCGTGGTCCGCGCCCGCGCCAGGATCGCCGCGTTCTTGTCCTCCCAGGCGGTGAACCGCTGCTCGGGCGTGTCGCTGCCGTTGCCCACCGACAGGACGTCGGCCGTCAGACCCGCGTGCGCCGCGTACAGGTCCTCGCGGATGGCGGCACGGGCCATGGACTGCCACCGGTCCGCGCGCGGCAGCTCGATGATGCGGTCCATGAGCTGGGTGATCCGCAGCCGGTCGGCGAGGTCGTAGTAGACCTCGGCGACGGCCAGCGGGTCCTGGCCCGTGCGGTCGGCGACCGAGACCACGTCGAGCGCGGGGAAGGCGGAGGAGAACCCGGCCACGCGCGTGGCGAGCTCGTCCGGGACACCCGCCTCCATCAGCTCGTCGTGGATCTTCTCCCACCACTCCAGGTCGGCGCCGCGCATCAGCTTGGGCAGTTCGCTCCAGACCTGCTCGACCCGGTCCCTGAAGAACGCGATCGTGTCGGTCAGCTCCAGCGGCTGCGGCCGGTTGTTGAGCAGCCAGCGCGTACCGCGCTCGACCAGCCGGCGCGAGTGCAGCCGGATACGGGTCTGGACGTCGGCGTCCACCCGGTTGTCCAGCTCCTCCACCGCGTCCCACACGGCGCCCGCGTTGAAGATCACGCGGGACGCGGTCTGCGCCCGGACGATCTCCTCCAGCGAGGCGCCGGTCTCCTCGCGCATGCGGTGCAGGAAGCTCGTGCCGCCCGTGTTGACCGTGTCGTTGACGAGCAGGGTCGTCACGATCTCACGGCTCAGCGCGTGGGCGTCGATCTGCTCGGAGAACCTCTCGCGCAGCGCCGTCGGGAAGTACTCGTGCAGCAGGCTGCGCAGATACGGGTCGTCGGGCAGCGGCGTCTCCAGCAGCTCCTTGGACACCGTGATCTTCGTGTACGCCAGCAGGACGGCGGTCTCGGGCCCGGTCAGGCCCTGTCCGCCGCTCAGGCGCTCGCGGATCTGCCGGTCGGTGGGCAGGAACTCCAGGGCCCGGTCGAGGTGGCCCTCGCGCACCAGGTGGCGCAGGAAGCGCGCCTGCGCGTGGAGCATGTCCTTCGACTGGAACAGGGCGTTGGCGATGGCCGTGTTCTGCGCGTAGTTGTTGCGCAGCACCAGCGCGCCGACCTCGTCGGTCATCTCCGCGAGCAGCTGGTTGCGCTGCTTGACCGTCAGGTCGCCGTTGGCCACGACCGCGTTGAGCAGGATCTTGATGTTCACCTCGTGGTCGGAGGTGTCCACGCCCGCGCTGTTGTCGATGGCATCCGTGTTGATCTTGCCGCCGTGCTGGGCGAACTCGATCCGGCCGAGCTGGGTCAGGCCGAGGTTGCCGCCCTCGCCGACGACGTTGACCCGCAGGTCGGCGCCGTCCACGCGGATGGCGTCGTTCGCCTTGTCGCCGACGTCCGCGTTCGACTCCGCCGACGACTTGACGTAGGTGCCGATGCCGCCGTTCCACAGCAGGTCGACGGGCGCCCTCAGGATGGCCCGCATCAGGTCGGCCGGGGTCATCTTGGTGACGGTGCCCTCGATGCCGAGAGCCTCGCGGATGTGCGCGTTGACCGGGATCGCCTTGGCCGAGCGGGGGAACACCCCGCCGCCGGCGGACAGCAGCTCGCTGTCGTAGTCGGCCCACGAGGAGCGCGGCAGCTCGAACAGGCGGCGGCGCTCCGCGTACGAGGTCGCCGCGTCGGGATCGGGGTCGATGAAGATGTGCCGGTGGTCGAAGGCCGCCACCAGGCGGATGTGCTCGGAGAGCAGCATGCCGTTGCCGAAGACGTCGCCGGACATGTCGCCGACGCCCACGACCGTGAAGTCCTCGGCCTGCGTGTCCACGCCGAGCTCCCGGAAGTGCCGCTTCACGGACTCCCAGGCGCCGCGGGCGGTGATGCCCATCTTCTTGTGGTCGTAGCCGGCCGAGCCGCCGGAGGCGAAGGCGTCACCGAGCCAGAAGTTGTACTTCCCGGCGACCTCGTTGGCGATGTCCGAGAACGTCGCCGTGCCCTTGTCCGCCGCGACCACCAGGTAGGTGTCGTCCGAGTCGTGCCGGACCACGTCGGCGGGCGGCATGATCTCGCCGGCCACCATGTTGTCGGTGATGTCGAGCAGCGCCGAGATGAACGTCCGGTAGCTGGCGATGCCCTCGGCGAGCCACGCGTCCCGGTCCGCGCCCGGGTCGGGAAGCTGCTTGGCGACGAAGCCGCCCTTCGCACCGACCGGCACGATGACGGTGTTCTTCACCATCTGCGCCTTGACCAGGCCGAGGATCTCGGTACGGAAGTCCTCGCGCCGGTCGGACCAGCGCAGACCGCCTCGCGCGACCTTGCCGAAGCGCAGGTGCACGCCCTCGACGCGCGGCGAGTACACCCAGATCTCGAACGCCGGGCGCGGCGCGGGAAGGTCCGGGATGGCCTGCGGGTCGAACTTCATCGAGATGTAGTCGTGCGGCTTGCCGCCTTCCGACTGCTGGAAGAAGTTGGTGCGCAGCGTCGCCTTGATCAGGGTGAGGAAGGACCGCAGGATCCGGTCCTCGTCCAGGGAGGCGACCTGGTCCAGGGCGGCGTCCAGCTCCTCCAGCAGGGCGTCGGTCAGTTCGAGACCGGCGCGCTGGCGGTCCGGGGACATCCGCGCCTCGAAGAGGGAGACCAGCAGCCGGGTGGTGTGGACGTTGTCGCGGAGGGTGTCCTCCATGTAGTCCTGGCTGAAGGTCGAACCAGCCTGCCGCAGGTACTTGGCGTACGCGCGCAGCACCATCGCCTGCCGCCAGGTGAGCCCGGCGCTCAGCACGAGGGCGTTGAAGCCGTCGTTCTCGGCCTGCCCGGTCCAGGTGGCCGCGAAGGCGTCCTGGAAGCGCTCACGGGCGTCGTCGCCGAGGTAGTCGCCGTTCCCGGTCAGCGCCTTGGGCAGCCGCAGACCGAAGTCGTAGATCCAGGCGGTCGTGCGGTCGGTGCAGCGCAGCTCGTAGGGCCGCTCGTCCACCACCTCGACGCCGAGGCGGCTGAGCACGGGCAGCACGGCGGACAGCGAGACGGCCTCGCCCTTGCGGTAGATCTTGAAGCGGCGCTCGCCGGCCGCGCCGCCCACGGGCTCGTACAGGCTCAGGGCGAAGTTCCGGCCGCCCGCCTCTGTGGTGAGCTGTTCGAGGTGGACCAGGTCGGAGACCGCGGCGCGCGGGGTGTGGTCGGCCTTGTAGCCCTCGGGGAAGGCGTGGCCGTAGCGGCGCAGGAGCTCGGCGGCGCGCTCCTCGCCGAGTTCGGCGGTCAGCGCCTCGCCGAAGGCGTCCGCCCAGGAGCGGGCGGCCTCGACCAGCCGGGCCTCGATGCGGTCCTTGTCCGCGTCGGACAGCTGGGGAAGCTCGGTGCCCTGCGGGACGCGGACCACGAAGTGCAGCCGGGAGAGGATCGACTCGGTGTTCCAGGCCGTGAAGTCGACGCTGATGCCGCCGAGTTCCTCCTTCAGGATGTCGATGATCCGAAGGCGCACGCCCGTGGTGTAGCGGTCGCGCGGGAGGTAGACCAGGGCCGAGTAGTAGCGCCCGTACTCGTCCTGACGCAGGTAGAGCCGCAGCCGGCGGCGTTCCTGGAGGTAGAGGACGGAGGTGGCGATGGAGCGCAGTTCGTCCACCGGGGTCTGGAACAGCTCGTCGCGCGGGTAGGTCTCCAGGATCTGGAGCAGGTCGCGGCCGTCGTGGCTGTGCGGCGAGAACCCGGCGCCCTCGAGGACCTGGGCGACCTTGTGCCGGATGACGGGCACGCGGCGCACGGACTCGGTGTAGGCGGCGGAGGAGAACAGGCCGAGGAAGCGGCGCTCGCCGACGACGTTGCCGTTCTCGTCGAACTTCTTCACGCCCACGTAGTCGAGGTACGAGGGGCGGTGCACGGTGGCGCGGCTGTTGGCCTTGGTGAGGATCAGCAGCTTGTGCTCGCGGGCCTTGGCCCGGGCGTCGGCGGGCAGCCGCTCGAAGGAGGGGCTGACGGGGTGCTGGTCGTCACCCGCGTGGTGCGGGTCGGATCGCAGTATGCCGAGCCCGGTGCCGGGCACGGCGGCCAGGCAGTCGTCCTCGCGCAGCTCGTACTCGCGGTAGCCGAGGAAGGTGAAGTGGTCGGCGGACAGCCAGCGCAGCAGCTCCCCGGCCTCCACCAGATCCGCCTCGGGCACCTCCTGGGGCACGGGCTCCTTCGGGAGGCCCTCGGCCACCCGCAGCGCGGCCTCGCGCATCTTCTCCCAGTCCTCGACCGCCTCGCGGACGTCGGACAGGACACGCCGCAGGTCGGCGGTGATCTGCTTCAGGTCGGCCCGGTCGGTCTCGCGGTCGGCCTCGACGTGGATCCACGACTCGATGTGCGCGTCGTGCGGCAGCTCGCCGGCGGGCACGTCATGCAGCACTTCCAGGAGGTTGCCGGTCAGGTCGCGCCGGACGACGAACTGGGGGTGGATGACGACGTGGATACCGCGCCCCTGCCGCGACAGCTCGTTGGTGACGGAGTCGACCAGGAAGGGCATGTCGTCGGTGACGACCTCGATGACGGAGTGGCTGCCCGTCCAGCCGTTCTCCTCGACGGTCGGGGTGTGGACCCGTACGTTGGCCGTGCCCTGAGGGCGGGTCTCGGCCAGTCTGTAGTGCGAGAAGGCGGCTCCGAAGACGTCGACCGGGTCGCGGTCGGCCAGGTCCTCCGGGGCGGTGTGCAGGTAGTAGCGCTGGAGGAACGCGAGCACGGTGTCCCGGTCCGGGGTGCCCTCGCCCGTCGTCCCAGTCGGTAGATACCCCCCGACCGGGCTGTTCTCAGCTACCCGTGCGGCCCTTTCGAGCAGCTCGGCCTTGGCTTCGTCCAGCTTGGTCTGCATTGTCCTCTGGCTCCTGTCGCGCGCCGTTGCGAGACGTTGAAGGAAGTTCGGTCTCTTCTCCGACGTGACGTCGTGACGCGGGGTGTCCGGTCGGATACGACGCCGTGCCGCCTGGAGAGGTGCGAGGTGGGGTGTCGGCCGGTTTCTCCGGCCTCGGCGACGGTGACGCCGCTGTCGGCGCGATGCGCGCCCTCGGCGTCGATGGCGCCCCGGTCGCCGTGCCGGGCGCCTGCGGCGCCCTGTTCGACCGGCCCCGCCTGCGAAGACCAGCGACCGCCGCCCGGTCACGGATGTCCTCCGTGCTCACCGGGCGCAGGGCAGGGGCGCTGACGCCCCCGCGACGTATCGCGCTGATCACGCCACCAGGCTATCGCTCCCGACGGGGGGCACGTCATGAGCCGTATGTGTACAAAACCAGGGGTCGAACTTTGACGATCTGCACAGGGACGTGACGGGCGATGCCGTGCAGGCCGGACAGCCTGGGCGGCGACACGGGGTCGCACCGCCGCGTGCTGCCCCGATGCCGGGCGGGTGCGACGGTGCGAGCATGGCTGTACGGGCCGCGGCGCGGGGTGCCGTACGCGCACGGTGGTACGGGGCCCTACGGGCATGACCGTACGCACCCCTCGTACGAGCACCGTTCCCACGGCCGGCCCGAGGGGCTCTAGCACGGCCGTACGAGCGGTGAACACCGCTGTACGAGCGGTACGGGCGGGTGCGGGGGCCGTCCGCACGAGCGAGGGAGCACAGCCACGATGACGCAGAAGATCCTGATCGTCACCGGCGACGCCGCCGAGTCGATGGAGGTCCTTTACCCCTACCAGCGTCTGCGCGAGGAGGGCTACGAGGTCCATATCGCGGCCCCGACCCGCAAGACCCTCCGCTTCGTCGTCCATGACGTCGAGCCCGGCTTCGACACCTACACCGAGAAGCCCGGCTACAGCTGGCCCGCCGACCTCGCCTTCTCCGAGGTCGACCCCGGGGACTACGTCGCGGTCGTCGTCCCCGGCGGGCGCGCCCCGGAGTACCTCCGCAACGATCCCGAGCTCCGCAAGATCCTCAAGTCGTTCTTCGACACCGACAAGCCGGTCGCCCAGATCTGCCACGGTCCGCTGCTCACCGCGGCGGTCGACGCGCTGCACGGACGCCGCGTGACCGCCTATCCGGCCCTGGAACTGGACATGCAGGCGGCCGGGGCCACCTTCCGGGACGCCGAGACGGTGGTGGACGGCACCCTCGTCTCCTCCCGCGGCTGGCCGGACCACCCGGGCTGGATGCGCGAGTTCCTGGCGATCCTGCGCGCGAAGGCACCGGTGACCTGACGGCCGGGAGCGGCGCTCACCTCACCAGCCGCTCGGCCTCCTCGACCGCCTCCTGGAGCGAGTCCACCACCGGGACGCCGACCTGCTCCAGGCTGGCCCGCCCATGGGAACCGCCCGTGTACAGCACCGCCCGCGCGCCCACGTACCGTGCCGCCACCGCGTCGTCCGCCGCGTCACCGATCACCACGGTGCGCGACGGGTCGACGCCGTCGAGCGCCTGGAGATGCCGCACCATGTGCTCGGCCTTGCTCCCGCCGGACGGGCCGGTGCGCCCGTCGACCCGCACGAAGTGCGCCTCGATCCCGAACCCCCGGACCAGCGGGACCAGTTCCTCGTGCACGTACATGCTCAGGATCGACTGGCTGCGGCCCGCCGAACGCCATCCCGCGAGCAGTTCGGCCACTCCCTCGGTGAGCCCGCAGCCGTGCCGGTGCTCCGCGTAGTAGCGGTGGAAGATCTCGTCCATGACCTCCCACTCCGTGTCCGTCGGCAGCCGTCCGATCAGCCGCTCGTAGAACTTCGGCACCGGCACGCAGTACAGCGCCCGGTACTTCTCCAGCGTGATCGGCTCAAGCCCCAGCTCGACGAAGGCGGCGTTCGTCGCCCCGATGATCGCCTCGTTGTCGTGGAACAGCGTGCCGTTCCAGTCCCAGACGATGTGCGCGTTGTCGTGCGTCCCCATGCCACAGAAACTACCCGGTCGGCGGGTCGCGCGGTCGGCCGGTCAGCCGGTACGGCCCAGCAGGTTCGGGATCTCCTGGGTCGCGTACCAGAGCAGCTCGTGGTCCTCGGCGCCGTCCACGACGAACTGCGCGTCGTCGTCGCCGCGGTCCGCCTTCCCCAGCGCCTCGGCGGCCGCCGTCACATCCGCGTCGGCGTCGTCCGCGTCGGCGTGCACCGCGGCGGCCTTGGACAACGGCACGGTCCCGCTCACCGTCACCTCGCCGAGCGCGACGGGGTCGAGACCGCGGTCCGGATCGGCCACCGCCGTGCCGTCCGGTACGTCGACCGCGACGACCGCCCTGCGGCGCGGTGCCTTCGGGTCCGCCGCCAGCAGGCGCAGCGAGGCGAGCGCGGCCCGGCTCAGCGCCGCGTACTCCAGCTCCTCGATGTCGTCGGAGAGGTACCACTCGCGCAGCGCGGGTGTCACGGCGTACGCGACGAACGGCCCCGCGCCCAGCTCACCCGTCCTGTACGCCTCGGCGAGACCGGAGAGGGTCAGGGGGACGTAGACGCGCATGGTGAGCCGCTTTCGTAGTCGGTCAGGGCCGCCGGACGGCCCAGGTGAGGGCACCGGCGAGTCATCCCAGGATACGTGCGGGCGTCCCCCTTCGGGCCCCGGCAGACCCCTGCGCCACCGTCAGCCCGCGTCCCGGCGGGTCACCCGGTGCCCCTCAGCCGCCGCCAGGAATTCCGCCCGGCCCCTCACCCTGATAGGTGAACCTCTCCGCCTCCCGCCGGGCCCTTGCGCAGCGTCGTGGACCGGCCCCGTCGCCGCCAGGATCCCCACGAGAGTTACCGACCGGTACCCGCCGGTCCCGCGAGACGGGGATCTCGATGAACAAGGTGATGACAAGGAACACGCTCTCGGCCGGCACCGGACGCCACCCGGGCGGCCGCCCTCCCGTACGCCACGACACCCGCCGCCCGGCCACCACGGCCCCCGGCACGCGCCGGGAGGCACCCCGCGCGAAGCCTCCCGCCCCCCGGCCCCGGCCGACCGATCTCTTCGCCGAGCGGCTGCTGTGCGTACTGAGCGGGACCCGTCCCGTGCACAGCATGCTCCGCCACACCCGGGGCCGGGCCTACGACGAACTCGCCTGGCTCGCCGAACGCGGCCCGCTGCGCGCCGGGGGCCAGCGCCCGGTCGTCCGGGACATCGGCTACTTCGTCCCCCGTGCCGGCGCCATCGAGGTGTTCGCCCGGATCGCCGCGGGCGACCGGCTCCGGGCGATGGCGTTCCGCCTGGAACAGGACCCGGACCAGCGCTGGCGCTGCACGGCGGTCGAACTGGACGGCCCCCGCATGCCCCACCCCACCGACGACTGACCGGAGGGGCAGGGGCCAGGAGGCCATGTGTGCAGAAGGTCCAACAGAGCCCGGGAGCCCAACACCCGGAGGAGGCGAGCGGGGAGGACGGGAGCCCGGGACCAGGCCTCAGGAAACCCGCAGCCCCGCGAGCCCAACGACCCCGCAAGCCCCGGCAAGCCCGGAGACCCCGGCGAACCGGGAGGGGCAAGGCGAGCGGGGAGGACGGGAGCCGGAGACCAGGGGTCAGGAGACCCACAAGCCCAGGAGCCCAACGGCCCCGCGAGCCCGGGGAAGCCCGAGGAACCCGGCAAAGCAGGGGGGCCGGGCCAGCGGGGAGGACGGGGCCCGGGGACCAGGAGTCAGGAGACCCGCAGCACCGGGGGCCCAACGGCCCCGCAAGCCCCGGCAAGCCCGGAGACCCCGCGAACCGGGGGCCGGGGCCGAGAGCCGAGGGCCAAGAGACCCGGAGCCCAGGGAACCCGAGCCCGGGAGGCTGAAGGACCGGGAAGCCTGAGGGGCCGAGAGCCGCGGAGCCCAGGAAGCCCCCAGCCCGGGAAGCCTGAGGGGCCCGGGGAGGCCCGAGGGTCCGGCGGAGCTGGAGGTCCGTCCGGGAAGGCCGCTGGAGGGCCAGGGATCGGGCGGGCCGGCCGGGAGCGCCGGCATGGCCTGCCCGGCCCGAGAGGGCTCGGCGGCGTTGTGGGGGTGGCGTCAAGGAGGGCGACTGCGTGTCCGGGGACGTGAGAGGCCGGGCACCCTGCTGGGTGCCCGGCCTCTCACGCTGCCCAGGCGGCGACGCCGTCCGGCATGGCGCTACTTACTTCTTGCGGCGGCGACCGGCACTCTTCGCCTGCTTGCGGCGCTCGGCGCGCGTGAGGCCGTCCGCCTCCGAGCGCACTGGCTCCTCGTCGTCGGCGAAGTCGCCCTCGACGATGCCGCCCTCGCCGTCCACCGTCGGCGCGGAGAAGTGCAGCCGCTCGCGGCGCTGCGGGGCCTCCAGGCCTTTGGCACGGATCTCGGGACGGGCGGCCTGCGCCGCCACCGCCTCCTCCTTCTCCAAGGAGGGCGCCGCGTCCTCGACGGGAACCTCCTCGACCTGCTGCTCGACCTGAACCTCCAGGTTGAACAGGTAGCCGACGGACTCCTCCTTGATGCCCTCCATCATCGCGGTGAACATGTCGAAGCCCTCACGCTGGTACTCCACCAGCGGGTCCTTCTGCGCCATCGCGCGCAGGCCGATGCCCTCCTGGAGGTAGTCCATCTCGTAGAGGTGCTCACGCCACTTGCGGTCCAGAACCGACAGCACGACCCGCCGCTCCAGCTCCCGCATGATCTCGGAGCCGAGCTGCGTCTCCCGCTGCTCGTACTGCGCGCGGATGTCGTCCTTGATGGACTCGCTGAGGAACTCGGCGGTCAGCCCGGCCCGGTCGCCGGCCTCGTCCTCCAGTTCCTCGATGGTCACCTTCACCGGGTAGAGCTGCTTGAAGGCACCCCACAGCCGGTCCAGGTCCCACTCCTCCGCGAAGCCCTCGGCGGTCTCGGCGCCGACGTACGCGTCGATGGTGTCGTCCATGAAGTGCTGGATCTGCTCCTGCAGGTCCTCGCCCTCCAGGACGCGGCGCCGCTCGCCGTAGATGACCTCGCGCTGCCGGTTGAGGACCTCGTCGTACTTCAGGACGTTCTTACGGGTCTCGAAGTTCTGCGTCTCGACCTGGGACTGAGCCGAGGCGATGGCGCGGGTGACCATCTTGTTCTCGATGGGCACGTCGTCCGGCACGTTCGCCATCGACATGACCCGCTCGACCATCTGCGCCTTGAACAGGCGCATGAGGTCGTCGCCCAGCGAGAGGTAGAAGCGGGACTCGCCCGGGTCGCCCTGACGGCCGGAACGACCGCGCAGCTGGTTGTCGATACGGCGCGACTCGTGCCGCTCGGTGCCCAGCACGTACAGGCCGCCGAGGTCCTCGACCTCGTCCTTCTCGGCCTTGACGGCGAGCTCGGCCCGCTCCAGGGCGGCCGGCAGCGCGGCCGCCCACTCCTCGATGTGCTCCTCGGGGTCGAGGCCGCGCTGGCGCAGCTCGGCCTCGGCGAGGTCCTCGGGGTTGCCGCCGAGCTTGATGTCCGTGCCACGGCCGGCCATGTTGGTGGCCACGGTCACGGCGCCCTTGCGGCCGGCCTGGGCGACGATCGTCGCCTCACGCTCGTGCTGCTTGGCGTTCAGCACCTCGTGCTGGATGCCGCGCTTGGCCAGCTGCTGCGAGAGGTACTCGGACTTCTCGACCGAGGTGGTGCCGACCAGGATCGGCTGGCCCTTCTCGTGCTTCTCGGCGATGTCGTCCACGACCGCCTCGAACTTGGCGACCTCGGTCCGGTAGATCAGGTCGGACTGGTCCTTGCGGACCATCGGCCTGTTCGTCGGGATCGGGACCACGCCGAGCTTGTAGATCTGGTGGAACTCGGCGGCCTCGGTCATCGCCGTACCGGTCATGCCGGAGAGCTTGTTGTAGAGGCGGAAGAAGTTCTGGAGGGTGATCGTGGCGAGCGTCTGGTTCTCGTCCTTGATGTCCACCCCTTCCTTCGCCTCGATCGCCTGGTGCATGCCCTCGTTGTAGCGGCGGCCGGCGAGGATACGGCCCGTGTGCTCGTCGACGATCATGACTTCGCCGTCGATGACGACGTAGTCCTTGTCCTTCTTGAAGAGCTCCTTGGCCTTGATGGCGTTGTTCAGGTAGCCCACCAGCGGGGTGTTCACCGACTCGTAGAGGTTGTCGATGCCCAGCCAGTCCTCGACCTTGGAGACGCCGGACTCGTGGATGGCGACCGTGCGCTTCTTCTCGTCGACGTCGTAGTCGCCGGTCTCCTCCAGGCCCTTGAGGGGGTTGCCCGCCTCGCCCTTCTTCAGGCGGGTGACCAGCTTGGCGAAGTCGCCGTACCACTTGGTGGCCTGGTCGGCCGGGCCGGAGATGATCAGCGGCGTACGGGCCTCGTCCACGAGGATGGAGTCGACCTCGTCCACGATCGCGAAGTTGTGGCCGCGCTGGACGAGCTCGTCCTGCGACCACGCCATGTTGTCGCGCAGGTAGTCGAAGCCGAACTCGTTGTTCGTGCCGTAGGTGATGTCGCAGCCGTACTGCTCGCGGCGCTCGGCCGGCGACATGTTGGCCAGGATGCAGCCGACTTCGAGGCCCAGGAACTTGTGGACCCGGCCCATCATCTCGGAGTCCCGCTCGGCCAGGTAGTCGTTGACCGTGACGATGTGGACGCCGTCTCCGGAGAGGGCGTTGAGATACGCGGGCAGGGTGCCGACGAGCGTCTTGCCCTCACCGGTCTTCATCTCGGCGACGTAGCCGAGGTGCAGCGCGGCGCCACCCATCATCTGCACGTCGTAGTGCCGCTGGCCGAGGACACGCTTGGCGGCCTCGCGCACCGTGGCGAAAGCCTCGGGCAGCAGGTCGTCGAGGCTCTCGCCGTCGGCGTACCGCTGCTTGTACTCGTCGGTGAGGGCCCGCAGCTCGGCGTCGGAGAGGTCGATGAAGTCCTCTTCGATGGAGTTGACCTGGTCCGCGATGCGGTGCAGCTTGCGCAGGATCTTGCCTTCGCCTGCACGCATGATCTTCGAGAGGACGGACACGGGGGTTTGTCTCCTTGCCGGTCGGGCCTGGGACGGTCGGTTACGTATGACAGCTTGAGCAACGGCCATCGTAAGCGAGGACCCCGCCGCACCGGGAGGTCTGCCTGTGACAGCCGTATGGACAACGGACGGGCGAGGCCGAAGGTGCCGCGTCCGTGCCACGAAAAGTAACGGTCCTTTCAGCCCGTGACGAGCGCGCGGGGAGCGACGGCGTGGCGCCGGGAGCGCCGGGGCGGCGCCCGCAGCGGCGGCGGGCGGGGGCGCGGGCCGGGTGTTCGGTCCAGGGGTCGACCCGATGTTCGGGCCGCTGTTCGGGCCGCTGTTCGGGCCGCTGTTCGGCGAGGGCGAAATGTCATGGCACGGGGGCGGGCGAGCGAGCAGAATCAGGCGATGGAACCCGTCATGCTGACCACCGACCGTCTTGTGCTGCGCACCGTGGGGCCGGACGACACCGACGCCGTGCACGCGGCCGTGCAGGACCCGGACATCCGGCGTTGGACCACCGTGCCGTCCCCGTATCTGCGCGAGCACGCGGAGGGGTTCGTCGGGCAGCTGGTGCCCGACGGCTGGGCCGACGGCTCCATGTTCACCTTCGGCGTATTCCTGCGCTCCGGCGAGCTGGCGGGCATGATCGCGCTCACAGGGCGCTCGCCCGGGGTCGCGGAGGTCGGCTTCTGGGCGGTGAAGGAGCACCGGGGCAACGGGTACGTCACGGAGGCGGTGCTCGCCGCGTCGCGCTGGGCCTTCACCGAGCGGGGGGTGGACCGCGTGGAGTGGCGCGCCGAGGTCGGCAACGCGGGCTCGCGGACCGTGGCCGAACGGGCCGGCTTCACCCTGGAGGGCGTGCTGCGCGCGGCGGTCAGCAACAAGGGCGTGCGTCGGGACTACTGGGTGGGCTCGCTGCTGCCGTCGGACCTGGGGCTGCCGTCGACGGCACCGTATGTCCCGGCACCCGAGCGAGCGCGGCGCTGACCGGACGGCATCCCGGCCCGGGCCGGGATGTCAGTGGCACCGCCTACCGTGTGACCATGCCGAGTCTTCCCCTCCCCGCCACCGAACTGACCGCCGACGAGGCCCGCCGCATCGCCCTGCGCGCCCAGGGTTTCCTCGGCGCCCCCGACCGCAGGGCGGGTGTCCGCGGCGTGCTGCGGCACCTCGGCGCGGTCCAGCTCGACACGATCTCGGTGCTCGCCCGCTCCCACGAACTCATCCCGTACGCGCGGCTGGGCGCCGTGGGACGCAAGACGGTCGACACGGCGTACTGGACGCCCTCGTCCGACGGCGGGACCCCGGCCGACCCCCACGCCTTCGAGTACTGGTCGCACGCGGCCTGCATCCTGCCGATCGAGGAGTGGCCGCATTTCGCGTTCCGGCGCCGCGCCTACCGCTCCCGGCCGCACTGGGGCCACTCGCTGCCGGAGGGCGCCTATGAGCAGGTCATCAAGCAGCTGCGGGCCGAAGGGCCGCTGACCGCGACCGACTTGGGCGGCGCCAAGAGGACCAGCGAGTGGTGGGACTGGTCCGGGACGAAGGTCGCGGTCGAGCGCGCGCTGATGTACGGCGAGGTGGTGTGTGTCGAGCGCCGCGGCTGGAAGCGGGTGTACGACCTGGCCGAGCGGGCCGTGCCGGAGGCCCTGCTGCACGACCGGCTGGACGACACCGAGTGCCTGCGCCGCCTGGTCGGCCTGGCGGGCCAGTCCCTCGGGGTGGGCACGCGCGCGGACATCGCCGACTACCACCGCCTCAAGGCCGAGCAGGTCGACGCCGTGATCGCCGACTCCGGTCTGGTGCCGGTGGCGGTGGAGGGCTGGGGCAAGCCGGCCTGGGCGGATCCGGCGGCCCTTGGGACCCCGCCGCGCGGCAGGCACCGTACGACGCTGCTGTCGCCGTTCGACTCCCTGATCTGGGACAGGGCGCGCACGGAGCGCGTCTTCGGGTTCACGCACCGTCTGGAGGCGTACGTCCCGAAGCCGAAGCGGGTGCACGGCTACTTCGCGATGCCGGTGCTGGCGGGCGGTCGGCTGGTGGGCCGGGTGGACCCGGCGCGCGAGGGCCGCACCCTGGTCGCCAGGCAGGTCACGCTGGACGATGCCCGGTCGGTCCCGGCCGTCGCCCAGGCCCTGCTGGAGGCGGCGTCCTGGGTGGACTGCACGAACGTCCGAGTGGAGCGCGTGGAGTCCGCGGCGCTGCGCGAACCCCTCCTGAGGGAGCTGGCCCACACCGTGGGCTGAGCCCTGGGCGCCCTCAGCGGATCTCGAGGATCTTCTCCCGCATCGCGTAGACGACGGCTTCCATCCTGGAGTGCAGTTGCAGCTTCTCCAGGATGTTGCGCACGTGGTTCTTCACGGTGTTCTCCGAGATGAACAACTGCTTGGCGATGTCCCGGTTGTTCATTCCGGTGGCGACGAGTTTGAGGACTTCCAGTTCCCGGTCGGTCAGCCGGGGTGCGGGCACCAGACGGCGGTCATCGGTCCGCTGGATCATCGACTTGAACTCGGTGAGGAGTTTGGAGGCCATGGAGGGGCTGATCTGCGACTGGCCGTCCGCGACCGCGCGAATGGCGGTGGCCACCTCGTCGGTGGAGATCTCCTTGAGCAGATATCCGGTGGCGCCGGCTTTGATCGCGTCGTAGAGATCGGCCTCTTCGTCGCTGATCGTCAGCATGATGATCTTCGCGCTGGGTGCGACCTCCTTGATGGAGGTACAGGCCTCGATCCCGCCCCGTCGGGGCATGCGCACATCCATCAGCACGATGTCGGGCAGCAGGTCGGCGGCCTTGTCGACCGCCTCGGCGCCGTCTCCCGCCTCCCCGACGACCTGGATGTCCTCCTCCGCCGCGAGCACGATCTCCAGGCCGCGACGGAAAAGGGCATGGTCGTCCACGACGAGGACACGGATGGGCTCCTTGCGTGCGGAGCCCTCCTCCGGGCCCATGCCGACGACGCCGTCGTCCACGTCCTCGTCATGCATCGGTCCGAAGCTGTCCGCCATCGTTCCTCCCCCTGAAGGCTGCGGCCCGTGGTCCTGAGCCATCGCCAACCCAAGGCAACTGCCCACCGGTTGGGCTGTTGCCGCCATGATTCCATGCTCTGGCGGCAGTCAGGTGACAGAGCGCGGTGTGAAGTGGTCGCATACCGGTGCCCCTGGGGGCGCACAGGCTCACCAGGGGCACCGGTCATCGCGTCTCACTCGGCAAGGTCAGCCGCCGAGCGCTCCGCTGGCGCCTGCCATCTGCGCCTGCGCCACCATCTGATCGGTGCTGAGGTGGATGACGCCGTAGTCGTACGCGTGCCGCCGGTAGACGACGCTGGGCTGCTTGGTGTCGGAGTCGACGAACAGATAGAAGTCGTGTCCGACCAGTTCCATCTCGTAGAGCGCCTGGTCGAGCGTCATCGGGGACGCGACGTGGGTCTTCTCGCGGACGACAAGGGGGCCTTCGCCCTGTACCTCGAGCGATCCGATCCGCTTCGCCGGCACACCACCCGGCGTCTCACTCGCCAGGACCTCGCCGTTGCCGTTGAGCGTCGCGGCGTCCGGGACATGGTCGGGGACCTCGGCCGCGGTGAGCCTGCGCACGCCGCGACGCGTGTGACGCTTGTCGTGCTGCTTACGCAGCCGGGCTTCGAGCTTCTCCGCCGCCAGGTCGAGTGCCGCGTACGGGTCTCGGGCCGCCGCCTCCGCCCGGATCACCGGACCGCGCGAGTACAGAGTGATCTCCACCCGGTCGGACCGGTCGGCCTGACGGGGGTTGGGCTCCTTGGACACCTCGACGTCGAGGCTGATCACCTTGCCATCGAGCTTCTGGATCTTGTCCAGCTTCAGCTTCTCGGCCACGTGCTTCCGGAACCGCTCGGGCACCTCGGTCTTGCGGCCCTTGACGACGATGTCCACGCAGAACTCCGTTCCCGGATAGCTCCGCACTTCCTGGCGGAGCATCTCCCTTGGTGCACCAGGCTCCGGCGAGCACCGGAGCCTCGGACTCGGTGACTTCCACCTCCTCCTCCCCCATGGGCGCGATCTCCACCCCGCCGCTGCGAGCGATTGCGCAATACCCGCAGCACGGCATTCGAATTGGCGGGGACGGCCTGCGCCTTTCCCTCACCACCCGAACATATCTCGCCCGGACGGATGTCGTCACCCTCTACTGCCCCGTACCTCCGTTCAGGTGAATTGACCTGCTCATTACCTGCAACGACGCAGGTTCTCGGTCAGTTCCGGTTTGTTTCGAAAGCCTCCGGTGAAGCCGCGACCACCGCCGCAAGGACGCGGTCCCCAAGGCCGTTCCCGGCGGCCTTTCCCTGTGGCGCCCGCGCCCGATGCGACCGTGCCGTCGTCCGCACCACTCTTCGTTCCCCCCTTGCTTCCCCTGCATCGCGCGGGTACACCTCCCTGTCCCTCGTCCGGGGGCCGGCGAGCGCCGACCTGACGGCGCGCGCGGCCTCGCTCAGCGTCGCGCCGGTGGTCATCACGTCGTCGACGAGCACCACGCGGCCCCCGGCCGGCAGCCCGGCGATCCCGCCCGCCACCTCCAGCGCGTCCGCCAGGTTGACCAGCCGCTGCCGGGAGCTGAGCCCGGCCTGATCGGCCACCGGACGCCGCTGCCGCAGCACCGCCGCCACCCGGGCCGAGAGCCCGGTCCTGCGCAGCTCCCCCGCCGCCGCGAGGGCGATCCGCCGCACCGGATCGTGCCCCCTGGCCCGCACCGCACGGCGCGCGGAGGGCACGGGAACGAGCAGCACGGGCACCCCGCGGCCGGGCCCGTCACCCTCCGCTGCCAGGCCGGCCCGCACGGCCCCGGCCAGGGCCGTCCCCAGCGGTGCCGCCAGCGCCAGGGCGCCCCGCTCCTTGTGGGCCAGGACAACAGCGCGCACCACGCCCGCGTACGCCGCCGCCGCGTGCACCGGGGGCAGGCCCGGCGGCCGCGGTACCGGTCCCACATCGCGCGGTGCGCGGCCGTGGAGCGCCTCGCGGCACGGGGGGCAGAGCAGGGTGCGAAGCCTGCCGCAGCCGCCGCACTCGGCCGGCAGCACCAGGTCGGTGAGGTCCCGCCACCACTCGCGCATGACCACCACTGTGCCCAGACCGGCGGAAGGCCGCCAGGCCTGTGGAAAACTCCCTGTGGACAGCCGCGGCGGGTTTTGGCCGGCCTCGCTGCCGGGTCACCCCGGGTAGACGGGCGCCGTTCCGTCCTTGAGGACCTTCTGCCACTGCGCCCCGGCGGACAGACGCACGATCCCGTCCTCCGAGTACGCCACCAGCGGCAGCCGGTCGTCCTCGGACGCCGCGATCTGCTTGACGCCCGTGAGCGAGGCCGGCGCGTTTCCGGCCGGTGTGGATCCGTCGACCTGCACGTACCGCAGCTGCTGCACGCCGTCGGACTCGCGCCCGACCATCACGAGCCGGCTGTCCCCGGCCCACGACACCGCCGTGACCTCCTCCAGCTGAGGCGTCACGGAATGCAGCCCCTGGATCGAGATGTCGATCCGCCCGTCGGCCCCGCTGCGCCGGTCGACGCGCCCGATCTGCAGGGAGGTCCTCCCGCCCTTCTCCACGATCAACGCGATCCGCGCGCCGTCCGCCGCCACCCGCACCGCGTTCACACGCCCGTCGAGCCCCGGGGTGTGCACCTGAAGCGGCTCACCCGCGCCCTGGCGCAGCACCACCAGTCGAGGGTGCTGCGGGTCGCGGTCGGCCACCCACAGGTCGCCCGCGCCGTCCCAGCTCGGCGTTATCAGCCGGTCCTGCGGTGTGGGGCCCTGGCTGGAGAGCACCGGCTCACCGATCGAGGCTCCCGCGACCAGCGACCCGACGTACAGGAAGCGCCCGTCGGCCGAGACACCGGCCGCGCTCGTCTCGTCGCGTGACACGGCGGCCGTGCTCAGCCTCCGGGTCTCCTCACCCAGCGCGCCCGGCACCGGGTCGGGCTCCGTGGAGGTACTGCCGCTGGCCAGCCGCACGAGCCGCTGCTTGCCGTCCAGGAAGTACCCGTAGTCGGGATGCCTGGCCGTGCCGTGCGCGGCGATGAGCTCGGCCCGGTTCTCGTTCAGCGCGCACAGGCGCCGGCCGTTCGACCGCTGCAGCTCGATCTCGCTCACACCGGTGGGCGTCAGGTCCTGGAGCGTGAACAGCAGCTGCGCGGCCATCCTGGAGCACTGGGTCTGCCCGACCCGGTCCGCCTTGGCGTTGAGCGGCACCGTCAGCTTGTTCTGGTCGTCGGGCGACAGCGAGGCGACGCCCTTGGCGAGCGCCGTGCCCGTCGGGAAGCTCGACGTCGCCACCGGGTCCAGCCAGCGCGTGGGCCCCTTCAGCAGCGAGCTGACCATCGATGTCACGGGGTCCACCTTGCTGCGCACGTACACCGGGTCGGCGACGGTGTTCAGCTGCCCGCCGGGGCCGGCGGGCACGTTTGAGGCGTAGTAGTACTTGTCGACGGACACGTAGTTGCGCTGGAAGTCGGACTTCCCCATCACCACGCCCGGTGGCAGGGAGTCGATGCGCCACTGTCTGGTCGTCCTGTCCAGCGTGAGGCGCACCGTCCCGCTGTAGCCGCCCGAGTCCGGCGTGTAGGCGTGCTGCTCGTCCACCACGGCGAGCTTGCTGCCGGTCAGGGTGTACGTGTAGGCGTCGCCCGTCCCCTGGTCGCCCACGTGGCGCTGCGAGTCCGCGTTGGGCCCGTCGGACAGCACGGTGGTGGAGGCGTCCGGATCCCACCGGCGGCGGGCGCCGTCCGTCAGATACTGCCGCGCCGTCTCGTACCGCGGGTCGTCGCTGGTCAGCGCCTCAAGGAAGCCCTGCACGATCTCCCCGGGCGAGGCGTTCTCGCGCGGCGGCACGGCGAAGACCCGGACCTGCGCCTCCTGGTGGGGCGTGGACTCGACTCCGCTCAGCCCCCCGCTGTCCGGCATCGTGGCGCACCCCGTCAGCAGCACGGCGCCGCATCCGGTGGAGATTCCCCAGCGCAGCGCGCGCCGCCGGCCGCCCCCCTCAGCGCCCACGAAACGCCTCCCCTTGCTCCCGCTCGTCCGGTCCCGGGCCCTGTGCGGGCCCCTGTGTCCTGTCGTCGCCGCGCCGCACGGCCTGGGCGGGCCGGGGTACGACCCGGGCGCCGTTGCCGGGCAGCGCCGTCGGGTCCGCCGTGGGCACCGCGGCCGGGCGGGGCGTGATCGACGCGTGCGGGGGCATGTGCTCACCGGTGGCCTGCATCGGCACCGTGGCGAGCTTGTCACCGAAGCCGGCGTGCGGCAGTCCGGCGTCGCCGAGCCCGCGATTGCGGCGCGAGTCCATCGGCTCCAGAGGTATCGGGGAGCCCCGCAGCGGCTCGTCGGCGGTCCTCGGCAGGGTCAGGCGGAACTGGGAGCCGCCGCCCGGCTCGCCCCACGCCTGGAGCCAGCCGCCGTGCAGCCGGGCGTCCTCCAGGGCGATGGACAGGCCGAGGCCCGTGCCGCCGGTGGTCCGCGCGCGCGCCGGGTCCGCCCGCCAGAAGCGGCTGAAGACCCGCGTCGCCTCGCCGGGTTTGAGCCCCACGCCGTAGTCGCGCACCGCGACGGCCACCGCGCCGCCGGCCGCGGCGAGCTTGACCGTGACGTCCTTGCCCTCGCCGTGCTCGACCGCGTTGACCACGAGGTTGCGCAGCACCCGTTCCACCCGCCGGGCGTCCGCCTCCGCCACCACGGGCTGCTGATCGCCCACGACCCGGATCTGGGTGCCCTTGCGTTCGGCGAGCGGCGCGGCGCCGGTCACGACACGGCGCACCACCTCGCGCAGGTCGATCGGCTCGGCCTCCAGGGCCGCCGCGCCCGCGTCGAAGCGGCTGATCTCCAGCAGGTCCGCGAGCAGCGACTCGAACCGGTCCAGCTGGTCCGCCAGCAGCTCGGCCGACCGCGCGGTCACCGGATCGAAGTCGACCCGTGCCTCGTGGATGACGTCGGCCGCCATCCGCACCGTGGTCAGCGGGGTGCGCAGCTCGTGCGACACGTCGGACACGAAGCGCCGCTGCATCCGCGACAGGTCCTCCAGCTGCTGGATCTTGAGCTGGAGGTTCTGGGCCATCTTGTTGAAGGCCTCACCCAGGCGTGCGATGTCGTCCTCGCCGGTGACCTTCATACGTTCCTGCAGATGCCCCGCGGACAGCCGTTCGGCGATGCCCGCGGCCATCCGCACGGGTGTGACGACCTGGCGCACCACGAGCCAGGCGATGGCGCCGAGGAGGACTACCACGAAGAGCCCGGCGGTCGCGAGCGTCCCCTTGACCAGGCTCAGCGACTTCTCCTCCTGCGTGAGCGGGAAGAGGTAGTACAGCTGGTAGGCGTCCCCGTTGGGGTCGTTGATCTGCTTGCCGATGATGAGCCCGGGCTGCGGTTCCCGGTCGCCGTCGGTGTAGACGATGCGGGTGTAGCTCTGGGCGACTCCCATACCGGAGTCCAGGCGCTTGCGCAGGCCCTCCGGGACGCTCATGCTCGGGTCCACCCCGCCCGAGGCGCGCGGCCCGAGTCCCCGGTTGTCGTCGTCCGCCGCGGTGGTGCTGAGCGTCACCACGTCGAAGGCGCCCTGGCCGCCGCTGGAGAGCGACTCCACCAGGTCGCCCATCCACCCGCTGACGTTCTGCACGGGGTTGCCGCCGGTGCCCGGGTTGTCGTTGCCGTCGCTGGCGCTCGCCGCGCTGTCGGCCCGCTGCCCGGCCACCGCGAAACCGCCCACGGCCTGGCTCTGCGAGGCCTTGACCTTGGCGTCCAGCAGCCCGTTGCGCACCTGGCCGATGACGACGAAGCCGAGCAGCAGCACCACTCCGAGTGACATCAGCAGGGTGGTGACGACGATCTTGAGCTGGATGTTGCGCCGCCACAGCCGCATCACGGGCAGCAGGGGACGGCGCACCCAGCGCATCACCAGCCGAAGGACCGGGCTGCCCTGGACTCCGCCCTGAAGCAGCCCGCCCTCGAAGAAACCGTCCCAGCCGGAACCTCGTCGCCCGACAGTCCGCTGAGAACGAACTCCCGGCCCCCCGGGCGCCGCAGCGGCACTGTCCCGCGACATGTCAGCTGGGTCCGGCCTTGTAGCCGACACCACGTACGGTCACCACGATCTCCGGCCGCTCCGGGTCCCTCTCGACCTTGGAGCGCAGCCGCTGGACATGAACATTGACAAGACGGGTGTCCGCGGCGTGGCGGTAGCCCCAGACCTGCTCCAGCAGGACCTCGCGGGTGAACACCTGCCACGGCTTGCGCGCCAGCGCCACCAGCAGGTCGAACTCCAGCGGCGTCAGCGCGATCGACTGACCGTCCCGCTTCACGGAGTGACCGGCCACGTCGATGACGAGGTCGCCTATGGCGAGCTGCTCGGGCGCCGGCTCCTCCGACCTCCGCAGCCGCGCCCGGATGCGGGCCACGAGCTCCTTCGGCTTGAACGGCTTGACGATGTAGTCGTCCGCGCCGGACTCGAGGCCGACCACGACGTCCACGGTGTCACTCTTGGCCGTGAGCATGACGATCGGCACGCCGGACTCCGCCCTGATCAGGCGGCACACCTCGATGCCGTCCCGCCCGGGCAGCATCAGATCGAGCAGCACCAGATCGGGCTTGGACTCGCGAAAGGCGGCCAGCGCCTTGTCGCCGTCTGCCACGAACGACGGCTCAAAACCCTCACCACGCAGCACGATGCCGAGCATCTCGGCCAGTGCGGTGTCGTCGTCGACGACAAGGACTCGTCCCTTCATGGACCACATCATCCCATTAACTAAATCGTTACCTGGCGTGACCTGTCACACAGCACAGCGAGTGCCTCGGCCGTCACGGGCGAGACGACCCCCGCTTCGGTGACGATCGCCGTCACCAACTCGGGCGGCGTCACGTCGAAAGCAGGGTTGTACACCTGGGTCCCCAGGGGTGCCACCGGTATCCCACCTCCCGCGTGCGTGCCCGCCATCGGCGCCCGGGGCGCGATGACCTCCGTCACCTCGTGTCCGGGCCGCTGCTCGACCTCGATGGAGGCCCCGTCCGGCGTGGCCGGGTCCACCGTCGTCACCGGCGCCACCACGATGAACGGAACGTGGTGGTACTTCGCCAGCACAGCAAGCGGATAGCTCCCCACCTTGTTCGCCACCGAACCATCGGCCGCGATCCGGTCCGCCCCGATCAGCACGGCGTCCACCTCACCGGACGCGAACAGCGAACCCGCCGCGTTGTCCGTGAGCAAGGTGTACGCCATCCCGTTGCGTGCCGCCTCGTATGCCGTCAAGCGAGCACCTTGCAGCAAAGGCCGCGTCTCGTCCACCCACAGCCTGCGCAGCCGCCCCGCCCGGTGCGACGCCAACGCCACCGCGAAGCCCGTGCCCTCCCCACCGGAGACCAGCGCCCCGCTGTTGCAGTGGGTGAGCACCCGGTGGCCACCGGCCGGCAGCAGTTCGTCCAGCAGCGCCAGACCGTGCCGCGCCATGTCCGCGCTGGCCCGCGCGTCCTCCTGGTGCAGCACCCGCGCCGCGGCGAGCGCCGCCGCCGCGGCCCCCTCCTCGCCGCCGCCGTCGGCGAGCGCCGTACGGAACGCGGCCAGGGCCCTGCGCACGCCGACAGCCAGGTTCACCGCGGTGGGCCGGGCCTCCGCCAGCGCGGCGGCGGCCTCCTCCACGTCGAAACCGCGCGCGGCGGCGAGCGCGACACCGTATGCGCCCGCGATGCCCAGCAGCGGCGCCCCGCGCACCGCGAGGGTACGGATCGCCTCCACCAGCGCGGGGGCGTCCGTGCACACGAACTCGACTTCCTCGGCGGGAAGCCTTCTCTGGTCGAGAAGTACCAGCACGGGCCCCTCGGGCGGCTCGTCCCAGCGGATCACCGGTATCCCCACCCACTGCCTGTCCTCACCGGATTGCGCGCACTGATCAGCCATGCCGTCAGTCTGCCCCCTTTCCGACGGACAATTGAAGGTGTGCAGCCACCTCTCCCACTGGTCCACCCGCGGACCCCCCATGGCACGATGGCTGCCAACTCGCCCGCGAGTGCGGACGGGCAGCGTGAAGGAGCGACGATGGAAGACACTCCGGGCTGGGCCTCGCCCGGATCTGCCCCCTCCGACGGGCAGCAGCCGGGCACGTCCGGCTCCCAGCCGCCGGAGCAGCCCTCGGACCAGCGCGACGCCGACCAGGCGCAGCCGCCCCAGTGGTCCAAGGAGCAGCCCCCGTCCGGGCAGTGGACCGCTCCCCACCCCCAGGGACCCGGCCAGAGCGCACCGCAGCCCGGCCCGGGCTGGGGCCCCCGCCCGCCCATGGGCCCCGGCGGCCCCGGCTACGGCCACGGCCACGGCGGCTGGGGCACCCCCGGCCACGGCGTCCCGGGCGCGCACTGGGCCGGCGCCTGGGGTCCGCCCCCCGCCGCCAAGCCCGGCATCATCCCGCTGCGCCCGCTCGGCCTCGGCGAGATCCTCGACGGCGCGGTCTCCACGATGCGCGCGCACTGGCGCCCGGTCCTCGGCATCTCGCTGGCCGTCGCCGTGGTCATGGAGATCGTCGTCCTCGTGGCGCAGAAGCTCTTCCTGGACGACCGCGCCACCTCGAACACCCTGAACAACCCCGACGCCTCCGCGCACGACCTCAGCCGTGCCCTGGGCAACACGATGCTCAGCTCCGGCACCCTGATGCTGATCCTCCTGCTCGCCGCGATCGCCACGGCGGGCCTGCTCGCGCCCGTGACCAGCCGGGCCGTGCTCGGTACGGCGGCGTCCGCGAACACGCGGGCCGGGCGCCTTCCCCGGCCGCAACTGGTCAGGCTGCTCGGCCTCACCCTGCTGCTGCCGCTCATCGCCCTGGCGATCATGACGGCGGGCATCGCGCCCGGCGTCCTCGTCGCCACCACCGCCTCGGTCCCCGCCGGTGTCGCGCTGTCCTTCCTCGGCGGTCTCGGCGCCACCGCGATCACCGTGTGGATCATGAACCGCTACGCGCTCGCCGCGCCCGCCCTCATGCTGGAGCGGCAGAGCATCCGCAAGTCGCTGAGCCGCTCCGCGAAACTCGTACGCGGCTCGTGGTGGCGGATCTCCAGCATCCAGGCGCTCGCGCAGGTCATCGCAGCCATCGTCTCCTCGCTCATCGTGCTCCCCTTCATCATCCTCGCCGGGACGCTCGACGGTGGAGGCTTCGCCGGCCTCGTCAACGGCGACAACGCCGGCCTCGGCTGGACGTTCCTCCTCGTCAGCGGGATCGGCGCGGTCATCGGCCGCATGGTCACCCTCCCGCTCACCGCGGGCGTGACCGTGCTGCTCTACATCGACCAGCGCATCCGGCGGGAGGCCCTCGACCTCGACCTGGCCCGCGCAGCCGGCCTGCCGGACCCCGCGGCCACCCCTTCCGGCGCCACCCCCAGGAGCTGATGCGGTGAGCTTCACGGGGGGAATGTCGAGCATCGCGCCGGTGCTGTGGCGCGGGGGCGACGAACCACCGGTGACCCTCCCGCGCGACCCCGCGCGGGAGGCGGCCCGGCGGGAACTGTCCAAGCGGCTGTACCACGAGAACGACCCCGGCCTGCTGCAGCGCGCCATCAACGCCTTCTGGGACTGGATCGACGGGCTCCTCAAGGGCGCCTCGGCCGCGACACCCGGCGGCGGCGTGGGCCTGGTCGTCATCGTGCTGGTCGTCCTCGCGCTCGCCGCGGCCCTGTGGTGGCGCCTGGGCACCCCGCGGCGCACGCCCACCACGTCCGCGGCGCTCTTCGACGACCGCCCTCGAAGTGCCGCCGAACACCGCGCGGCCGCGGAGGCGCACGCCGCCCAGGGCCACTGGAGCCAGGCCGTCCAGGAACGCATGCGCGCGATCGTCCGCTCCCTGGAGGAACGCGCCCTGCTCGACGTCCGCCCCGGCCGCACCGCCGACGAGACCGCCTCCGAAGCCGGCCGCGCCCTGCCCGGCCACGCGGAACGGCTGCGCGCCGCCGCCCGGGACTTCGACGACGTCACGTACGGCGGCCGGTCCGCGGATGAACCCTCGTACCGCCGACTCACCGCCCTGGACGACGATCTGAAGGGCACCAGGCCCCAGCTCACCGACACCGCCCTCGCCACGGCCGACAGCACCGGCCGGGGAGGCGCCCGATGACCACCGAGGCCACGCTCACCTCCACCTCGGTCTCGCCCACCGTGCGCCATGTCTGGACGCGGACACGCGGGATCCTGCTCGCCGTCGTCCTTCTCGCGATCGGCGCCGTCACTATGGCGGTCATCCGCTCGGACACCCACCACGGCCGGCTGGACCCCCGCTCCGCCGACCCCTACGGCAGCCGTGCCGTCGCCGCGCTCCTCGGCGACCGAGGCGTGTCCACACGTGTCGTCACCACCCTTCGCGAGGCGCGCGCCGCGACCGGACCCGACACCACGCTGCTGGTCGCGGCACCCGACCTGCTGACGCGACGCCAGCAGAAGCTGATGCGCCAGGCGACGGAGGACTCCGGCGGCCGGACCGTTCTGATCGCCCCCGAGATCTCGGCCGCCACCCTCGTCCCCGGCCTCCAGGCCAACCCGCCCACCAGCATCGACTCGACGCTGGACCCCCAGTGCACCCTGGCCGCCGCCCGGCGCGCGGGCAGCGCCGACACCGCCGGTCTCCGCTACGAGACGAGCACCGCCGGCGCCGACACCTGCTACCCCAGCGACGGACTGCCCAGCCTGGTGCGCCTCCCGGCCGCCTCGCACGGCGGCGACACCGTCGTCCTCGGCTCGGCCGCCATCCTTTACAACGACAGCCTCGACGAGCAGGGCAACGCCTCGCTCGCCCTGCAACTGCTCGGTTCCCGGCCTCATCTGGTCTGGTACCTCCCCTCACTGTCCGACACCTCAGCTCTCGACACGGACCGCAAGAGCTTCTTCGACCTGCTCCCCTCGAGCTGGCTCTGGGGCACTCTGCAACTCTTCATCGCCGCGGCACTCGCCGCCCTGTGGCGGGCCCGCCGGCTCGGCCCGCTCGTCCCCGAAAAACTCCCTGTCGCGATCCGCGCCTCCGAGACCGCCGAAGGCCGCGCCCGCCTCTACCGCAAGGCGGCCGCCCGCGACCGCGCGGCCGGCGCCCTGCGCTCCGCCACCCGCGCCCGCCTCGCACCCCTCGTGGGCGCCCCTCTCGCCCAGGCGCACACGCCCGAGGCGCTGCTCCCGGCCCTGTCCGCGCACCTGCACGGCCGCGAACAGTCCCTGCATTCCCTGCTCTTCGGCCCGCCACCGCACGACGACGCGGCCCTGACCGCGCTCGCCGACCAACTCGACGCTCTCGAAGGAGAGGTACGACGTCCATGATGGACCCGACCACTGACAACGCCGGGCACACCGGAGAAGCGGGCGACGCCCGCGCCTCGCTGGAGGCCCTGCGCGCGGAGATCGCCAAGGCCGTGGTCGGCCAGGACCCCGCCGTCACCGGCCTCGTCGTCGCCCTCCTGTGCCGCGGCCACGTCCTTCTCGAGGGTGTGCCCGGTGTCGCCAAGACCCTGCTCGTGCGGGCTCTGGCGTCCGCGCTGGAACTCGACACCAAGCGGGTCCAGTTCACGCCCGATCTGATGCCGAGCGATGTGACGGGCTCCCTCGTCTACGACGCGCGGAGCGCGGAGTTCTCCTTCCAGCCCGGCCCGGTCTTCACCAACCTGCTCCTCGCGGACGAGATCAACCGCACGCCGCCCAAGACCCAGTCCTCCCTCCTCGAGGCGATGGAGGAACGCCAGGTCACCGTCGACGGAACCCCGCGTCTCCTGCCCGACCCGTTCCTGGTCGCGGCGACCCAGAACCCGGTCGAGTACGAGGGCACCTATCCCCTGCCGGAGGCCCAGCTCGACCGCTTCCTGCTCAAGTTGACGATCCCTCTGCCCTCGCGCCAGGACGAGATCGACGTCCTGACCCGCCACGCCGCGGGCTTCAACCCGCGTGATCTGCACGCGGCCGGACTGCGCCCGGTGGCGACCGCCGCCCACCTCGAAGCCGCACGCGCGGCGGTCGCCAAGACGACGGTCTCTCCCGAGATCGCCGGCTATGTCGTGGACCTCTGCCGCGCCACCCGTGAGTCTCCGTCGCTCACCCTCGGCGTGTCACCGCGAGGTGCCACGGCCCTCCTGGCCACCTCCAGGGCCTGGGCATGGCTGACGGGTCGTGACTACGTCATCCCGGACGATGTGAAGGCGCTGGCCCTCCCGACGCTCAGGCACCGGATCCAGCTCCGCCCCGAAGCGGAGATGGAGGGCGTGACTCCCGACTCCGTCATCACCGCGATCCTCTCCCACGTCCCTGTCCCCCGCTGATGGCTCTCACCGGACGCGCCGCGCTGCTGGCGGCACTCGGCACCCTCCCGGTCGGGATCTGGGAACCCGGCTGGACGGGCGTCCTCGCCGTCAACGGCTCCCTCGCGCTGGCGTGCGCCTGCGACTACGCGCTGGCCGCTCCCGTACGGCGGCTGCGCCTGGACCGTTCCGGGGACACATCGGTACGCCTGGGCGAGGCCGCGGACGTGACGCTCACCGTCACCAACCCTTCGAACCGGCCGCTGCGTGCCCGCCTCCGTGACGCCTGGCCGCCCAGCAGCTGGCAGCCCGGCACCGAGGTGGAGGCCTCACGGCACCGTCTGTCCGTTCCGGCCGGAGAGCGCCGCCGGGTGACCACCCGTCTGCGTCCCACCCGCCGGGGTGACCGCACCGCCGACCGTGTCACGGTCCGCTCCTACGGGCCGCTCGGTCTGTTCGCCCGTCAGGGCAGCCACCAGGTGCCGTGGACGGTGCGGGTCATGCCGCCGTTCACCAGCCGCAAGCATCTGCCCTCGAAGCTGGCCAGGCTGCGTGAACTCGACGGCCGGACCAGCGTGCTGACACGGGGTGAGGGGACCGAGTTCGACAGTCTGCGGGAGTACGTGCCCGGCGACGACACGCGTTCCATCGACTGGCGGGCGACGGCACGTCAGACCACGGTCGCGGTGCGGACCTGGCGCCCCGAGCGCGACCGGAACATCCTGCTGGTCCTGGACACGGGCCGCACCTCGGCGGGCCGGGTCGGTGACGCACCGCGCCTGGACGCTTCCATGGACGCGGCACTGCTGTTGGGGGCGCTGGCCTCCCGGGCCGGCGACCGGGTGGATCTGCTCGCCTTCGACCGCACGGTGCGTGCCCTGGTCCAGGGACGGGGCGCGCGCGAGCTGCTGCCGTCGCTGGTCAACGCCATGGCGACGCTGGAGCCGGAACTCACGGAGACGGACGCGCGGGGCCTGGCCGGAACCATCCTGCGTACGGCGCCCCGGCGGGCTCTGATCGTCCTGTTGACCACTCTGGACGCGGCCCCCGTCGAGGAGGGCCTCCTGCCGGTGCTGGCCCGTCTCACCCAGCGCCATACCGTGCTGGTCGCCTCGGTGGCGGATCCGCACATCGCGGGTATGGCGGCGGCCCGAGGAGATGTGGACGCGGTCTACGCGGCGGCGGCTGCCGCGCAGGCGCAGGCGGAACGCACGCGCACGGCGGATCAACTGCGCCGCCGAGGTGTCACCGTGGTGGACGCGACGCCGGACGATCTCGCGCCGGCGCTGGCGGACGCCTATCTGGCGCTCAAGGCAGCCGGCCGACTGTGAGGTGAATCGACTTCGGGGGGGCCGCAGAGGTCCCCCGAACTCTTCAAAAGAGCCCGTAAACGCAGAAGACCCCGCACCATGAGGTGCGGGGTCTTCCCACAATTTGTTCGGCGGCGTCCTACTCTCCCACAGGGTCCCCCCTGCAGTACCA
>NZ_JBEZHK010000020.1:69909-145126 GCF_040650555.1 Streptomyces sp. NPDC048664 | reverse complement strand
GATCCCCGCCGCGAGCAGGCGGCGCGGCGGCAGCGGGGCCAGGGCCAGTTCGGCCAGCGCGGCCGAGCTGAACATCAGGAACTGCGCCGGCCCGACCACTTCCTCTGGTCGGGCCCCGCCGCCTTGTCGTCGTCCTGCCGCGCCTACTCCTGGTGCTCCCGCACCCGGATGCCCCGCAGGGTGGCCGCGGCCAAAGCGGCCGCCCCCAGCAGCAGGACCGCTCCGGCCGCCGACGCCGTCTGCATCCCGTTGGTGAACGCCTCACGTGCCACCGCCGTGAGGTCCGCCCCCGCCCCGCCCGGCAGCGACCGGGCGACCGCGAGCGCGCCGCCCAGGGTCTCGTGCGCGGGGGAGGGGGCCGAGGCGGGGATGGCCTGGCGGTAGACCGCGACGCCGACGGAGCCGAGGACCGCCATGCCGAGCGCTCCGCCGAACTCCGCGCTCGTCTCCATCAGGGCGGAGGCGGCACCCGCCTTCCGCACCGGCGCGGCGCCCATCGCCAGATCCGTCATCTGCGAGATCACGGTGACCAGCCCGGAGGCCAGCACCCCCGCCCCGGCCAGCACCAGCCACAGCGCGTCCGTTCCGGCCAGTGCCAGCATGCCGAAGCCGCAGGCGGCGACCGCGAAGCCACCGGCGACGACATGGGCCCGGTCGACGCCCTTGTGGACCAGTTGCGTGGTCACCGGCGCCGCGACACCGATCAGCACCGACGGGAGCAGGGACCACAGGGCGCCCTCCAGCGCGCTCTTGCCGAGCACCGCCTGAAGGTACTGCGTGGTGAAGTAGGCCGAGCCCATCACGGCGAAGGACGCGACCAGGTTCAGGGTGAGGGCGGGGGCGAAGCCGCGGCCGCGGAAGAGGTCCGGTGAGAGGAGCGGGGAGGCCGCCGTGCGCTGGCGGCGCACGAACAGCGCCGCGAACACCAGGCCGACCGCCACCGACACCACGTACGGCACGTGCCAGCCCTCGGCCGGGATCTCCTTGAGGCCGTAGACCACCGGCAGCACGGCCGCCATCGACAGCAGCACGCCGATCAGGTCGAAACGACCGGTCGCGGGGCTCTTCGACTCGGGCAGCAGGATCGGTCCGAGCACCAGGAGCAGGGCCATCGCGGGCAGGTTGACGAGGAACACCGAGCCCCACCAGAAGTACTGGACGAGCAGCCCGCTCATCACCGAGCCGAGCGCGATGCCGCCGGTCATGACGCCGGACCACAGGGCGATGGCCTTCGCCCGCTCCTTCGGGTCGGTGAACATCGAGCGGACCAGCGCCATGGTCGAGGGCATCAGGGTCGCGCCGCCGACACCGAGGGCCGCGCGGGCCGCGATCAGGGTCCCGGGACTGTCCGCGTAGGCGGCGACCAGGGAGGCGGTGCCGAAGGCGGCGGCTCCGAGCAGGAGCAGCCTGCGGCGGCCGATGCGGTCGGCCAGCGCGCCCATCGTCATCAGCAGCCCGGCGAGGACGAAGGCGTAGACGTCGAAGATCCACAGCTGCTGGGTGCTGCTGGGCCGCAGGTCCGCGCTGATCTCCGGGATCGCGAAGTAGAGGACCGACACGTCCATGGAGACCAGCAGCAGCGGAAGCATCAGGACGCCCAGGGCGGTCCACTCCCGGCGGCCGGCGGGGGCCGGTGCGCCGCCGCATGCACCGGGAGCGGTGCCCGAACGGGTGCTCGTGTTCGTCGAGTTCGTCATGCCGAGGACTGTACGACCGTCTTAAACGCTTGTCTAGTACGAACGTTTAAGACGGTTGTGTAAGTCATGCGTATAGGACGGCTGTCTATACCGGGGTAGGGTGACGGCATGGGACACCGTGAGGATCTGCTGGAAGGCGCCAAGCGCTGCCTGCTGGAGAAGGGGTTCGTGCGCACGACCGCGCGCGACATCGTCAAGGAGTCGGGGACGAACCTGGCCTCGATCGGCTACCACTACGGGTCCAAGGACGCGCTGCTCGCGCAGGCCTATGTGTCCCTGGTGGAGGGGATGTCCGAGGCGTTCGGCGGCGAGGGCGGCAAGGACGCCGGGTTCAGCACCGCACCGGGTTCCCTGGCGCGGTTCGAGGAGGTGTGGTCGAACATCGTCGCCACCATGCGCGAACCCGGCTCCATGTGGCGGCTCAGCGCGGAGATCGTGGTCATGGGGGACCAACTGCCCGAGGTGCGCGACCATCTGGCGCACGCACAGCGGGACGGCTCCCGCGGCTTCGTCGCGCTCATGCTGGGCGGCCGGGAGGAGGACGTCCCGGACGACACCGTGGACACCCTCGGCGCCTTCTACACGGTGCTGATGACCGGTCTCATCGCCCTGTGGACCTTCGACCCCAAGACCGCCCCGGACGCCGAGCGGCTCACCGAGGGAGTGCGCCGCTTCATCGAGGCCACCAGCCGGACCTGAGGCCGGGACCGGGCGGCGCCGACGCGGGCGGCCGGTGCGCCGCTCACAGCCGCGCCCGCTTCAGCGCCATGTGCAGCAGCAGCCGCGCCTCCCCGTCGTCCAGGTCCAGGCCCGTCAGCTGCTCCACCCGGGACAGCCGGTAGTACAGCGTCTGCCGGTGGATGCCGAGCGCGGCGGCCGTACGGCCCGCCTGGCCCGCGCAGTCCAGGAACACCTCGGCGGTGTGGGCGAGTTCGCGGTGCGCGGGGGTCAGCAGCGCGCGGACGGCCGGGTCCTGTGCGCCCTGGCGGGGCAGGGAGGTCAGCAGGCGGTACGGCCCGATGGACGTCCACCGCGCCACCGGGCCGAGCCCCGGCTCCGCCAGCGCCGCGCGGGCCGCGCCCGACGCCTCCTGCCAGGCGGCGCCCAGCTCGGCCAGGCCCTCGCGGGCGTCGGCCACCCCGGCCGCCGCGGGCGCGGGCCCGGCCTCCCGCAGCAGCCGCTCGGCGACGCCCAGCGCCGGGGTCGGCACCTGCGCCGAGCGCAGCCGCACCAGCACGGCCAGGCACTCGCCCCGCACGCCCCACGGCACCGTGCACAGCGCGGTCGCGGCCGGCAGGGTGCGCACGGACGGCGCCTCCTCCGCGCCGCTCGTGGGCCAGGGGGCGACGCACACCACCGTGTGCAGACCGTCGGCGCGCGCGCCCAGCGCGGTCCGCAGCTCGGCCAGCGCCATCTCCTGCTGCCAGCCCGGCTCCGCGGTGAGCACCGCGCGCAGCTCCCGGGTCAGATCCGCGCCCGCCTGCACCTCGTCCGCGAGCAGCGCGCCGATCCGGGAGGCGATCTCCATCGCCGCCGAGAGCTGCGACTCCGCGGGGCCCGGTTCGTCGGCCAGCAGCCACACATAGCCGAGGACGACACCCCGATGGCGTACCGGAAGGCAGATTCTTCCCCGGGAGACCCCCGCCTCCGGCGTGGGCGGGATGCGCACGGGCCCGGTGGCCCGCGCGATGCCGAAGCCCTCGAACCAGCGGCGCACCGCCGCCGAGGAGCGCCGGGTCAGGATCGAGCGGGTGCGCACCGGGTCGAGGGACGCCGCGTCGAACTCGCCGTCGCTGTCGTAGGCGGCGAACGCGATCAGCTCGAAGTCGCGGTTCTCCAGGGTCGCGGGCGCCCCGAGCAGCGCCGAGATCTCGTCCACGAGCTCCTGGTAGTCGCTCCGGCCGCCCCGGGCCGCCTTGAAAACATCCGCCACACGGGCATTCTCCCGCATTGTCCCGGCCCTCTCATACAGATGTCTGAGATCCAGGGCACGGATGCGTGACAGCTGTCGATGGCAGACCATCGAGGAGATCCCTAGGTTTCACGGTGGTTCTCCGTGCCGTACCCGAATCGTCGGGAATCGGCCTCCTGTTGCCCTTGTGGAGGTGCCCCGTGCTGGGTCCCGTGATTCTCGCCGCGTCGCGCAGCGACCGGATGCGTCGGCTGATCTCGGCCGCCCCGGTGACGAAGCAGGTCGTCGACCGCTTCATCCCCGGCGAGACCGTGGACGAGGTCGTCCCGATCATCGAGGACCTCACCGGCAGGGGCCTCGAACTCACCATGGACGTCGTCGGTGAGGACATCACGACCCCCGAGCAGGCCGCGGCCGCACGCGACGCGTACCTGAGGCTGATCGACCGGCTGAAGGAGCTGGACCTCGGCACGCGCGCGGAGATGTCCGTGAAGCTCTCGATGTTCGGTCAGGCGCTGGAGGGCGGCCACGAACTGGCCCTCGCCAACGTCCGCCCCGTCGTGGAGGCCGCCGCCGCCATCGGCACCACCGTCACGCTGGACGCCGAGGACCACACCACCCTCGACTCGATGTTCGCCATCCACGAGGAGCTGCGCAGGGACTTCCCGCAGACGGGCTGCGTGATCCAGGCCTACCTCTACCGCACCGAGGACGACGCCCGCCGCCTTGCCGCCAACGGCAGCCGCGTGCGTATCGTGAAGGGTGCGTACAAGGAGCCCGCGTCGGTCGCGTACCAGCAGAAGGCCGAGATCGACAAGGCGTACGTCCGCATCCTGAAGACCCTCATGGAGGGCGAGGGATACCCGATGATCGGCTCCCACGACCCCCGGCTGATCTCCGTCGCCCAGGAACTGGCCCGGCGCGCCGGACGCAAGCTGGACGAGTACGAGTTCCAGATGCTGTACGGCATCCGCGGGGACGAGCACCTCAGGCTCGCCGCCGAGGGCCACCGCATGCGCGTGTACACCGCCTACGGCACCGACTGGTACGGCTACTTCATGCGCCGCCTCGCCGAGAAGCCCGCGAACCTCCGCTTCTTCCTCCGCTCGATGATCAGCAAGGGCTGAGCCCGCCCCTTCCCGTCCACCCACACCGCGCAAGTCAAGGAGTTACGGAACACATGGACGCTGTGACCCAGGTCCCCGCCCCCGTCAACGAGCCGGTGCACGGCTACGCCCCCGGCTCGCCCGAGCGCGCCCGGCTGGAGGCCAAGCTCAAGGAGCTGGCCGAGAACCCCGCCGAGCTGCCGATGACCATCGGCGGCGAGAAGCGCATGGGTGGCGGCGAGCCCTTCCAGGTCGTGCAGCCGCACAACCACAAGGCCGTCATCGGCACCGGCCGGCACGCCACCCAGCAGGACGCCCAGGACGCGATCGACGCGGCCCTCGCCGCGGCCCCGGCCTGGCGCGCGATGTCCTTCGACGACCGCGCCGCGATCATCCTGCGCGCCGCCGAGCTGCTGGCCGGTCCCTGGCGCGAGACCATC
The DNA here is from genome assembly GCF_040650555.1 of Streptomyces sp. NPDC048664. Taxonomy (NCBI): domain Bacteria; kingdom Bacillati; phylum Actinomycetota; class Actinomycetes; order Kitasatosporales; family Streptomycetaceae; genus Streptomyces; species Streptomyces sp. NPDC048664. Next base: position 139,971 of record NZ_JBEZHK010000020.1, on the reverse strand, counting down.
GCGGCCTCCACCATGCTCGGCCAGTCCAAGACCGCCCAGCAGGCCGAGATCGACAGCCCCTGCGAGCTGGTCGACTTCTGGCGCTTCAACGTCCACTACGCCCGCCAGATCCTGGCCGAGCAGCCCCCGGCCAACTCGCCGGGCGTGTGGAACCGCATGGACCACCGCCCGCTGGAGGGCTTCGTCTACGCGATCACGCCGTTCAACTTCAGCGCCATCGCCGCCAACCTGCCCACCGCCCCGGCCCTGATGGGCAACGTGGTGGTCTGGAAGCCGTCCCCGACCCAGACCCACGCCGCCGTGCTGCTGATGCGCATGCTGGAGGAGGCGGGCCTGCCCAAGGGCGTCATCAACCTCGTCACCGGCGACGGCATCGAGGTCTCCAAGGTCGCCCTGGAGCACCGCGACCTGGCCGGCATCCACTTCACCGGCTCGACCAAGACCTTCCAGTACCTGTGGAAGACGGTCGGCAACAACATCGAGAAGTACCGCTCCTACCCGCGTCTGGTCGGCGAGACCGGCGGCAAGGACTTCCTCGTCGCCCACCCGAGCGCCGACCGCGCGGTCCTCAAGACGGCGCTGACCCGCGGCGCCTTCGAGTACCAGGGCCAGAAGTGCAGCGCCACCTCCCGCGCCTACATCCCGGCCTCCATCTGGAACTCGGGCTTCAAGGAGGAGTTCGCGGCCGAGGTCGACCACCTGACCATGGGTGACGTCACCGACCTGTCGAACTTCATCGGCGCCGTCATCGACGACCGCTCCTTCGCCAAGAACAAGGCCGCGATCGACCGCGCCAAGGAGGACCCGACCTGCACGATCGTCGCGGGCGGCTCCTACGACGACTCGGTCGGCTACTTCGTGCGCCCGACCGTCGTGGAGTGCAGCGACCCGGAGAACGAGGTCTTCCGCACCGAGTACTTCGGCCCGTTCCTCGCCGTGCACGTCTACGAGGACGACAGGTACGACGAGATGCTGACCCAGATGGAGTCGGTGTCGGACTACGCGCTCACCGGCGCGGTCGTCTCCAACGACCGCGCGGCGGCGGCGTACACCATGGAGAAGCTGCGCTACGCGGCCGGCAACTTCTACATCAACGACAAGTCGACCGGCGCCGTGGTCGGCCAGCAGCCCTTCGGCGGCGGCCGCTCCTCCGGCACCAACGACAAGGCGGGCGCTCCGCAGAACCTGATGCGCTGGACGCTGACCCGCGCCATCAAGGAGACGCTGGTCCCGCCGACCGACTACACGTACCCGCACATGGGCTGACCTGGCCGACGCCCCGCCGACCACCGCCCCCGCCCCGGTTTCGATCACCGGGACGGGGGCGGTCTCGTTCCCGGCCGCCGCGTGTCCGTTTCGTCCGGCCGTCTCAGATAGTAGGAAGTCCGAGTAACCGTGGCGACAGATGCCCGGTCCTGGCTTAGCTTGGTAGAAGCCGAACGTTTCGCTCGATCCAGCGAATGCGGACGGGAGCCGGGCCCTGTGCAGGTCACCCCTGCGGCACCGCTCCTCCGCCCTCCGGCGTCTCCCCCTTTTCCGCACTCCCGGTTTCTCTTGAAGGAGTCGATTTCCCATGGCCGAGACGACCGCACGCCGCCGAGTCCGTCACGCTTCCCGTACGACCGACACCGACCGCACCAAGGCCGCCGCCGCGCTCCAGCGCGCCCTCGACCGCCGCGACAACGGCGGCGAGACGGGCCACTGAGCCGCACCCTCGACGACGGCACGGCATGTCCGCCATGCGGACATGCCGTGTCATCCCCTGGGACAAGGAGTACGGTGCCGACATGTCTCGCAGCATCAACCTCGCAGTGATCCCCGGTGACGGCATCGGCCAGGAGGTCGTGACCCAGGGGCTCAAGGTCCTCTCCGCCGCCCTCCCGCCGGACGTGAAGCTGGAGACCAGGGAGTACGACTTCGGCGCCCGGCGCTACCACGCCACCGGGGAGACCCTCACCGACACCGACCTGGAGCAGCTGCGGCAGCACGACGCGATCCTGCTCGGCGCGATCGGCGACCCCTCCGTGCCCTCCGGCGTCCTGGAGCGCGGCTTCCTCCTCAAGCTCCGCTTCGCCTTCGACCACCACGTCAACCTGCGCCCCTCCAAGCTCCTCCCGGGCGTCGCGACCCCGCTCGCGGGCCAGCCCGAGATCGACTTCGTCGTGGTCCGCGAGGGCACCGAGGGCCCGTACACGGGCAACGGCGGCACCATCCGCACCGGCACCCCGCACGCCGTCGCCACCGAGGTCTCCCTCAACACCGCCTTCGGCATCAAGCGGGTCGTGCGCGACGCCTACGCCCGCGCCCAGGCCCGCCCCCGCAAGAAGCTGGCCCTCGTCCACAAGAACAACGTGCTGGTGCACGCCGGTCACCTGTGGACGGAGATCTTCGACCGGGTCGGCCAGGAGTTCCCCGACGTCACCACCGAGTACATGCACGTGGACGCGGCGACGATCTACCTCGTCACCCAGCCCGAGCGCTTCGACGTGATCGTCACCGACAACCTCTTCGGCGACATCATCACCGACCTGGCCGCCGCCGTGTCCGGCGGGATCGGCGTCGCCGCCTCCGGCAACATCAACCCTTCGGGTGACTTCCCGTCGATGTTCGAGCCCGTCCACGGCTCCGCGCCCGACATCGCGGGCCAGGGCAAGGCCGACCCGTCCGCCACCGTCCTCTCGGCCGCCCTCCTGCTGCGCCACCTCGGCTACGAGACCGAGGCCGCCCGTATCGAGGACGCCGTCTCCGCCGACCTCGCCGAGCGCGCGGGCGGGCCCGCCCGCACCACCGAGGAGATCGGCGACGCGCTCGCCGCACGCGTAGCCGGCTGACCCGCCGGCCCGCTCACCCATCGAGAAGGCCGCCGGGCCGCACGACCCGGCGGCCTTCTCGCATGCCGTTCAAGAAGTCCGCGTTCACCCCGTTTCCACCCTTGAATCCCGGCTCCGCGCGCCGCACCGGAGACCTACCATCGGTTTCCCGCTTGCGATAATCGAACGAGGAGCCGCGATATGAGGGAATGCTCGGGCGCGGCCCGTCTCCACAACCGGTGAAGGACACCCACACATGACGACGCCCACGATCGAGCTGAAGCCCTCCGCCCACCCGCTCTCCGACGCGGAGCGCGAGGGCATGCTGGCCAACCCCGGGTTCGGCCGCCACTTCACCGACCACATGGTGACCATCAAGTGGACCGAGGGCAGGGGCTGGCACGACGGCCAGCTCGTCCCCTACGGCCCGCTCTCGCTCGACCCCGCGAACATGACGCTGCACTACGCGCAGGAGATCTTCGAGGGCCTCAAGGCGTACCGCCAGCCCGACGGCTCGGTCGCGATGTTCCGCCCGGAGATGAACGCCCGGCGCTTCCAGCGCTCCGCGCACCGCCTCGGGATGCCCGAGCTGCCGGTGGAGACGTTCCTGGAGGCCTGCGACCTCCTGGTCCAGCAGGACCAGGCGTGGGTGCCCGCGCACGGGGGCGAGCAGTCCCTCTACCTGCGGCCCTTCATGATCGCCACGGAGGTCGGCCTGGGCGTCAAGCCCGCCAACGAGTACCTCTTCCTGGTGATCGCCTCGCCGGCGGGGGCGTACTTCCCCGGCGGGGTCAAGCCGGTCTCCATCTGGATCTCCGAGGACCGCGTCCGCGCCGTCCCCGGCGGCGTGGGCGACGCCAAGACCGGCGGCAACTACGCGGCGTCGCTGCTCGCGCAGGCGGAGGCGGCGGCCAAGGGCTGCGACCAGGTCTGCTACCTCGACGCCGTGGAGCACACGTGGGTCGAGGAACTCGGCGGCATGAACCTGTTCTTCGTGTACGGCGACAAGATCGTGACCCCGGCCCTGACCGGGTCGCTGCTGGAGGGCGTCACCCGTGACTCCCTGCTCACGGTGGCCCGTGACCTCGGGTACGAGGCGGAGGAGGGCCGGGTCTCCGTCGACCAGTGGCAGGCCGACGCGGAGAACGGGACGTTGACGGAGGTGTTCGCGTGCGGGACGGCGGCGGTGATCACTCCCGTGGGTGCGGTGGCGCGGGCGGGGGCGGAGTGGAAGCAGTCGGGGGGTGAGCCCGGGCAGGTCACGATGCGCCTGCGCGAGGCCCTCCTGGACCTCCAGCGGGGCGTCACCCCCGACACCCACCACTGGATGCACCGCCTGACCTGACCTGACTTGACCTGACCCGGCCTCGGGGCGCGCCGGCCGCGCCGCCGCTTTCGCGCAGTTCCCCGCGCCCCTGCCGGGTGGGTTCCTGTACGCGACAGCGCGCGGGCCCGTCGTGGCCGCTCGCGCAGTTCCCCGCGCCCCTGAGGGGGTTGCCGTGCGTTGCGACGCGCGCGCCTGTGATGCGCGCGGAGCGCGCTTCAGGGGCGCGGGGAACTGCGCGACGAGCCACGACGCACCCGCAGACGTCGACGTAAGGGCCGGGCACGCGCCCGGCAGGGGCGCGGGGAACTGCGCGACGAGCCACGACGGGCCCGCAGATGTCCACGTACGTGTTCGCACAGGCCGTCCACGGGCGACCGTATCCTGAGACACCCGCCCCCGCCGGAGGCGAACTGTGTCAAACTCCCCCCGTGCCCTCGTTCGCCATGATTATCGGCAGCAGGCGCGCCGGTCCGCAGTGACCGCCCCGTACGACCACGTACAGGCGGCCACCGTCGTCCTCGACCCGCGCGCAAACCTCTCGCACCCGCGAGAGGTTTTTCGTTTTCCGGCCCACCTTCAGCCGGAAGACCTGCGCGAGGGACCATGGGGGCGGTGGAGCCGGTCATTCCGGTAGACCGAGATCCCACACAGGAGCCTTGAGACCATGACGCCAACCAGCGACCTCGACGATTCGTTCCACGTCTTCGACACCACCCTGCGCGACGGCGCGCAGCGCGAGGGCATCAACCTCACCGTCGCCGACAAGCTGGCCATCGCACGGCACCTGGACGACTTCGGCGTCGGCTTCATCGAGGGCGGCTGGCCGGGCGCCAACCCGAGGGACACCGAGTTCTTCGCCCGCGCCCAGGAGGAGATCGACTTCCGGCACGCACGCCTGGTCGCCTTCGGCGCGACCCGCCGCCCCGGCGGCAAGGCGGCCGAGGACCCGCAGGTCAAGGCGTTGCTCGCCTCGGGCGCCCCGGTGATCACCCTGGTGGCGAAGTCCCACGACCGCCATGTGGAGCTCGCCCTGCGCACCACGCTGGAGGAGAACCTGGAGATGGTCCGCGACACGGTCGCCCATCTCACGGAGCAGGGCCGCCGGGTCTTCGTGGACTGCGAGCACTTCTTCGACGGCTACCGCGCCAACCCCGAGTACGCGAAGGCGGTGGTGCGGGCGGCGTCCGAGGCGGGCGCGGACGTGGTCATCCTGTGCGACACCAACGGCGGCATGCTGCCCGCCCAGGTCCAGGCCGTGGTCGGGACGGTCCTCGCGGACACCGGCGCCCGGCTCGGCATCCACGCCCAGGACGACACGGGCTGCGCGGTGGCGAACACCCTCGCCGCCGTGGACGCGGGCGCCACCCACGTGCAGTGCACGGCGAACGGCTACGGCGAGCGCGTCGGCAACGCCAACCTGTTCCCGGTGGTCGCCGCCCTGGAGCTGAAGTACGGCAAGAAGGTGCTGCCCGAGGGCCGGCTCCGCGAGATGACGCGCGTCTCGCACGCCATCGCCGAGGTGGTCAACCTGACGCCCTCCACCCATCAGCCGTACGTGGGCCTGTCGGCGTTCGCGCACAAGGCGGGCCTGCACGCGTCCGCGATCAAGGTGGACCCCGACCTCTACCAGCACATCGACCCCGAGCAGGTCGGCAACACCATGCGGATGCTGGTCTCCGACATGGCCGGCCGCGCCTCCGTGGAGCTCAAGGGCAAGGAACTGGGCGTCGACCTCGGCGGCGACCGGGAGCTGGTCGGCCGGGTGGTCGGGCGGGTCAAGGAGCGGGAACTCGCCGGCTACACCTACGAGGCGGCCGACGCCAGCTTCGAGCTGCTGCTGCGCGAGGAGGCCGGTGGCAGACCCGTCAGCTACTTCAGGGTCGAGTCCTGGCGGGCGATCGTGGAGGACCGCCCCGACGGCTCCCACGCCAACGAGGCCACGGTCAAGCTGTGGGCCAAGAGCGAGCGCATCGTCGCCACCGCCGAGGGCAACGGCCCGGTCCACGCCCTGGACCAGGCCCTGCGCGTCGGCCTGGAGAAGATCTACCCGCAGCTCGCCAAGCTGGAGCTGGTCGACTACAAGGTCCGCATCCTGGAAGGGCGGCACGGCACCCAGTCGACCACCCGGGTCCTCATCTCCACCTCCGACGGCACCGGCGAGTGGTCCACGGTGGGCGTCGCCGACAACGTCATCGCGGCCTCCTGGGAGGCGCTGCAGGACGCCTACACCTACGGTCTGCTGCGCGCGGGCGTGGAGCCCGCGCGGTAGGCGGCGGGAACGCGGGCCGAGGCCCCCTGGGCGGGCGTGTGCCGGGGGCCCTCGGGTAGCGTCGGAGGTATGAGGGCAGCACTCACCCGCGTATGCGTCGTCCCGCTGATCGCCCTGGTCATGGTGGCACTGACGGTCCTGTCCACCGGGGCGACCTCCGCGCACGCGGACACCAGCGTCTCCGCCGTCGCGGCGGCCCTGCGCAAGAGCCCGGTGTACGTCGATCCGGCCGCGTCCGGGCAGCTGTCCGCCGCGGACGCCGACGCGCTCGCGAAGAAGATCAAGGACGCGGACAAGCCGGTCTTCATCGCCGTCCTGCCCGCCGGATTCCCCACCCGGAACCTCTTCAGCGACCTGCGCGCGGCCACCGGCATCACCGGCCTGTACGGCGTCCGCCTCGGCGACCGCTTCGACGCCCGGGCCGACTCCTCCGTCATGTCGCGCACCGCCGTGCGCAACCTCGCCGCCAGCGTCCGGGGCGAGTCCGCCACCAACCAGCTGAGCGACTTCACCGACCGTGCCCTCGCCAACATCCGCGGCCACGCCCCCTCCGGCTGGGGCGGCGGCTCGGGGCAGGAGCACGGGGTGTCCTCCACCGGCCTGATCACCGCCGCCGCCGTCCTGGTCGCCGCCGGCGCGGGCGGCTACGCGCTGGTACGGCGCTCCCGGCGCCGGCGCGACGAGGAGCAGCGGGCGGCGCTGGATCGGCTGCGGGTCGTCGTGGACGAGGACATCACCGCCTTCGGCGAGGAACTGGACCGGCTCGACTTCCACCCGGGGGAGCCTGGCGCGGACGACGCCATGCGCGCGGACTACGAGCGGGCCCTCGACTCCTACGAGCAGGCGAAGTCGTTCATGGCCGCGGCGCAGCGGCCCGAGGACGTCAAGGGCGTGACCCAGGCGCTGGAGGACGGGCGCTTCAGTCTGGCGACGCTCGCGGCCCGCCGCGAGGGCAGGCCCCTGCCGGAGCGCCGGGCGCCGTGCTTCTTCGACCCCCGTCACGGGCCCTCCGTCGCCGACGCCACCTGGACGCCCCAGGGCGGCGCACCGCGCGAGGTCCCGGTCTGCGCGGCGGACCAGGCCCGGCTGGCCGACGGCCGCGACCCCCTGATCCGCGAGGTGGACACGGACCACGGCCGCCGCCCGTACTGGGACGCGGGCCCGGCCTACGGCCCCTGGGCGGGCGGCTACTTCGGCGGAGGCATGCTGCCGGGCCTCCTGGTCGGCACGCTGCTCGGCAGTGCCCTGTCCACCCCGGCGTACGGCGCCGACTACGGGCAGGACTACGGCTCCGGGTACGGCGACTTCGGCGGCGGCGACCAGTCCGGCACGAACTTCGACCCCGGCGACTTCGGCGGCGGCTTCGGTGACGGCGGGGGAGGGGACTTCGGCGGAGGCGACGGCGGCGACTTCGGCGGAGGCTTCTGACCCGCTCAGCCGCGGGCGACGCCGCCGAGGAACTCGCCCCACATGGCGGAGGAGACACAGAGGATCGGGCCGTCGGGCACCTTGGAGTCACGGATGTGGATGGTGGCCGGGGTGACACCGACCTCGACGCAGTTGCCGCCCTCGTTGCTGCTGTGGCTGGACTTGTGCCAACCGTAGGCGGTTTCCAGGCAGTTGCCGCCCTCGCTGCCGCTGTAGCTGGACTTGCGCCAGGCGTAGGCCGCTTCCAGGCATTCGCCGCCTTCGTTGCTGCTGTAGCTGGACTTGAACCACGTGTGCGCGGTGCTCATCGGTCTCCTAGCAGTTCCTTCAAGAGACGCACGCTCTTGTCAGGAGAGAGTGCCTGAGACCGCAGCATTCCATACTTCAGGTGGTAGTCGCTGACCTCCTCGGGATCATCCACCAGGAAGCTCGCGCGCTGTGCCTCCAGGTAGACCAGACGGTCGTGATCGGGTGTTTCCAGCAGGGTCATCGGGCCTGCGAGCCCAGCGTGCGGCATCTGCGCCATAGGCATGATCTGAAAGCTCATGTGAGCCGGCTCGGTGTACTCCAGGATCTGACGGACTTGATCGCGCATCACGTCCGGACCACCGACCTCCCGCCTCAGAATGCTCTCCTCCATGACGAAGTGACCGATGGGCGGCCGCCCTCGCTGCCAGATCAACTGCCGCTCCATACGGGCGTTCACCCACTGCTCTGCCGTCTCGCTCTCGATGGCGGGATAGCGTGATTCGAAGGCCGCCAGGCAGTAGTCCCGGGTCTGAAGCAACCCATGGACCATCTGTACCTGGTACGACAGGATGCTCACCGCCTCCTGCTCATGCTCCACCAACCCCTGCGCGAACTGCACGATCCGTTCCCGCACCGGGAGTTTGGTCACCGTGACCGCCAACGCCCCGCCCGTGCTCAGCAGATCGTCGAACAGCTCGGCGCGGTCCGTCTGGAGCGCCAGGCGCCCCTGCTCATGGGACGCCACCGTTTCGGTGGAGATGTGGGCCATCTCGGCCAACTGCTCCTGCGTGAGCCCCGCCTTCTTCCGCAGGAACGCCAGCAGCGCGCCCACCGCGTGCCACGCGCCGACCTTCTTGGGCCTTGTCGTCTTCCCCGATCGCATGCGTCTGACGTTCCCCCGTTCGCACCACGAACCCTCATGGTCGAGCCGTAAGGTCCAGGACTACGGCTCACCTACCGCTCCACTCTAGTAACTCCCTGTGACATCGGTCTCGCGAACGCGGAATCCTGTGGACGACGAGCGCCCGCCTTCCGTGAGGGAAGGCGGGCGCGCTCGGTGCCGCGGTGGCGGGCTCTCGTCAGGCCTGCTTGATGGCGGAGATGTCGAAGACCAGCTTGATCTTGTCGGAGACCAGGACGCCGCCCGTCTCCAGAGCCGCGTTCCAGGTCAGGCCCCAGTCCGAGCGGAGCAGCTCCGCCTTGCCCTCGAAGCCGGCGCGCTCGTTGCCGAACGGGTCCTTGGCGACGCCGTTGAACTCCAGGTCGATCGTGAGCGGCTTGGTGGTGCCGAGGATCGTGAGGTCGCCGGTGACGCGGTAGTCGTCGCCGCCCAGGGCCTCGGCCTTGGTGGAGCGGAACGTCATCCTGGGGTGCTCTTCGGTCTTGAAGAAGTCGGCGCTCTTGAGGTGCCCGTCACGGTCGGCGGAACCGGTGTCGATGCTGTCCATCGTGACGTCGAGGGAGGCCGTGGACCGCGACGGGTCGGTGCCGTCCAGGTTCAGGGTGCCCTCGAAGTCGAGGAAGCCGCCCTTGACGTTGGTGACCATGGCGTGGCGGGCCACGAAGCCGATCGTGGTGTGCGACGGGTCGATGGTGTAGACGCCGGAGAGCGCGGCGAGGTCGGGGTTCACCGCGGTGGCGGTGGCGGTGTCGCTGCTGTTCTTGCGGCCGAAGAATCCCATGGGGTGCTCCTTGAGGGGACGGAGGTGAGCAGATGTTCAATGTTCAACGACATCGACACCACCGACCGTAGAGCCATTCCATTAAAGTTTCAACATCTTGGACCGACTGTTGTCCGGGTCACGTGATCCGCCGCCGTTCGGGTGCCGTGTCACTCCACGGATGGCATGCTCGCCCCGGAGAATGCGGGGCCCCTGGCGCCCGGCGCTTTGTGGGAGCCCTACAACGTGCGGGCCCCCTGGGCAGTCAGATCGGCTGCATGTGGTCCGGGTTCTGTTCAGGGGTACCAGGAAAACGGGCCGGAGACTGTACGGAGTCGACGGCCCGGTTTGCTCGGCGGACTTCGTATGGTCGCTACATGACCGTTTTGGATGAGGCTGTAGGTTCCGGGAGCGAGCCCGCGGACGCGCGCGGGCGGGTCGCCGAACTGCACGAGATGCGGGCGCGGGCCCTGGCCGGGCCCAGCGAGAAGGCGACCGAGGCGCAGCACGCCAAGGGCAAGCTGACCGCTCGGGAGCGGATCGAGCTGCTCGTGGACCCGGGGTCCTTCCAGGAGGTCGAACAGCTGCGCAGGCACCGGGCGACCGGGTTCGGCCTGGAGGCCAAGAAGCCGTACACCGACGGTGTCATCACCGGCTGGGGCACGGTGGAGGGCCGCACGGTCTTCGTCTACGCCCATGACTTCCGCATCTTCGGCGGCGCGCTGGGCGAGGCCCACGCCACGAAGATCCACAAGATCATGGACATGGCCATCGCGGCCGGGGCGCCCCTGGTGTCCCTGAACGACGGCGCCGGTGCCCGCATCCAGGAGGGCGTCAGCGCGCTCGCCGGATACGGCGGCATCTTCCAGCGCAACACCAAGGCGTCCGGTGTCATCCCGCAGATCAGCGTGATGCTCGGCCCGTGCGCCGGTGGCGCGGCCTACAGCCCGGCGCTGACCGACTTCGTCTTCATGGTCCGCGAGACCTCGCAGATGTTCATCACCGGCCCGGACGTGGTCAAGGCCGTCACCGGTGAGGAGATCACCCAGAACGGGCTCGGCGGCGCCGACGTGCACGCCGAGACCTCGGGCGTCTGCCACTTCGCGTACGACGACGAGGAGACCTGCATCGCCGAGGTGCGGTACCTGCTGTCGATGCTCCCGCAGAACAACCGGGAGAACCCGCCCCGCGCGGAGGCCGGCGACCCTGCCGACCGCCGCGGCGACGTGCTGCTCGACCTGGTCCCGGCGGACGGCAACCGGCCGTACGACATGGCCAAGGTCATCGAGGAGATCGTCGACGACGGCGACTACCTGGAGATCCACGAGCGCTGGGCGCGCAACATCATCTGCGCCCTGGCCCGCCTGGACGGCCAGGTGGTGGGCATCATCGCCAACCAGCCGCAGACTCTCGCGGGCGTCCTGGACATCGAGGCGTCGGAAAAAGCTGCGCGCTTTGTCCAGATGTGTGACGCTTTCAATATCCCGCTCCTGACCTTCCTGGACGTCCCCGGCTTCCTCCCCGGAGTCGACCAGGAGCACGGTGGAATCATCCGCCACGGGGCCAAGCTGCTGTACGCGTACTGCAACGCGACCGTGCCCCGGATCTCCCTGATCCTGCGCAAGGCGTACGGAGGCGCCTACATCGTCATGGACAGCCAGTCCATCGGCGCGGACCTCACCTTCGCCTGGCCCACCAACGAGATCGCGGTGATGGGCGCCGAGGGCGCGGCCAACGTGATCTTCCGCCGCCAGATCGCCGGCGCGGAGGACCCCGAGGCGATGCGGGCACGCATGGTCAAGGAGTACAAGTCCGAGCTCATGCACCCCTACTACGCGGCCGAGCGCGGCCTCGTGGACGACGTCATCGATCCCGCCGAGACCCGCGAGGTCCTGATCAGGTCGCTGGCGATGCTGCAGTCCAAGCACGCCGACCTGCCCTCGCGTAAGCACGGCAACCCTCCGCAGTAACCGAGCGGATCCCTCGCGGCAATCCCGCGGACCTCTTCCTCACGGAGACTGACACCTATGAGCACCCCTGACATTCGCGTCGAGAAGGGCCATGCCGAGCCCGAGGAAGTCGCCGCCATCACGGCGATCCTCCTGGCGCGGGCCGCGGCCCAGGCGCCCGCCGCCGCGCAGAGCCACCGGGGCCGGCCCAAGGCCGGCTGGCGCCGGCTGGAGCGCGAGCCCGGGTTCCGGGCCCCGCACAGCTGGCACGCGTAGCCTCGCCCGGGAGCCCCGCGCTCCCGGTGGTACGACGACTGAGGGCCCCTCCTTGAAGGAGGGGCCCTCAGTCGTGTCGATCAGGCGACGGCTACCGCAGGCGGGCCATCAGGGCGTGCTCGACCAGCGTGATCAGCGCGCTCTTGGCGTCCGCGCGGTGACGGGCGTCCGTGGTGATGATCGGGGTGTCGGGGCCGATCTGGAGCGCCTCGCGCACCTCGTCGGGGTTGTACGGCTGGTTGCCGTCGAAGCCGTTGAGGGCGATGACGAAGGGGAGCCCGGAGTTCTCGAAGTAGTCGACCGCGGGGAAGCAGTCGGCCAGACGCCGGGTGTCGACCAGGACGATCGCCCCGATGGCGCCGCGGACCAGGTCGTCCCACATGAACCAGAAGCGGTCCTGGCCGGGGGTGCCGAACAGGTACAGGATCAGGTCCTGGTCCAGGGTGATGCGGCCGAAGTCCATGGCCACCGTGGTGGTGGTCTTGTCCCCCGTGTGGGTGAGGTCGTCGATGCCCGCCGAAGCGGACGTCATGACGGCCTCGGTGCGCAGCGGGTTGATCTCCGAGACGGCACCGACGAACGTGGTCTTGCCCACGCCGAAGCCGCCCGCCACCACGATCTTCGCGGAGGTGGTGGAGCGGGAAGGACCGCCGCTAGAGCTTGCGAAGTCCACTGAGCACCCTTTCGAGCAGTGTCACGTCTGGCTGACCGCCGGCGTTCTCGTCGCCGCCGGGCTGATGAATGGCGACCAGGCCCGCCTCCGCCAAGTCGGCGACGAGAATCCTGGCCACGCCGAGAGGGATCGTCAGAAGGGCCGAGATCTCGGCCACCGACTTGATTTCCCGGCACAGATGGCAGATCCGCTGATGTTCGGGCAGCTGCCCCTGCATCTGATGCGGTTGAGCGGTGGTGTGCACCAGCGCCTCGATGGCGAGCTGGTAGCGGGGCCTGGTACGGCCGCCCGTCATGGCGTACGGACGCACCAGAGGATTGTTCGACGATCCCGAAGGCGCCGGTTCGGGTGCTCGGCGCTGCGGCTGCACCGGCTGGATGCGCGGCGCCGGCGGCTGGTCGTACGGCGAGGGACCGGGGCCCTGGGGGCCCTGGGACGCGTACGGCTGACGCCGCGGAGTTGAGGGGTAGCCGTACAGGTTCTGCTCGCCCTGCCCCTGCCCCTGGCCGGGGCCGTAGGGCCAGTTACCCGCGGACGAACCGCCTGGGGGTGTTGCCACGTTCTCTCCTCCTCCTACTGCGCCGGGCATGCAACTCGTGGATGCCGCGTCCCGAAACCTTACGGCCCCGGAACGCCTGCACGCACCGTCCGTCTGTTAGTTGAGAAGGCTTCCCTGAAGCTCCGCACGAAGGTCCGGAGTCAGGACCGTGCCGGCTCGGTCGACCAGAAGCGCCATCTCGTACCCGATGAGGCCGATGTCCGCCTCGGGGTGTGCGAGAACCGCGAGCGAGGAACCGTCGGAGATGGACATGAGGAACAGGAATCCCCGCTCCATCTCCACAACCGTCTGGTTCACGGCGCCACCCTCGAAGATGCGGGACGCACCCGCGGTCAGCGAGGTCAGACCGGACGCGACAGCGGCGAGCTGGTCGGCCCGGTCGCGCGGGAAGCCTTCGGACATCGCCAGAAGGAGTCCGTCGGCGGAGACCACCACCGTGTGCGACACCCCTGGGGTGTTGTCCACGAAGTTGGTGATCAACCAGTTCAGGTTCTGCGCCGCCTGGCTCATCGGGCTCACACTAACGCTCCTGGTTGTAGGTGCTGTCAGGACCGAAGCCCTGGCCGTTCGTTTCACTGCCTTCGGTGCGCCCCCGCTGGACGCCCCGGCGCAGGTTGCTCAGCCTGCCCCGCACGTCCTCGGGAGCACGGGAGACCTGGGGGCCTCCCTGCGGGGTCGTCTCAGCGGCACCCTCGATCAGGTTGGCCTTGGGCACCCGTCGAGGCAGACCGGAAGAGGTGACACCGCCCGCCTTGGGTTTGCGGAGCTGCGAAGCCTGCTGCCACCGCTCGTCGTTGGCGGAGCGCCATGAGTCGCCCTGCTCCGTGGCCGGTGCGGGCTCCTGCTGCACGGGCTGCTGTCGGCCGGTGGAGCCGTCGGCCGCGTGGCCGCGGCGGGGCAGACCGGCGTCGGTCAGATCGTGGGCGGCGGAGGAGGCCGGTCCCGGACGGTCGAAGCCTACGCGGTCCCGCTCACCCGCGTCAGGAGCCTGCCGGGATTCCGTATCCGGAGCGTGATCGGCACGGTAGGAGCCCTGGTAGCCGTTCTGCTGAGGCCAGTCGTCCTGGTAGGACGCCCGCGACTGCTCCTCGAAGGGCGAGAACGACTCGGAGGCGTGGGAGCGGCCTGAGCGGTGGTTGTCCTGAGCCGGTTCCGCGTAGGCGGGCTCGGGGTAGCCGCCGGCGGGCGGGTAGGCGTCGCCCTGCGGCAGACCGCCGCCCTGGGGGCCGCCGTCGCGCAGACCGTTGCCGTTGCCCTGCGCACCGCCGTTCTGCGGGTAGTACGTCTCGTCGTACGACGGCTGCTGCCGCTCCTCGTACCCGGCCTGCCGGCCGTACCCCGACTGCTGGTCGTAGGCCGTCTGCTGGTCGTAGGAGGACTGCTGGTCGTAGGCCGTCTGCTGCTCGTCGTACGCGTGCTGGCCGTTGCCGTAGGAGGGCTGCCGCGGCTCGAAGCCGTCCTGGTAGGACTGCGCCGAGCGCTCGCCGTCCTCCTGCGGGCGGCTGTGGCCCTGCCCCAGCTGCGGCTGGTCCGGCGTCTGGCCGTGCGTCTGGGCCTCCAGGGCCGCGCGGCGCTCCTCGCGCACCAGCGAGCGGCCGACCGGGTCCAGGTCCCGCAGGTCGTCGGGCACCTCGGTGTAGCGGCTGTCGTCGAAGCCCAGCTCCGCCGCCGTCCGCATCGGCTGCCCGTCGAAGCTCTCGGCCGCCTGGAAGCCCTGCTGCTCCGGGATGATCTGCGAGACGGTGAACTCGTCGCGCTCCATCGGCTGCTCGCCGCCACCGCCGTGGGTGATGGCGTCCGGGAGCATGACCAGCGAGGTGGTGCCCGCCTGCTCGCCCGAGGGGCGCAGCTGGACGCGGACGCCGTGCCGGTCGGACAGCCGGCCGACCACGAACAGGCCCATGCGCTGGGAGATCGCGGCGTCCACGCTCGGCGGGTTGGCCAGCTTGTGGTTGATGTCCGCGAAGTCCTCGGCCGTCAGGCCGATGCCCTTGTCGTGGATCTCGATCATGACGCGGCCGTCGGGCAGACGGGTCGCGGTGACCCGCACCTTGGTCTGCGGGGAGGAGAACGTGGTGGCGTTCTCCAGCAGCTCGGCGAGCAGGTGCACGAGGTCGGTCACGGCGCGGCCGTGGATCTCGGCCTCCGGGACGCCGGAGAGCTCGACGCGCTCGTACTGCTCCACCTCGGAGGAGGCGGCGCGCAGGACGTCGACCAGCGGGACCGGCTGGTCCCAGCGGCGGCCGGGCTCCTCGCCCGCGAGGACCAGGAGGTTCTCGCCGTTGCGGCGCATACGGGTCGCGAGGTGGTCCAGACGGAAGAGGTTCTCCAGCTGGTCCGGGTCGGCCTCGTTGTTCTCCAGGTCGGTGATCAGGGTCAGCTGGCCCTCGATCAGCGACTGGTTGCGGCGCGACAGGTTGGTGAAGATCGCGTTGATGTTGCCCCGCAGCAGGGCCTGCTCGGCGGCGAGCCGGACGGCCTCGCGGTGGACCTGGTCGAAGGCCCTCGCGACCTCGCCGATCTCGTCCGTGGAGGCGATCGGGATCGGCGCCACCCGGGTGTCCACCCGGCCGGGGTCGGTGCGCGAGAGCTGGTCGACCAGCATCGGCAGGCGCTGCTCGGCGACACCGAAGGCGGCGTTGCGCAGCTGGCGCATCGAGCGGCTCATCTGGCGGGCCATGAGACCGGCCAGGATGAACGCGGCGAGCAGGGCGATGACGACGATGGCGCCGGTGACGATCGCGGACTGCTTGGCGTCGTCGGAGATGGTCGAGGCGTCCGTCACGGCCTTGTCGGCCAGGTCCGACTCGATCTGCCGGTAGGCGTTGTACTTGAGGGTGTTGACCGCCCACCAGTTCTGCGGGGTGACGCCCTTCTGCGCGAGCCCGTCGACGGCCGACTGGGTCGGGGAGGGCATCGTGGCGAGGGCGCTGACCATGCCGGTGGCGCCGGAGGGCGGCGGTACGTACGTCTCGCCCTTCTGCTGCGCCGCGGCGGCGGCCTGCTCGGCGAGGGCCTTGGCGTCCGCCTGGACCTTCACCTTGGCGTCGTCGAGCTTGCGGCCGTCGGCCTCGGTGCCGCCACCGATGTACTCCTCGGAGGCGATGCCCTCGAGGTAGGCGTACGAGGACAGGGAGACCCGCTGCTTGCCGAACTGGTCGGCGTCCGGACCCGGCTTGATCAGCAGGTGCATGCCGATGGAGCGCTCCAGGGAGAGCGCGGCCTTGGTCAGCGAGATGGCGTAGACGGTACGGCCGTAGCTGGTGATGTTGCCCGTGCCCAGGCCCAGCTCGTTGGCGAACTCCATCAGCGGGTGGGCGACGTCGACGTAGCCCTCCTCGGTCGCCACGCCCTTCAGCTTCGAGGTGTACGCGGCCTGGCGCAGCGCCGGCAGCTTCGTCTCGGACTCGCGGAAGATCGACAGACGGCGCACCAGACCCGGCTTGCGGGGCATGTTCTTGGCCGCCGCGTCGAAGGTCTCGGCCGCCTTGTCCGTGGCCGCCTGGACGTTCTTGACGGTCGCCTTGTCCTCGGCGGTCTCGTCCTTGCCCCGCAGCAGCGGAGCGGCGGAGACGTCACGCTCCTGGTAGAGGGCGTCCGCGTAGGACAGCGACGCCTGGACCAGACGGGCGGTGGCCTCCGCGTCCTGGGCTTCCTGCCAGGTGTCGATCGAGCTCTTCACCTGGAAGCCGCCCATGACGAGGCCGACCAGGACGGGGATCAGCAGAATGGCGTTCAGCTTGGCAGGCACCCGCCAGTTGCGGGGGGAGAAGCGACTGCCACTGGGCGGGAGCGCGGCCGGCTCCGGTCCAGACACTTGTGCGGGCGCCGCTCCGCGCGGCGGCGGGGTGAAGTTGCCCCGTGCCGACGGCTCGGGACCGTTCTTGCTTCGCCTCACTCGACCAACAACCTCTCGGCGACGGCACCTACGTCGTGCCGCGGTGTCTCCAGAGCCCTGTCTGAGACATGTACGTCCTTGACTCCTGGGCAGTTCAGGAATTTCAGCACGTCAGCCTGCTGATGCCAAACACTCGGAACCGAGCATTCCGCTGACACGAACCACCAGATAAAACGGTCATAAAGAGCGAGCCCCGCCAAAAGGCGGGGCTTTCGTGAACGCAGCGGCATCAGTCGACCGCGACGCGTGTCGATGCCCGCGGATATCTCTGTCGAAACGTTATGAACAGCGGAGCCGACCGTGTCAAACGCCACAGTCGGCTTCCGCACATCTACGACAACTGCCGTACGGAGACGACGACTTGATCTACCGCAGCCGGGCCATCAGGGCGTGCTCGACCAGCGTGATCAGCGCACTCTTGGCGTCCGCGCGGTGACGGGCGTCCGTCGTGATGATCGGGGTGTCCGCACCGATCTGCAGAGCCTCGCGCACCTCTTCCGGGTTGTAGGGCTGATGCCCGTCGAAACCGTTGAGGGCGACCACGAAGGGGAGCCCGGAGTTCTCGAAGTAGTCGACCGCCGGGAAGCAGTCGGCCAGACGCCGGGTGTCGACCAGGACGACGGCACCGATCGCGCCGCGGACCAGGTCGTCCCACATGAACCAGAAGCGGTCCTGGCCGGGGGTGCCGAACAGGTACAGGATCAGGTCCTGGTCCAGGGTGATGCGACCGAAGTCCATCGCCACCGTCGTGGTGGTCTTCCCCCCGGTGTGGGTGAGGTCGTCGATGCCCGCCGAAGCGGACGTCATGACGGCCTCGGTGCGCAGCGGGTTGATCTCCGAGACGGCGCCCACGAACGTGGTCTTGCCCACGCCGAAGCCGCCCGCCACCACGATCTTGGCCGAGGTGGTCGCCCGGCCCGTGTCAGAGCTTGCGAAGTCCACTGAGCACCCTTTCGAGCAGTGTCACGTCCGGGGCGCCGCCGGCGTTGTCGTCGCCGCCCGGCTGGTGGATCGCGACGAGTCCGGCCTCCGCGAGGTCCGCGACGAGGATCCGTGCCACACCGAGCGGCATGGCGAGCAGGGCCGACACCTCGGCCACCGACTTCACCTCGCGGCACAGGTGGCAGATCCGCTGGTGCTCCGGCAGCAGTCCCATCAGCTGGGCCGGGTCGGCCGTGGTGCTGATCAGCGCCTCGATGGCGAGCTGGTAGCGCGGCCGGGTCCGGCCGCCAGTCATCGCGTACGGACGGACCAGCGGCTGGTCGCCCTCGTCCCCGTACGGCTCTGCGTACGGATCGTGAGAGGCGGTGGGCGGGGTCATGAATCCTCCGGGCGGGACAGCAGGTCGGTCAGTCGTGCCGTCGGACGGTGGCCGGTGGGGGGATTGTGGCGGCCGGACGGTTGTTTGGTGTGACGGGTGGTGCCTGGGCCGGTCAGTGGAGCAGACTTCCCTGGAGTTCGGCGCGCAGGTCGGGCGTGAGCACCGCGCCCGCGCGGTCGACCAGGAGAGCCATCTCGTAGCCGACGAGACCGATGTCGCACTCGGGGTGCGCGAGCACGGCCATCGACGAACCGTCCGAGATGGACATGAGGAACAGGAAACCGCGCTCCATCTCCACGACGGTCTGCGCGACGCTGCCGCCCTCGAAGATCCGGGAGGCACCGGCGGTCAGTGAGGTGAGCCCGGAGGCCACCGCCGCGAGCTGGTCCGCGCGGTCGCGCGGAAAGCCGTCCGACAACGCCAGCAGAAGCCCGTCGGCGGACACGACGACGGTGTGGGACACCCCTGGGGTGTTGTCCACGAAGTTGGTGATCAACCAGTTCAGATTCTGTGCCGCCTGGCTCATCGGACTCAACTATCGCTCCTGCTGGTGAGTGGGGCTGGGGTGGCTGCCTGTCTGGCTGTTGCCGGCCTGGCGGCCCTGTGCGATGCCCCGTCGGAGATTGGTCAGCCGGCCGCGTACGTCATCGGGCGCACGCGAGACCTGCGGACCGCTCTGGTTCTGCTGCTGCTGGGCCGTGCCCGCCACGAGGTTGGCGCGCGGGACGCGACGCGGCAGTCCTGAGGTGGTGATGCCGCCCGCGGCGGGCTGCCGGACGCGCTCGGCCTGGCGGCCGAGATCGTCGTTGGGCGAGCTGCGCCAGGTCGCCGCCGTGGGGGCGGGACGCTGCGCGGGAGCCGCGGGGGACTGCTGCTGGGGCTGGGAGGCCCCGCCGTTCGGGTTGCCCCGCCGGGGAGCGGGACCCTGGGCGGCGGAGGACCCGTTCTGCTGCCGACCCTGGCCCTGGCCCTGCGGCTGCCGACCCTGCGGCTGGCCCTGGGGCTGCGCCTGGCCCTGACCCTGGGTCTGCGCCTGGCCCTGGCCGTTCTGGCCGTGGAACCAGTTGGTCTCCAGAGTGTCGTACAGCGGGGTGCGTCCGTCGCCGGGACCCGCCGCCGGGGGCAGCGCCTCGGGCTCCTGACGGCGCGGGGCCGCCTGGGGCTGCGGCATCTGCGGAGCCTGGGACTGCGGAAGCTGCGGGACACCCGGCCGGGCGCCACCGTAGCCGTCGCCGTCCGCGCGGGGCCGCTCGAACTGGCCCGTGGTGGACGCGTCCTGGCGGTTCCCGTAGCCGGGGGAGGCGAACTGGCCGGTGGAGGCGGCGTCGTAGCCGGCGGCCGGAACCGCGTACTGCCCGGTGGTGGACGGGTCCTGGCCGCGGACGGGGGCCGGGTACTGGCCCGTCGTGCCGCCGTGCTGCGCGTTCGCGCGTGGGTTGGCCTGCTGCCCCATGCCGTGGCCGGGGTTGCCCTGGCCACCGCTGCCGTAGATCTCCGGGCGGCCGAACTGTCCGCCGTCGCCCTGACCGGCGTCCTGCCGGCCGCTGTTCGCGCCGGGGCGCTGGGCGCCCCGGTCCTGGCCGGTGAACTCGGAGCCGTTCCCGGCGCCCTGGCGGTCGTCGACCCGGGGCATCGGGGCGGTGGAGGTCAGCGCGTCCGGCTCCTCGTGGCCGCGCGGGGCGTCCAGCGAGGCGCGCGGCACCGACGGCTGGGCGTTCTCGTCGCTCCAGCTCGGCCGCTGCTGCTGGCCCTGGCCGCTACCACCCGGAAGCTCGGCACGCGGAGCACCGCGACCGGGCAGCTGCGGGCGGCGGCGGCCGCCGCGCTCCTTGCCCTGCTGCTTCTGGGGCTTGTCCGCCTGCTGGCGGCCGTCCGTGCGCTCCGCGTCACCGGGGCCGCTATGCCGCGCACCCGATTCCGGGAAGCCCTGGCCGCGCTGCGCCTCCGGGGCCGCGCTCTGCCCGAAGGCAGCCGCACTCTGTCCGAAGGCGTCGGCGCCCTGCCCGAAGGAGGCCGCGCCCGCCGGGGCCTGGCGGCCCTGCTGCGGGGAGACCGGGGCCGTCAGGCCCGGGCCGCCGGGACGTGCGCCGGGTCCGCTGCCGGGCAGCGCGGCACGCGGGCCCTGACCGGCGCCCACCTGTCCGCGCTGCGGGGCGGAGCCCAGGCCGCCACCGGGGGTGCCGGTGCCGAAGGACGAACCGCTCTGCTGGGCCTGGCGACGAGCCGCGGCCACACCCGCGGCGGCCTGCGCCGCGGCCGGGCCCGACTGTCCGCCGCCCTGGCCCGGCTTGCCGGGAGCGGGCTTCTTGCCGCCCTGGGCGACGTCGACGGGAAGCATGACCAGCGCGGTCGTACCACCGGAGTCCGACGGGCGCAGCTGGATGCGGATGCCGTGGCGCTGCGACAGACGGCCGACCACGAACAGACCCATGCGGCGGGAGACGGAGACGTCCACCGTGGGCGGAGCGGCGAGCCGCTCGTTGATCTGGGCGAGGTCCTCGGGGGAGAGGCCGATGCCGGTGTCGTGGATCTCGATCAGCACGCGGCCGTCGGGCAGCGCGTGACCGGTGACCTTGACCTTGGTCTGCGGGGAGGAGAACGAGGTGGCGTTCTCCAGCAGCTCGGCGAGCAGGTGCACGAGGTCGTTGACGACCCGGCCCGCGACCTCGGTCGAGGGGACCGAGGCCAGCTCGATGCGCTCGTACTGCTCCACCTCGGACGCGGCGGCGCGCAGGACGTCGACCAGCGGGACCGGGCGGGTCCAGCGGCGGCCGGGCTCCTCACCGGCGAGGACGAGGAGGTTCTCACCGTTACGGCGCATACGCGTCGCGAGGTGGTCGAGCTTGAACAGCGAGGACAGCTGGTCCGGGTCGGCCTCGCGGGACTCCAGTTCGGAGATCAGCGACAGCTGGCGCTGGATCAGACCCTGCGAGCGGCGCGAGAGGTTGGTGAACATCGCGTTGACGTTGCCCCGCAGCAGGGCCTGCTCGGCGGCGAGGCGGACCGCCTCGCGGTGCACGTCGTCGAAGGCCGCGGCCACCGAGCCGATCTCGTCCCGGGAGTGCACACCGACCGACTCGACGGAGGTGTCCACGTCCTGCGGGTCGGACTCGGACAGCTGCTTGACCAGCTCGGGCAGGCGGTCCTGGGCGACCCTGGTCGCGGTGTCCTGCAGCCGGCGCAGCGAGCGGATCATGGAGCGGGCCACGACGAAGGCGCCGACGAGGGAGACGCCGAGGACGAGGAGGACCAGGGCACCGGAGATGATCGCCTCGCGCTCGGAGGCGCTGCGCAGCTCGCGGGCCTTCTGCTCCATCTCCTCCAGGAGCGTGCCCTCGATCTTCTTCATCTGCTCGATCTTGGCCGAGTCGTCGTCGACCCAGTCCTTGTACGAGCGCTTGTCCTCGCTGGTCAGGCCGCTCTTGAGGACGCGGTCGGCGTAGGAGTCGGCCGACTCGATGGTCGGGCTGCCCTGGTCGATCGGCTTGGTGAGCTCCTGGGCGCCGTCACCGTAGATGATGCGGAAGCTGTCCAGCTCGGACTTCTGGCTCTGCAGGGCCGAGAGCGCGTACTGCTGGTCGTTGTCGGAGAGCTTGCCGTACGCGCGGTTGGTCTCGGGCAGCGCCGCCGCGATGACCGCTCGCTGGACGGAGGCGTACTCCTTGGCGTTGGAGAAGGCGGCCAGCGCGCGGGTGCGCTGGATCATCTCCGGGTTGCTGGTCGCCTCCGCCATGTCCTGGGACAGGCCGAGCAGGTCGGTGATCAGGCGGTGGTACGCCTCGACCGTCCGCGTGGAGTTCGACGGGTCCTTGTACGCCGCGGCCCGGATGGCGCTGAGGTTGCTCAGCTCGCTGGTGATACCGACGATGTTCTCGCGGACACCGGTGAGCTGGCCGTTGCTGGACGCGTCGTCGATCTCCTGCGTGCCGTCGACGAAGGACGCCTTGGCGCGGTCCGACTTGTCGCGCACGCCCTTGACCGAGTAGTCGCTCGCGCCCGCACCGTGGGCGAGCGGGCCGGCGGACTCGTCGCGCTCCTCCTGGAGCGCCTCCGCGAGCTGCGTCGCCTGCTTGGTCATGTCCGTCAGCAGCTTCATGTTGTCGAGCTGCTGGATCTGGTCCATGTTGTCGCTGATGCGCAGGGCGCCGAGCGAGGTGGCCGCGACCACGGGGAGCGCGAGCAGCGACACGAGGCGCGTGGAGATGCGCCAGTTGCGCAGGTGCAGACGCGAACCGGAGTCGTCGGAAGGAGTGGTGGTGGATGGGGCGGCGGGCACGGGGGCCGCGGTGGCGCCGCCGCGCCCAGCACGTTCAAAGCCGCCGCCGGACGATGCCGGCCCGGGGTTCTGGGCGTGCTGGGGCGAGGAACCACGGTCGGTCCCGCCGTGCGGCTCCGGCTCCGCCGAAGCGCTGCCATCCCTCTTGAAACGTCCCTGCACTAGCGTCGCAACCTCTGGACCAGGCGCCCCTCCGCGTGAACGGCGGGACGGTGTCGGCGTGATGAGGGGCGTCCTGAATTCGTCCCTCGGGTGGTCGTGAGTGACCGGCGCTGGCTCCCCCTCCCCGCCGCAGCTTTGGCGCTGCGTTGCGCCCTTGCGCGCCGGTGCGATCCCGCGGCGGTCCGTGGAATTCCAGCACAGTGCCGGATCTCCAACAAGGCCAACGGGTGAGCCTGTGACCACCGTGACACCTTGTAAGGAGTACGTCACAAGACGTAGAAAGTTTTCTCGTACATAACGGACGTAAATGAGCGAATCTTTACGCTGCGCGAGGTGTCCCAGTCGCCATGATCAGGAGCGGAATGCGCGCTTCGATGAGTCAATGTCGGTTTTGCCAGGGGGGTGCGGCCGCCCGAATCATCCGCTTTGTCCGTCGCTCAGTGAGCAAACTCACAGACAGATCATGACCACTTCACGCCTTGGGCCGGGAATTGCATGTTTAGCCTGACGCTTTACAGGGATGGCGAATCCGACAACCCGCGCACCCGTGAGAGCCCTTGAGGCTCGCGGGGCGCCCGCAACGACAAGGTCAACAACACCAGTGAAGACCACGATGATGTTCCGCACCATAGCCAACCCGCGGCGCACGACGCTGGCGCACCTGGAGGACGCCGCCGAGTTCGAGGCCCCCGCGGTGCCGGAACTCTCCGTCGACCTTCCCACCCAGACCGCCAATCCCCAGCGCACCGTTCTCATGGAGGCCCCGGTTCAGGTCTCCTTCGCCGAGTAGTACGCGCTCCGCCGGTCGCCCGTTCACGGCGGGCGACCGGCCCTGGCAGCGCCCCGGCGCCGCCACGGGAACCCGGAGGCCTGCCCCCGACCGGCTACCCTGAGTCGTCAGCACGCCGGCAAGCCGGACGGCCAGCCGCACCAGTTCTCAGTGAGGGGCGCAAGGATCCCGTGCGCATCGCCAGGTTCTCCATCGACGGGAATGTCGCTTTCGGCGCCGTCGAGGGCGACAGACAGGACGAACTCGTCCTCGACATCATCAAGGGCATCCCGTTCGCGGACTTCGAGCTCTCCGGCACGAAGGTGCCGCTGAACAAGGTCAGGCTGCTGCCGCCGGTGCTCCCCAACAAGGTCGTGGCCTACGGCCGCAACTACGCGGAGCACGCGCGCGAGCTGGGCGACGAGGTCCCCGAGGTCCCCTTCGCCTTCCTCAAGCCGTCCACCTCGGTGATCGGCTCCGGCGACGAGATCGTGTACCCCTCCTTCTCCGAGGAACTGCACCACGAGGCGGAGCTCGCCGTGGTGATCGGCCGGCTGTGCCGCGAGGTCCCGCGTGAGCGCGTCAAGGACGTGGTCCTCGGCTACACCTGCGCCAACGACGTGACCGCGCGTGACGTCCAGCGGCGCGAGAAGCAGTGGGCCCGGGCCAAGGGCTTCGACACCGCCTGCCCGCTCGGCCCCTGGGTGGAGACCGACCTCGACCCGGCCGACCTCACCATCCAGCTCACGGTCAACGGGCAGCAGCGCCAGCTCGGCCGCACGAGCGAGATGATCAACTCGGTCGAGGACCTGATCGTCCACATCAGCGAGGCGATGACGCTGCTGCCCGGCGACGTCATCCTCACGGGCACCCCGGCTGGGGTCGGCCCCCTCAACCCCGGCGACGAGGTCGCCGTCACCATCGAAGGCATCGGCACTCTCACCAACAAGGTGATCAAGCGTGGCTAACGGCTCCGTCCGCGTACGTTTCTGTCCCTCCCCGACCGGCAACCCCCACGTGGGCCTGGTCCGCACCGCCCTGTTCAACTGGGCGTACGCCCGCCACACCGGCGGCACCTTCGTCTTCCGCATCGAGGACACGGACGCCGCCCGCGACTCCGAGGAGTCCTACGTCCAGCTCCTGGACTCGCTGCGCTGGCTGGGCTTCGACTGGGACGAGGGTCCCCAGGTCGGCGGGCCCCACGAGCCGTACCGCCAGTCGCAGCGCATGGACATCTACCAGGACGTCGCCCGCAAGCTCCTGGAGGGCGGCCACGCCTACCGCTGCTACTGCAGCACGGAGGAGCTCGACACCCGCCGTGACGCGGCCCGCGCCGCAGGCAAGCCCTCCGGGTACGACGGGCACTGCCGCGAGCTGACCGCCGAGCAGGTGGCGGCCTACGAGGCCGAGGGCCGTACGCCCATCGTCCGCTTCCGGATGCCCGACGAGACGATCACCTTCACGGACCTGGTCCGCGGCGAGCTGACCTTCACCCCGGAGAACGTGCCGGACTACGGCATCGTGCGCGCCAACGGCGCCCCGCTGTACACGCTCGTCAACCCCGTGGACGACGCGCTGATGGACATCACGCACGTGCTGCGCGGCGAGGACCTGCTGTCCTCCACCCCCCGCCAGATCGCCCTCTACAAGGCGCTCACCGAGCTGGGCATCGCGAAGTCGGTGCCGCAGTTCGGCCATCTGCCCTACGTGATGGGCGAGGGCAACAAGAAGCTCTCCAAGCGCGACCCGCAGTCCTCGCTCAACCTCTACCGCGAGCGCGGCTTCCTGCCCGAGGGCCTGCTCAACTACCTGTCCCTGCTGGGCTGGTCCCTCGCCGCCGACCGCGACATCTTCACCGTCGAGGAGATGGTGGCCGCCTTCGACGTCGCGGACGTGAACCCCAACCCGGCCCGCTTCGACCTGAAGAAGGCCGAGGCGATCAACGCGGACCACATCCGCCTGCTGGACGTGAAGGACTTCACGGAGCGCTGCCGGCCGTGGCTGAAGGCCCCGGTCGCCCCCTGGGCGCCGGAGGACTTCGACGAAGCGCGCTGGTTGGCCATCGCCCCGCACGCGCAGACCCGCCTGAAGGTCCTGTCGGAGATCACCGAGAACGTCGACTTCCTCTTCCTGCCCGAGCCGGTCTTCGACGAGCCGTCCTGGACCAAGGCCATGAAGGAGGGCAGCGACGCGCTGCTGCGCACGGCACGGGAGAAGCTGGAGGCGGCCGACTGGACGTCCCCGGAGTCCCTGAAGGAGGCCGTCCTGGCCGCCGGCGAGGCCCACGGTCTCAAGCTCGGCAAGGCCCAGGCCCCGGTCCGCGTCGCCGTCACCGGCCGCACGGTCGGCCTGCCCCTCTTCGAGTCCCTGGAGGTCCTGGGCAAGGACACGACCCTGGCCCGCGTCGACGCGGCCCTGGCCAGGCTCGCGGCCTGAGTCCCGCACCGCCACGAGAGGCGCCCACCCACCCGGGTGGCCGCCCCTCGGCCGTGCCGCCGCACGGCCCCGACCGGGGGCGCGAGGAACCCCGTGCGCGGGCCTGGCCGGGGCCACAGGACCCCGCTACCGTCACCCCCATGAGCATCCTCGCCGTGGTCTGGGACGTGGACGACACCCTGTTCGACTACGCCACCGCGGACCGCGCCGGCATGCGCGGCCACCTCGCCGTGGAGGGCCTGCTGGCCGGGTACGACAGCGTGGAGCAGGCCCTCGCCCGCTGGCGGGTGATCACCACCGAGCAGTGGGCGCGCTTCGCGGCCGGCGAGGTCACCTTCGAGGACCAGCGCAGGGACCGCGTCCGCGTCTTCACGGGCGCCCGGATGAGCGACGACGAGGCCGACGCCTGGTTCCAGCGCTACCTGACCCACTACGAGGCCGCCTGGGCCCTCTTCCCGGACGTGCTGCCCGTCCTGGACGCCCTCGCGGGCAGCCACCGGCACGCGGTCCTGTCCAACTCCAACGGACGCGTCCAGGAGCGCAAGCTCCGCGTCCTCGGCCTGCGCGACCGCTTCGAGGCCGTGCTGTGCGCGACGGAGCTGGGAGTCTCCAAGCCGGACGCCCGGGCCTTCCACGCGGTCTGCGACACGCTCGGCCTGGCCCCGCACCAGGTGGCGTACGTCGGCGACCACCCGGAGATCGACGGCCGCGGTGCCGCCGACGCGGGGCTGGTGTCCGTCTGGATCGACCGCGCCGGCCCCGGCGCCACGGCGGCGGCGCCCACCCCGATGCCGGCCGGCGGCGCCCCCGGCCCGTACCGGATCGCCTCCCTCGCCGAACTCCCCGCGGTCCTCGGCGCGGATAGCCGTTTTGGAGCGCCGTCCACCTTCGGGTAATGTTCTTTCTGCGCCGCCGAGGAGCGGGCCGAAAGGCCGGGACTCGGAGGCGCAAGCTAGAACAAAATCCCCGCAGGGGCTTGTGTTCCAGTGGCCTATGGTGTAATTGGCAGCACGACTGATTCTGGTTCAGTTAGTCTTGGTTCGAGTCCAGGTAGGCCAGCTCGCAGAGCTCATCTGCACCCGCGGATCTCATCCGCGAGCCCCCGTTGTGTAGCGGCCTAGCACGCCGCCCTCTCAAGGCGGTAGCGCCGGTTCGAATCCGGTCGGGGGTACAGATCCTTCCCGCGAAGGCAACCGGGTCGCTCCCGTTGCCCTCGACGCAGGATCGCTAGGGCCCCCGTTGTGTAGCGGCCTAGCACGCCGCCCTCTCAAGGCGGTAGCGCCGGTTCGAATCCGGTCGGGGGTACGAACTGGTCTAAACCACATTGGTCTATGGTGTAATTGGCAGCACGACTGATTCTGGTTCAGTTAGTCTTGGTTCGAGTCCAGGTAGACCAGCTCGGATCTGCGGAAACGCAAGATCCACGCCCCCGTTGTGTAGCGGCCTAGCACGCCGCCCTCTCAAGGCGGTAGCGCCGGTTCGAATCCGGTCGGGGGTACGCGACCCGTAGGGCCCCTACTCCGGTAGGGGCCCTACGGCGTTCCTGCGACCCCGCGCATCAACTCCACGCAGAACACAAGCCGTTCCACGCCGCGGGCGCAGCCGAGCACCCCCTTCAGGGGCGCGGGGAACTGCGCAAAACCCACAACGAGGGCCGCACCCGACGACGCACGGCAGCGACCCCCTTCAGGGGCGCGGGGAACTGCGCAAACCCCCACCTCCCCCGAAAGCCCCCCTCAGCCGTTCCGCCGCAACGCCTCGGAAAGACGGGACGCGGCGTCGATCACCGCCTGCGCATGCATCCGCCCAGGATGCCGCGTGAGCCGCTCGATGGGCCCGGACACGGACACCGCC
The DNA here is from genome assembly GCF_040650555.1 of Streptomyces sp. NPDC048664. Taxonomy (NCBI): domain Bacteria; kingdom Bacillati; phylum Actinomycetota; class Actinomycetes; order Kitasatosporales; family Streptomycetaceae; genus Streptomyces; species Streptomyces sp. NPDC048664. Next base: position 112,054 of record NZ_JBEZHK010000020.1, on the reverse strand, counting down.
GCCACCACCCGGTTGGACGGCCCCCGCACCGGCGCGGAGACGGACGCGACCCCCGGCTCACGCTCACCGATCGACTGGGCCCACCCCCGGCGCCGCACACCGGACAGCGCCGTCGCCGTGAAGCGGGCGCCCTGAAGACCCCGGTGCAGCCGCTCGGGCTCCTCCCAGGCCATGAGGATCTGCGCCGACGAGCCGGCCTTCATCGTGAGCGTGGAGCCGACCGGCACGGTGTCCCGCAGTCCGGACAGGCGTTCCGCGGCGGCCACGCAGATCCGCATGTCGCCCTGGCGGCGGTACAGCTGGGCGCTCTCGCCGGTGACGTCGCGCAGATGCGTGAGCACGGGCCCCGCCGTCGCCAGCAGCCGGTCCTCACCCGCCGCCGCGGCCAGCTCGGACAGCCGGGGACCGAGGATGAACCGTCCCTGCATGTCGCGCGCCACCATCCGGTGGTGCTCCAGTGCCACGGCCAGCCGATGAGCCGTGGGTCGTGCCAGCCCGGTGGCCCCGACCAGACCCGCGAGGGTGGCCGGACCGGACTCCAGAGCGCTCAGGACAAGGGCTGCCTTGTCCAGAACGCCGACGCCGCTACTGTTGTCCATGCAACGATACTCCCGTCTCACTCTGTGAAACGCAAGTTCAATTTTCCGTGGAACGCGCAACCCTGGAATGCACAAGGGGCCCGTGGATCGGCGGGCCCGGCGGCGGGCGCCCGAGGCCAGGGGGCGCGGGAGCCGCCCCCCGAGATCTCTAGCAGGGCCGGCACTCGCGTGCGGGCCGAAGGGAAAGCGATGGGTAGGACACTCGCGGAGAAGGTCTGGGACGACCACGTCGTCCGGCGCGCCGAGGGCGAGCCCGACCTCCTCTACATCGATCTGCACCTGCTGCACGAGGTGACCAGCCCGCAGGCCTTCGACGGGCTGCGCAAGAACGGCCGCCAGGTCCGCCGCCTCGACCTCACCATCGCGACCGAGGACCACAACACCCCCACCCTCGACATCGACAAGCCCATCGCGGACCCGGTCTCCCGCGCCCAGCTGGAGACGCTGCGCAAGAACTGCGCGGAGTTCGGCGTGCGGCTGCACCCGCTCGGTGACGTCGAGCAGGGCGTGGTGCACGTCGTCGGCCCGCAGCTCGGCCTGACCCAGCCGGGCACGACCGTCGTCTGCGGCGACTCGCACACCTCCACGCACGGCGCCTTCGGCGCGCTCGCCTTCGGTATCGGCACCTCCCAGGTGGAGCATGTGCTCGCCACTCAGACGCTGCCGATGGCCCGCCCCCGGACCATGGCGATCACGGTCGACGGGGAGCTGCCCGAGGGCGTCACCGCCAAGGACCTGATCCTCGCGATCATCGCCAGGATCGGCACCGGCGGCGGCCAGGGCTACGTCCTGGAATACCGCGGCCCGGCCATCGAGAAACTCTCGATGGAGGCGCGGATGACCATCTGCAACATGTCGATCGAGGCCGGCGCCCGCGCGGGCATGATCGCCCCCGACGACACCACGTTCGCCTACCTCGAGGGCCGTCCGCACGCGCCCGAGGGCGCCGACTGGGACGCCGCGGTGGAGTACTGGAAGACCCTGCGCACCGACGACGACGCGGAATTCGACGCCGAGGTCCGCATCGACGCCACCGCCCTCTCCCCGTTCGTCACCTGGGGCACCAACCCGGGCCAGGGCGCACCGCTTTCGGCGTCCGTCCCCGACCCCGCCTCCTACGAGGACGCCTCGGAGCGCCACGCCGCCGAAAAGGCCCTGGAGTACATGGGTTTGGAGGCCGGGCAGCCGCTGCGCTCCATCGAGGTGGACACCGTCTTCGTCGGCTCCTGCACCAACGGCCGCATCGAGGACCTGCGCGCCGCCGCCGACATCCTCCGGGACCGCAAAGTCGCCGACGGCGTACGGATGCTGGTCGTGCCGGGCTCCGCGCGGGTGGGCCTGCAGGCCGTCTCCGAGGGTCTGGACGTGGTCTTCAAGGAGGCCGGCGCCGAATGGCGGCACGCGGGCTGCTCCATGTGCCTCGGCATGAACCCGGACCAGCTGGCCCCGGGCGAGCGCTCCGCCTCCACCTCCAACCGCAACTTCGAGGGTCGGCAGGGCAAGGGCGGCCGCACGCACCTGGTCTCCCCGCAGGTCGCCGCGGCCACCGCCGTCACCGGCCACCTGGCCTCCCCGGCCGACCTGTCCGACGTCCCCGCGCCCGCTGGAGTCTGAGAACGATGGAAGCATTCACCACGCACACCGGCCGGGCCGTGCCGCTGCGCCGCAGCAACGTGGACACCGACCAGATCATCCCCGCCCACTGGCTCAAGAAGGTGACCCGGGACGGGTTCGAGGACGGGCTGTTCGAGGCGTGGCGCAAGGACCCGCGGTTCGTGCTCAACCGCCCCGAGCGGCAGGGCGCGTCCGTCCTGGTCGCGGGTCCCGACTTCGGCACCGGCTCCTCCCGTGAGCACGCGGTGTGGGCGCTGCAGAACTACGGCTTCAAGGCGGTCGTCTCCTCGCGCTTCGCCGACATCTTCCGCGGCAACTCACTCAAGAACGGCCTGCTCACGGTCGTGCTGGAGCAGAAGATCGTGGACGCCCTGTGGGAGCTGACCGAACGCGACCCCGAGGCGGAGGTGACCGTCGACCTCGAGGCCCGCGAGGTCCGCGCCGAGGGTCTCACCGCCCCCTTCGAGCTGGACGAGAACGCCCGCTGGCGGCTGCTGAACGGCCTGGACGACATCTCCCTCACCCTCCGGAACGAGCCCGACATCGCGGCGTACGAGACGGAGCGGCCCTCCTACAAGCCGCGCACGCTCCACAGCTGATCCCGGGCGCCTCCGCAAGGCTGGTTTCAGCCATCGCAACACCCCTGTGTACCCCCAATCGTGGACGGTTGGGGGTACCGCCGTGTCGGGGGTGGAACAGCCTCGGCGCGCCGCCCCGCGAGGCGGCAACATGCCTGGTTACAAGGGGTGTTGTGGGGGTAGCCGCCTCCCGGGACGGGGAGTTGGACAGGCGCCCGAGGCGCCGCGAATCAGCGGCAGTTGCCCCCAGCGCGGGCGACAACTCGCCCCAGATGGCACAATCTGTGCATGGACCACGACGGCCAACTCGCGCTCTATGCGGCAGTCGCGGCCAAGCTCAAGGAAGCGCACGCAAGGGTGCGCTCACTGCAAGTCCCGGAGGGCGTACGGATGGCGCTGACCCGGAAGCTGCTGGTCATTACGGCCGCGGCCAAGCACGATCCCGCCGAAGCGGCCAGGCGGCTGGAGCGGTTCACCAGCGATCTCGACGTGGACCGAATCCCTGATGACGAACTCTGAGCGGCCGAGTCTGTTGCGGCACAAGGGTGATTAGCCCGTTTCGTGTTTGATTTGCGGTATATATCTGCCTAACGTGCGAAATAGCTTGAACACATTCGTTCTGGCGATGTCTCCGAAGGGGAAGACGTGAACAAGGCGCAGCTCGTAGAAGCGATTGCCGACAAGATGGGCGGCCGCCAGCAGGCCGCCGATGCTGTCGACGCGGTCCTGGACGCCATCGTCCGCGCGGTTGTCGGAGGCGACCGGGTCTCGGTCACCGGCTTCGGTTCGTTCGAGAAGGTCGAGCGTCCGGCCCGTTACGCCCGTAACCCCCAGACGGGCGAGCGGGTTCGTGTCAAGAAGACCTCCGTGCCGCGCTTCCGCGCCGGTCAGGGCTTCAAGGACCTGGTCAGCGGGACGAAGAAGCTCCCCCGTGGCGGAGAGGTCGCCGTCAAGAAGGCGCCCAAGGGAAGCCTCACCGGCGGTGCCTCGGCCACCGTCAAGAAGGCCGCGGCCAAGAAGAGCACCGCGAAGAAGGCGACCGCCGCCGCGAAGAAGACCGCCGCGAAGAAGGCGACCGCGAAGAAGACCACGGCCGCCGCCAAGAAGACCACGGCGAAGAAGACGACCGCCAAGAAGACCACCGCAGCGGCCAAGAAGACCACGGCCAAGAAGACGACCGCGAAGAAGGCGGCCGCCAAGAAGGCCCCGGCGAAGAAGGCCCCCGCCAAGAAGTCCTCGGCGCGCAAGACCACCGCCAAGAAGGCCACCGCCCGCGGGTGACCGGGGCGCACGCACAGACACTCACGCGACGGGCCGGGCTCCCAGGAGGAGCCCGGCCCGCGGTCTGTCCGTCCCCGGCGCCCCGGAAATTCAGAAGGTCTGCAGGGTGATCAGCGTGATGCGGCCGGCCGCCGTCCCGCCCTCCGTCTCGATCCGCACCCGCTGCCCCGGACGCAGCAGCCTGAGCCCGCCCGCGTCGAACGCCGGCGCGTCGAAGGCCAGGGGAGTGCCGTCGTCGAGCAGCACCTGACCGGTGCGCGTCTCGGGGTCGTAGGTGTACGCGGTCGCCTGCATGACGGCAGCCTACCCACCGCCCGGTGCCCCCGCGGGGCGGTCCTGCGCCGCCCTGCGCCCCGGCTGCCCCGGAACGAGGAGCCGGGCCGCCTCCGCCGCCGTGCGCGGCCCCACGCCGAGCGCCAGCGCCGCCCGCAGATCGTCTCCGGTGTCCACGTCCTGCCGTACGGAGTCCACCGCGCCCGGCGCCAGCTCCACGGCACCCGACGCCAGGTGCGCCCCCCGAGAAGCCGCGCCGAAGGCGGGCCGCAATTCCCGCCAGGGAGCCGCGGTGAGCAGTGTCGTACCGATTCCGGCGGCATCCGGCAGAAAAGCACGGGGAAATGCGGCGGCGGCATCCAGGACCAGGGCCAATTCGGAGGGGCGCAGGGCGGGGAGATCCGCGTTGAGCGCCGCCACCGCGCCGTCGGGACGCAGGCGCCGCACGGCGGCCGCCGCGTGGACGAGTGCGGCGTTGAGCCCGCCCGCCGGCTCGTCCCCGACGATCCGGGCGCCGAGGGCCGCGAGCCGTCGCCCGGCCAACGGATCGTCCGTGACGACCGCCACATCACGCACCGCGGCACTGGCCAGCGCCGCGGCCACCGTGTCCTCGGCGAAGGCGAGCGCGAGCCGCGGCCGCAGTCCGTCCGGCGCGGTGTCCGAGAGCCTGCTCTTCGCCCGTGCCAAGGGTTTCAGGGGCACGACCACAGTCCACTGCACGAGCGCTCCGTCCTCGTCTTGTCGCGTCCATTGTCACCCGATTCCGGCCGGGGCCGACGAGGGAGCGCCGGGCCGCCGGCGGGGCGGGGCGTACCGTGTTCTCGACAGACGGGCGGGCCCGGGGCGACACTTGTGCGGCCCGCGCAGCCCCCGGCTCCGGGCCTCGCCCGGGTCCCTAGAGGAAGGTGTCCGCGTGCCCCGCCGCAGAATCGGCTTCTGGTACCGCTTCGCAGCGGTCCTGTGCAAACCGCCGCTGGTGGTTCTGCTCAAGCGGGACTGGCGCGGAACGGAGAATATTCCGGCCGACGGCGGATTTATCACCGTGGTGAACCACAATTCCCACGTGGATCCGTTCGCCTACGCGCACTATCAGTACAACACCGGACGCGTTCCCCGTTTCCTCGCGAAGAGCGGTCTTTTCAAGAAGGGATTCGTCGGCGCCATGATGCGCGGCACCGGCCAGATCCCCGTCTACCGCGAGACCACGGACGCGCTCAGCGCTTTCCGGGCCGCGATCGACGCGGTGGAGCGCGGGGAGTGCGTCGCCTTCTACCCCGAGGGCACCCTCACCCGGGATCCGGACGGCTGGCCGATGACCGGCAAGACCGGCGCGGCCCGGGTCGCCCTGCAGACCAAGTGCCCGGTGATCCCGGTGGCCCAGTGGGGCGCCAACGAGTTGCTGCCGCCCTACGCCAAGAAGCCCGACCTGCTGCCCCGCAAGACGCACCGGATCCTCGTGGGCCCGCCGGTGGACCTCACGCGCTTCTACGACCAGGAGATGACTCCGGAGCTCCTGAAGGAGGCGACGGAGGTCATCATGGCCGCCATCACCCGGGAGCTGGAGAAGATCCGTGGCCGGAAGGCGCCCGAGAAGCGGTTCGACCCGCGCGAGGTGCGCATCGAGCAGCGCCGCCGCAGCGCCGCCCAGGTGAAGGCGCAGGCGGAGCGCGGGGCGCGGGTCGAGGCGCAGCAGAAGGTGCAGGAGAAGGCCGGGCAGAAGGAGGGGCAGGGCAAGTGAGCAAGCCGGTCAAGGCGGCCGTGTTCGGAACGGGATCGTGGGGGACCGCCTTCGGCATGGTGCTCGCCGACGCCGGGTGCGACGTGACCCTGTGGGCGCGCCGTGCCGAGCTGGTCGAGGCGGTCAACTCCACCCGTACGAACCCCGACTACCTGCCGGGCGTCGAACTGCCGGGGAACCTGCGGGCCACCACGGACGCCGCCGAGGCCGCGCGGGACGCCGACTTCACGATACTCGCGGTCCCCTCGCAGACCCTGCGCGGGAACCTCGCCGACTGGACGCCCCTGCTCGCACCCGACACGATCCTCGTCTCCCTGATGAAGGGTGTCGAACTCGGCTCCGCCATGCGGATGAGCGAGGTCGTCATGGACGTCGCCAAGGTCGGCGCGGAGCGCGTCGCCGTCGTCACCGGCCCCAACCTGGCCCGGGAGATCGCCGCCCGGATGCCGGCCGCCGCCGTGGCCGCCTGCACCGACGAGGCCGTGGCACGCCGGCTCCAGGCCGTCTGCCACACGCCCTACTTCCGCCCGTACACCAACACCGACGTCGTCGGCTGCGAGCTGGGCGGAGCGGTCAAGAACGTCATCGGGCTCGCCGTCGGCATCGCGGACGGCATGGGCCTCGGCGACAACGCCAAGGGCTCGCTCATCACCCGGGGGCTCGCCGAGACCACCCGGCTCGGCCTGGCCATGGGGGCCGACCCGCTGACCTTCTCGGGACTCGCGGGCCTCGGCGACCTGGTGGCCACCTGCTCCTCGCCGCTGTCGCGCAACCACACGTTCGGCACCAACCTGGGCAGGGGCATGACCCTGGCGGAGACCATCGCGGTCACCAAGCAGACCGCCGAGGGCGTCAAGTCCTGTGAGTCGGTGCTGGATCTGGCCCGCAGGCACGGAGTCGACATGCCCATCACCGAGACGGTCGTCGACATCGTGCACGAGGGCAAGCCGCCGGTGGTCGCCCTCAAGGAGCTGATGTCGCGCAGCGCGAAGCCCGAGCGACGCTGAGCGAACCCGCCGGTCAAACGCTGTATCAGGGCGCTACCAACGGGTACTCTCGACGCGATATGAGCACCGAGAACCTCCCCCAGAACCCTGACCAGCAGCCGCCTCGCAAGCCGCGCGTGGCCGTCGTGTTCGGTGGCCGCAGCTCCGAACACGGGATCTCCATGGTCACCGCGGGAGCCATCCTGCGGGCCATCGACCGGACGAAGTACGACGTCCTGCCGATCGGTATCACCCGGGAGGGCCGCTGGGCGCTCACGGCCGACGATCCGGAGCGGATGGCGATCGTGGACCGCCGCACGCCCAGCGTCGAGGACCTGGCGGAGGGGCAGGAGGGCGGTGTCGTCCTGCCCGTCGACCCCGCCAACCGCGAAGTGGTCTACAGCGAGCCGGGTTCGGTCCCCAAGGCGCTCGGTGAGGTCGACGTCGTCTTCCCCATGCTGCACGGCCCCTACGGCGAGGACGGCACCCTCCAGGGCCTCCTGGAGCTGTCCGGTGTCCCGTACGTGGGCTCCGGCGTGCTCGCCTCGGCCGTCGGCCAGGACAAGGAGTACATGAAGCGGGTCTTCACCTCGTTCGGGCTCAAGGTCGGGCCGTACCTGGTGATCAGGCCGCGCGAGTGGAAGCAGGACGAGTCCGCGGCCCGCAAGAAGATCATCGACTTCGCGGGCGAGCACGGGTGGCCGCTGTTCGTGAAGCCCGCGCGGGCCGGCTCCTCCATCGGCATCACCAAGATCGACGACCTCTCGGAGCTCGACGACGCGATCGCCGAGGCCCAGCGGCACGACCCGAAGATCCTCGTGGAGGCCGCCGTGCGCGGCCGCGAGATCGAGTGCGGCGTCCTGGAGTTCGAGGACGGCCCGCGCGCCTCGGTGCCGGCCGAGATCCCGCCGCCGGACGCGCACGCGTACTACGACTTCGAGGCGAAGTACATCGACTCGACGCCGGGTCTCGTGCCCGCGCCGCTGACCGAGGAGCAGACCGCCGAGGTGCGCCGGCTCGCCGTGGACGCGTTCGAGGCGGCGTCCTGCGAGGGGCTGGTCCGGGCGGACTTCTTCCTCGACGAGGACGGGGAGTTCGTGATCAACGAGATCAACACGATGCCCGGGTTCACGCCGATCTCCATGTACCCCCAGATGTGGGCCGCCACCGGGGTGCCCTACGGCGAACTGGTGGACCGCCTGATCCAGAGCGCACTGACCCGCTCCACGGGCCTGCGGTAACGCCCCCCCTCGGGGCCAGGGGTCGCTCCCGGTCGCGAGCACCCGCACGCGCCCGCGGGTGGCGACGTACGGGTGGGGCCGGATCGCCAGGGGCCCGGGGAACCGCGCAAAACCTCCCACGCGCCCGCAGACGACGATGCACGGACGCGGGTCGACAAGGGGCGCGGGGAACTGCGCGAAATCCTCCGCGCGCCTGCAGACGACGACGTACGGGTGGGGCTGGACCAGTGGGGGCGCGGGGAACTGCGCAAAACCCTCCACGGGCCCGCAGATGGCGACGTACGAGAGGGCGGGACCGATCAGGGGCGCGGGGAACTGCGCGAAAGGGCCCGCTGCGCAGGCGCGGACGGGTCAGGAGGCGATGCCCGGAGGGATCGTCCGCTTGAGGGCCGAGGCCAGATCGGTCAGCGGCGAGAGCCCCCCGGAGGCCCGTGACTCGGGCAGGCTCACCTCCACATACGCCTGCCGCAACGTCGTCGTGAACCGGAACGACCCGTCGCCCTGCTTCTCCAGCAGCCACCCCACCCCGTCCACCTCCACCCCGTCCGCCTCCGGGTCGTCCATCTTGGCGGGCCTGGCCACCCCGCAGCGCAGTATGATCGCCGGGCTTCCCCAGCCCGCCGTGAGCGCGGACCGGGGATCGGGATCGTTCCGGTCGAGGCCGTCCACCGTCCGCGGCAGTGCTTCGGCCAGGTTCCGGCAGAGCTTCGTGACCTTCGTGTCCGGACGCGGAACCGCGGCCGTGGGCCTGCCGTCGTCGGAGGAGCAGCCCGCCGCCGCGATCAGCAGGGCGAGGGCGGGCAGACCGAGGAGCCGGTGACGGGAGAATCGCACCGGCCCAGAGTAGACGGGGGCTACAGGTGGACGACCGGGCAGGTCAGCGTGCGCGTGATGCCCTCCACTTGCTGGACTTTCGCGACCACCATGCGACCGAGCGCGTCGACGGTGTCCGCCTGGGCGCGCACGATGACGTCATAGGGTCCCGTCACGTCCTCGGCCTGGATGACTCCAGGGATCTTGCCGATCATCTCGGCGACGGCCGACGCTTTGCCGACCTCCGTCTGGATCAGGATGTACGCCTGTACCACGGAACCTCCAGGGCGGCCACGAGGATCATGTGGGGAGAAGGACCGCCACGGTATCGCGTCGCCACTCACCTCGGGGAGACCCCCGGGGACTGTGGCGTGCGAGCGGGGTACCGGCGGCGACAGAAGTTGACGGTCGACTCGACCGTACCGACGACGATGGCGGCTCGCGACCGGGCCCGGCAGGCAAGAGAAGGGGACGTACGACGATGAAGGGCACCGTGGGCGAGCTCGGCGAGTTCGGGCTCATCAGGGAGCTCACCTCCCGGCTCACCACCACCCCGGCGGTCAGGGTCGGCCCGGGCGACGACGCGGCGGTCGTCGCCGCACCCGACCGCAGGGTGGTGGCGAGCACCGACATCCTGCTGGAGGGCCGGCACTTCCGCCGCGACTGGTCGACCGCCTACGACGTCGGGCGCAAGGCGGCCGCGCAGAACCTGGCGGACATCGCGGCCATGGGCGCGGTGCCCACCGCGCTGCTGCTCGGCCTGGTCGTTCCCGCCGAACTGCCCGCCTCCTGGCCCGTGGAGCTGATGGACGGTCTGCGCGACGAGTGCCAGGTGGCGGGCGCGGCCGTGGTCGGCGGTGACGTCGTACGCGGCGACACGATCATGATCTCGATCAGTGCGCTCGGCGATCTGCGCAACCACGAGCCGGTCACCCGGGCCGGCGCCCAGCCCGGCGACGTGGTCGCCGTCACCGGCTGGCTGGGCTGGTCCGCGGCCGGCCACGCGGTCCTCTCGCGGGGCTTTCGCTCGCCGCGCGCGTTCGTGGAGGCGCACCGGCGTCCCGAGCCGCCGTATCACGCGGGACCGGCCGCGGCGGGCCTGGGCGCGACGGCGATGTGCGACGTGAGCGACGGGCTCATCGCGGATCTCGGGCACATCGCGGAGTCGAGCAAGGTGCGGATCGACATCCGCTCCGGCGCCGTCGACATCCCGTCCCAGATGAACGACATCGGGCAGGCCGTGGGCGTCGACCCGATCCAGTGGGTGCTCACGGGAGGCGAGGATCACGCGATCGTGGCGACCTTCCCGCCGGACGTGAAGCTGCCGGCGCGCTGGAAGGTGATCGGCGAGGTCCTCAACCCCTCGGCCCTGCCCCAGGTGACGGTCGACGGAGCGCCGTGGACCAGCAAGGGCGGCTGGGACCACTTCGGGGACATCGAGTCCTAAGGGCCGCGGCAGCGGTCAGGGGTCGGTCGTGGGTCCCGGCGGGCAGCCGGGGCCTTCGGGCCGGGCCACGCGGGCGGACGGGCACAGCAAAAAGCCGGCCCACACAAGTGGACCGGCTTCGTGCAGCGAACCAGCGATGGTTGCGCGCTTAACTGGCGTCAGCGCGCGACCTTGCCGGCCTTGATGCACGAGGTGCAAGCGTTCACGCGCTTCGGCGTCCCGCCCACCACGGTACGCACACGCTGGATGTTCGGGTTCCAGCGGCGGGGCGTACGGCGGTGCGAGTGCGAGATGTTGTTGCCGAAGCCCGGCCCCTTGCCACAGACGTCGCAGTTGGCAGCCACGGGTCACTCCAAGACTTCAGATGTACTGATGGTTGAACCCGGCATGCCGGGATCTGATCGTAGGATCTGAGTGGCTCTGCCAGGGATGAGCCCGATGGGATCGGGCAACCGGAGCAGCATACAACGCCTGCTCCCGTAGAACGAAACTACCACGGACGCCCCGGCCCCCGTCCCGGCTCCCCAGCCGTCCCGGGGACCCGCTGCGCCCGCCCCGGCGGCCCTCTTCCGGGCGGCCGCCGCCCTGGGTCTACGCTGCGTTGCAGGTGTCCAGCAGCTCAAGGAGGCGCAGGTGGCGCAGGTGCCGCAGCCCATGGATGCTCTCGCGGTGCGCACCTGGTGCGGTCTCGCGCTACAGGCTCTGGGGCGGGCGCGTGAGGAGATCGACGCGATCAACGTCTATCCCGTGGCCGACGGGGACACCGGCACCAACCTCTACCTGACGGTGGAGTCGGCCGTGGCGGCCGTCGAGGCGGTCTTCGCCGGACACGAGACGGGCGGTGGCCGGCGGCCCACGCTGGCCGACGCCGTACGGGCCATGGCGCACGGGGCGCTGATCGGGGCCCGCGGGAACTCGGGCACGATCCTCGCGCAGCTGCTGCGCGGCATGGCGCAGGTGCTCGCCGCCGAGGGTGAGACCTCTCACGGCGGCGCCCGGGAGCTGGCGCTCGCGCTGAGGCAGGCGGCCGACTCCGCGCGCGCGGCCGTCGAGCACCCCGTGGAGGGCACCGTCCTCAGCGTCGCGTCGGCCGCCGCGGACGCGGCCGGTGCCGCCGAGGGCGACTGCCCGGGGGTGGCCCGGGCGGCGTACGAGGGTGCGCGGGCGGCGCTGGAGGCGACCCCGGCGCAGCTCGCGGTTCTGGAGCGGGCCGGCGTGGTCGACGCGGGCGGCCGGGGTTTGGTGGCGGTGCTCGGGGCTCTGGTCCAGACCTTCACGGGGGAGGCGCCGAGGGTCCCCGACCGGCGCCCGCCCGCCGTCCAGGAGTGCGCCGACGACTCCCCCCGGGAGCGCGACGACGCCGCGAGCGGGCCCGCCTACGAGGTGATCTACCTCCTGGAGGCCGGGGACGGGGCCGTGGCCCGGCTGCGGGAGCGGCTGGACGCGCTCGGTGACTCGCTCGTCGTGGTCGGCGGCGACGGACTGTGGAACGTCCATGTGCACGTCGACGACGCCGGCGCCGCCGTGGAGGCCGGGGTGGAGGCCGGGCGGCCGTACCGGATCCGGATCACGCACTTCGGCGCCGAGGACGTGCACGCCGGGGGCGGCGGGCGGCCCGCGCGCGAGCCGATCCAGCGCGCGGTGGTGGCCGTCGTGCCGGGGGAGGGGCTGGCCGGGCTGTACCAGGAGGCCGGGGCGACCACGGTGCTCGCCCGGGCCGGGGAACCGCCCGCCAGCGGCGAACTCGTGGACGCGGTGCGGCGCGCGCACGCGCGCGAGGTGGTGCTGCTGCCCAACGACGCCGACCTGCGCCAGACCGCGGCGGTGGCCGCCGAACAGGCGCGGACCGACGGCGTCCGGGTGGCCCTGATCCCGACCCGCTCCGCCGTGCAGGGCATCGCGGCACTGGCCGTGCACGAGCCGGAACGGCGCTTCGACGAGGACGTGGTGGCGATGACCTCGGCGGCGGGCGCCACCCGCTACGCCGAGGTGGTGGTCGCCGAGCGCCAGTCCTGGACGATGGCGGGCATCTGCCAGGCGGGCGACGTCCTCGGCCTGATCGACGGCGACGTGGCGATCATCGGCTCCGACGTCACGGCGACGGCGGAGGCGGTGGTGGACCGGATGCTCGCGGCGGGCGGCGAGATGGTCACGCTGGTCCTGGGCGACGAGGCCCCGGCCCCGATCGGGGCCCACCTGGAGGCCCGGGTGCGCGAGTCGTACCTGGCGGTGGACACGGTGGTCTACCACGGCGGCTGCCAGGGCTCCCTCCTCCTGATCGGCGTGGAGTAGCCACGGACCCCTCCGGGGGAGGAAGCACATGAACCCCGCCCCCCGACCCCACTCACAAGGGCCGCCAGCCTGCAAGGGCCGCGGGGAACTGCGCAAAACCCCAACGGACCCGCACCCAACGACGCACCGACCCGGCCCCCGCCCCATAGGGGGCGCGGGGAACTGCGCAAAACCCCCGACGTGCCCGCACGCGAAAACGCACCGCCCCCCCGGCCCCCCGGCGTACCCACCGATGTCAGTGCCGTGGTGTGGAATGGACCCGTGCCCGCACTGGAACAACCGCTCAAGAGCGTGCTCGGCCCCGCCACCGCGAAGGTGATGGCCGAGCACCTCGACCTGCTCACCGTCTCGGACCTGCTCCACCACTACCCCCGCAGATACGAGGAGCGCGGCCAGCTCACCCACCTCGCCGACCTCCCCATGGACGAGCACGTCACGGTGGTCGCCCAGGTCGCCGACGCCCGGCTGCACACCTTCGCCTCCTCCAAGGCCCCCCGCGGCAAGGGCCAGCGCCTGGAGGTCACGATCACCGACGGCAGCGGCCGCCTCCAACTGGTCTTCTTCGGCAACGGCGTGCACAAGCCGCACAAGGACCTGGTGCCGGGCACCCGCGCCCTGTTCGCGGGCAAGGTCTCCGTCTTCAACCGCAAGCTGCAACTGGCCCATCCGGCCTATGAGTTGCTGCAAGGCGACGACGACTCGGAGGCGGTCGACAGCTGGGCCGGCGCCCTGATCCCGATCTACCCGGCCACCGCCAAGCTGGAGTCCTGGAAGATCGCCAAGGCGGTGCAGACGGTGCTGCCGAGCGCCGTGGAGGCCGTCGACCCGCTGCCCGACTCCCTGCGCGACGGCAGGGGACTGGCGTCCCTGCCCGAAGCCCTCCTCAAGATCCACCGCCCGCACACCAAGGCGGACATCGAGGACGCGCGCTCCCGGCTCAAGTGGGACGAGGCCTTCGTCCTCCAGGTCGCGCTGGCCCGCCGCCGCCACGCGGAGACCCAGCTCCCGGCGGTGCCCCGCGTCCCCGGCCCCGACGGACTGCTCACGGACTTCGACGCGCGCCTCCCGTTCACCCTCACCGACGGCCAGCGCAAGGTCTCCGAGGAGATCTTCCACGACCTGGCGACCGAGCACCCCATGCACCGGCTGCTCCAGGGCGAGGTCGGCTCCGGCAAGACCCTGGTCGCCCTGCGCGCCATGCTCGCCGTCGTCGACGCGGGCGGCCAGTCCGCCATGCTCGCCCCCACCGAGGTGCTCGCCCAGCAGCACCACCGCTCCGTGGTCGAGATGATGGGCGAGCTGGCCGAGGGCGGCATGCTGGGCGGCGCCGAGCACGCCACCAAGGTCGTGCTGCTCACGGGCTCCATGGGTGCCGCGGCGCGACGCCAGGCGCTGCTCGACCTCGTCACCGGCGAGGCCGGGATCGTGATCGGTACCCATGCGCTGATCGAGGACAAGGTCCAGTTCCACGACCTGGGCCTGGTCGTCGTGGACGAACAGCACCGCTTCGGCGTCGAACAGCGCGACGCGCTGCGCGGCAAGGGCAAGCAGCCGCCGCATCTGCTGGTCATGACCGCCACCCCCATCCCCAGGACCGTCGCCATGACCGTCTTCGGTGATCTGGAGACCTCCGTCCTCGACCAGCTCCCGGCCGGCCGGTCGCCCATCGCCAGCCATGTGGTCCCGGCGGCCGACAAGCCGCACTTCCTCGCGCGCGCCTGGGAGCGCGTGCGCGAGGAGGTGGACGGCGGTCACCAGGCGTACGTGGTCTGCCCCCGCATCGGCGACGAGGAGGACGACCCCAGGAAGGCGAGCGGGAGGTCGCCCGAGGACGAGGCGGAGAAGCGGCCACCGCTCGCCGTGCTCGACGTGGCCGGACAGCTGGCCGAAGGGCCCCTGCGGGGACTGCGCGTCGAGGTGCTGCACGGGCGCATGCCGCCCGACGACAAGGACGCGGTGATGCGCGCGTTCGCCGCGGGTCAGGTCGACGTCCTGGTCGCGACGACGGTCATCGAGGTCGGCGTCAACGTCCCGAACGCCACCGCCATGGTGATCATGGACGCCGACCGCTTCGGAGTGTCCCAGCTCCACCAGCTGCGCGGCCGGGTCGGCCGCGGCGCGGCGCCCGGCCTGTGCCTCCTGGTCACCGAGATGCCCGAGGCGAGCGCGGCACGCCAGCGGCTGAACGCGGTCGCCACCACCCTCGACGGCTTCGAGCTCTCCCGCATCGACCTCGAACAGCGCCGCGAGGGCGACGTCCTAGGCCAGGCCCAGTCCGGCGCCCGCTCCTCGCTGCGGGTGCTCGCCGTCATCGACGACGAGGAGATCATCGCCGAGGCCCGCGAGGAGGCCGCGGCGGTGGTCGCGGCGGACCCCGGCCTCGAGCACCTGCCGGGACTGCGGACCGCGCTCCAGGCGCTGCTGGACGACGAGCGGGAGCAGTACCTGGAAAAGGGGTGACCGCGCGTGGAGCACGCCCGGGCTGCGAGACTGGAACGGCACACCGGCCCCCTGGCAGCAGGGGGCCCGAAGTCCCCTGGCCAGACCGCCCACCGACAAGGACGCACGAGATGACCCGCGTGATCGCCGGCCGGGCCGGCGGACGCCGCCTGGCCGTTCCGCCGGGAAACGGCACCCGCCCCACCTCCGACCGCGCACGTGAGGGACTCTTCTCCACCTGGCAGTCCCTGCTCGGCGGCCCGCTCGACGGCGAGCGCGTCCTCGACCTGTACGCGGGCTCGGGCGCCGTCGGCCTGGAGGCGCTGTCCCGCGGCGCGGGACACACCCTCCTCGTGGAGGCCGACGCCCGCGCCGTGCGCACCGTCCGCGACAACGTCGGCGCGCTCGGACTGCCCGGCGCCGAGGTCAGGTCGGGCAAAGCGGAACAGATCATCCACACCGCGGCGCCGCAGCAGCCGTACGACCTCGCCTTCCTCGACCCCCCGTACGCGGTCTCGGACGACGATCTCCGGGAGATTCTCCTCACACTCCGCTCGGGGGGCTGGCTCGCGGCCGATGCCCTCGTCACCGTGGAGCGCAGCACCCGAGGCGGGGAATTCCGGTGGCCGGACGGCTTCGACGCGATCCGGGCCCGTCGCTACGGCGAGGGGACGTTTTGGTACGGTCGCGCCGCCTCTACGTGCGAAGACGCACGATGACCGGACCGGAGAGCGAGGGATCTCAAGTGCGCCGCGCCGTATGTCCCGGGTCATTCGACCCGATCACCAACGGACACCTCGACATCATCGC
Source organism: Streptomyces sp. NPDC048664 (assembly GCF_040650555.1). Taxonomy (NCBI): domain Bacteria; kingdom Bacillati; phylum Actinomycetota; class Actinomycetes; order Kitasatosporales; family Streptomycetaceae; genus Streptomyces; species Streptomyces sp. NPDC048664. The sequence continues at coordinate 95,943 of NZ_JBEZHK010000020.1, read as the reverse complement.
CCGTGCCTCCAGGCTCTACGACGAGGTCTACGTCGCGGTGATGATCAACCAGTCGAAGAAGGGCCTGTTCGAGATCGAGGAGCGGATCGACCTCATCCGCCAGGTCACCGCCGAGTTCGGCAACGTCCAGGTCGAGTCCTTCCACGGACTGCTGGTCGACTTCTGCAAGCAGCGCGACATCCCCGCCATCGTCAAGGGCCTGCGCGCCGTCAGCGACTTCGACTACGAACTGCAGATGGCCCAGATGAACAACGGCCTGTCGGGGGTGGAGACCCTCTTCGTCCCCACCAATCCCACCTACAGCTTCCTGTCCTCCTCGCTCGTCAAGGAGGTCGCCGCCTGGGGCGGCGACATCGCCCACCTGGTGCCGCCGGCCGTCCTGGAGGCGCTGAACGGGCGCCTGGGCGAGCGCTGAGCCCCCGGGCGGCGGCCGCCGGGTGCCCGTGACAGCGCGTCACCCGGTGTCGGCGGGGGCGGCAGTGGCCGTACAGTCGACCCGTCCGTCTCCATCACAGCTGTAGAGAGTGGCGAGCACACGGTGGACGTGCAGAAGAAGCTGGACGAGATCGTCACGCTGATCGGCAGCGCCCGGTCGATGCCCATGTCGGCCTCGTGCGTGGTCAACCGGGCCGAACTGCTCGCGATGCTCCAGGAGGTGCGCGCGGCGCTGCCCGGCTCCCTGGCCGAGGCCCAGGAACTGATCGGCGACCGCGAGCACCTGGTCGAGCGGGCTCGCCAGGAGGCCGAGCGGATCATCGAGAGCGCGCACGCCGAGCGCGGCTCGCTGGTCTCCGGCACGGAGGTGGCCCGCCACTCCCAGGGCGAGGCCGACCGCATCCTCACCGAGGCCCGTCAGGCGGCCGAGGAGGTCCGCGCCGAGGCCGACGACTACGTCGACTCCAAGCTCGCCAACTTCGAGGTCGTCCTCACCAAGACCCTCGGCTCGGTGGGCCGGGGACGCGAGAAGCTCCTGGGCACCGGACCGGGGCTGGACGAGGACGGCTACGAGGACGAGGACGCGCCCGAGCGCAGCCACGACCCCGAGACCCTGCGACGGGACGCCGACGCCTACGTGGACGTCAAGCTGGGCGCGTTCGAGGCGGTCCTGGCCAAGACCCTGGAAGCCGTCGGGAAGGGCCGCCTGAAGCTGCACGGGCGGATCGCCTCCGACGACCTCGGCGCCCTCGCCGACGACCTGACCACCCGGCAGCACTCCAGCGACGCCGACTACCTCGCCGACCTCGCGGCCCTCGCCGAGACCCCCGCGCGCGCCCAGGCCGCCCCGGCGCCCGCCGCCCCGGCCGAGCAGGGCGAGCCGGTCTACGCGCAGACGCAGGACCCGTACGGCTACCAGCAGCCCGATCCCTACGGCTACCAGCAGGGGTACGCCCAGCAGGATCCGTACGGCTACCAGCAGGGCGACCCGTACGCCGCCTATCCGCAGCAGACCTACGAGCAGCAGGGCGCCTACGGGCACGGCCCGCAGCACGGCCACCCCCAGGAGTTCGGCCACGACCAGGGCCCCGCGCAGGGGCAGCAGGCCCAGGCGGGGGCCTACGGCCAGGGCGGCGCCCTGGACGAGACCAGCCTCTTCGACACCGGCATGATCAGCGCCGAGCAGCTGCGCGCCTACGAGCAGGGGCGCGGCGGGCACTGAGCGCGCCGTCGGCGCGGCCCCGGAGCGGCTCGCAGGCACCGGATTGGGCCGAGAGCGAAAGGTCAAGTATCCTGGCTCTTCGGTCGCGCATACGTACCGCGATCCAAGCTGCCTGGAACACCTCGGGTCACCGTGGTCACCCCGGGGCAGCACCCTCCCCGAGCATCGAAGACCGAAAGCAGGAACGGCCCTGAACGCCCGCCTCGACCACCGCAACCCCCTCGTGTTCGACACGCACGAGCTGGGGCGGCGTCCTGGTGCGCTCCAGCGCCTGTCCCGCACGATCGACGCACCGAGGGACTTCGGAATCCAGGGCGTCATCGGAGTGCCGGAAGGCGCCCCGATGGAGCTCGACCTCCGACTTGAGTCGGTCATGGAAGGGGTGCTCGTCACAGGCACCGCCCGTGCATCGGCCGAGGGGGATTGCGTAAGGTGTCTGGAGCCGCTGGAGCTCGAGCTCGAAGCGGACTTCCAGGAGATGTTCTCGTACCCTGACGCCGACGACCGGGGCCGTGTCAAGACGGAGCCGGCCGACGACGCCGAGGAAGACGAGGACAGGCTCTTTCTCGAGGACGGTCTGTTCGACCTCGAGTCCGTGCTGCGTGACGCGGTGGTGCTCGCACTGCCGATGCAGCCGGTGTGCCGGGAAGACTGCCCGGGCCTGTGCTCCGACTGCGGAGCGTCGCTCGCGGACGACCCGGACCACCACCATGACGCCGTCGACATTCGTTGGGCGGCACTGCAGGGACTCGCCGGTTCACCTGAAGACGGCGAGAAGGACGAGATGAGCGGCGCCGAAGCGGGCGTCGACGAGAAGCAGGAGAAGTAGCCGTGGCTGTTCCGAAGCGGAAGATGTCGCGCAGCAACACGCGCCACCGCCGGTCGCAGTGGAAGGCTGCGGTCCCCACCCTGGTTGCGTGCGAGCGCTGCCACGAGCCGAAGCTGCAGCACATCGCGTGCCCGTCTTGCGGCACCTACAACAAGCGTCAGGTCCTCGAGGTCTGATCGGCTGGTGACAGGTCTGATGTCTGACGCCCACAACAGTCCCCGCAAGGCTGGGGGAAGTTCGGCGGAGAACACAGCCTCGTCCCACACGCTTCTGGAAGGGCGGCTCGGCTACAAGGTCGAGTCCGCCCTTCTGGTGCGTGCGCTGACCCACCGTTCGTACGCGTACGAGAACGGCGGTCTGCCGACGAACGAGCGTCTGGAGTTCCTCGGGGACTCCGTGCTCGGCCTCGTCGTCACCGACACGCTGTATCGCACCCACCCCGACCTGCCCGAAGGCCAGCTGGCCAAGCTTCGGGCCGCGGTGGTCAACTCGCGCGCACTGGCGGAGGTGGGCCGCGGGCTCGAACTCGGCTCCTTCATCCGGCTCGGCCGGGGCGAAGAGGGCACGGGCGGCCGGGACAAGGCGTCCATCCTCGCCGACACACTGGAAGCAGTGATCGGCGCTGTCTATCTCGACCAGGGGCTGGACTCGGCGGCGGAGCTGGTGCACCGCCTGTTCGACCCGCTGATCGAGAAGTCCTCGAATCTCGGTGCCGGCCTGGACTGGAAGACCAGCCTCCAGGAGCTCACCGCGACCGAGGGGCTCGGCGTGCCCGAGTACCTGGTCACGGAGACCGGCCCGGACCACGAGAAGACCTTTACTGCTGCCGCCCGCGTCGGAGGCGTCTCGTACGGCACCGGCACCGGCCGCAGCAAGAAGGAGGCGGAGCAGCAGGCGGCGGAGTCCGCGTGGCGCTCCATCCGTGCCGCCGCGGACGAGCGTGCGCAAGCCGCCGCCGCGCAGGCCGCCACCGACGGGGCCACCGGTCCCGCCTCGGCGACGGCGAGTGGCTCGGCCACGGCCTGACATCCTTCGACACGGACCCGGTGGTGGCACGCGAGCCACCACCGGGTCCGTTCTCCTTCCCTCTCCCCCTTCCGGAGGATTCGTGCCCGAGCTGCCCGAGGTCGAGGTCGTACGGCGCGGTCTGCAGCGGTGGGCCGCCCATCGGACCGTCGCCGAGGCCGAGGTGCTGCATCCGCGTGCCGTGCGCCGGCACACCGCGGGCGGCGAGGACTTCGCGCACCGCCTCAAGGGGCGGCGCCTGGAATCCCCCTGCCGCCGGGGCAAGTACCTCTGGGTCCCCGTGGAATCCACCGGTACGGCGATCCTGGCCCACCTGGGCATGAGCGGCCAGCTCCTGGTCCAGCCCGAGGACGCACCGGACGAGAAGCACCTGCGCATCCGGTTCCGGTTCGCCGACGGCCTCGGCACCGAGCTGCGGTTCGTGGACCAGCGCACCTTCGGCGGCCTCTCCCTGCACGACACCACACCGGACGGGCTGCCCGACGTCATCGCGCACATCGCCCGCGACCCCCTGGACCCGCTCTTCGACGACGAGGCCTTCCACCAGGCCCTGCGCCGCAAGCGCACCACGATCAAACGGGCCCTGCTCGACCAGTCCCTGATCAGCGGCGTCGGCAACATCTACGCGGACGAGTCCCTGTGGCGTTCACGCCTCCACTACGAGCGCCCCACCGCGCACCTCACCCGCCCGCGCACCGCGGAACTGCTGGGCCATGTCAGGGACGTCATGAACGCGGCGCTCGCGGTGGGCGGCACCAGCTTCGACAGCCTCTACGTCAACGTCAACGGAGAGTCGGGCTACTTCGACCGCTCCCTGGACGCCTACGGCCGCGAGGGACTCCCCTGCCGCCGCTGCGCCACCCCGGTCCGCCGTCGCCCGTGGATGAACAGAAGCAGCTACTACTGCCCCCACTGCCAACGCCCACCAAGAACGACATAGCCCCGCCAGCGCCCTTCTCCAGAGCGCGGCAGCTTTCCAGGGGCGCGGGGAACCGCGCGAAGACCCCACTCAACCTGCACGCGACGACGCACCGAACCGTCCCCGGCCGACAAGGGGCGCGGGGAACTGCGCAAAACCCCACTGAACCCGCACCTGACATCGCACGCGGGCCAGGGGCGCGGGGAACTGCGCGAGAACCCCACCCGACCCGCACCCGACACCACACGCCGGCCGCAGGCCACCCCGCGCTCAGACGATCAGTACCCGAAGTCCTGCGTCCACCAGGGCCCACCATCCCCGAGATGCACCCCGACGCCGAGCGTCTGGAAGTCGCAGTTCAGGATGTTCGCCCGATGCCCGGGGCTCTTCATCCACGCGTCCATCACATCCGCGGCGCTCAGCTGCCCCCGCGCTATGTTCTCCCCGCCCAGGTCCGTGATACCGAGCCCCGCCGCACGGTCCCAGGGATCCTTGCCGTCCGGGTCGGTGTGGTCGAAGAAGCTGCGCGTGGCCATCTCCGAGCTGAACGCCTGCGCCAGCTCGGCCAGCGGCCCGTTCGAGGTCACGGGGCTGCACCCCACCTTCGCCCGCTCCGCGTTGACCAGCCGCAACACCTCGGACGCGGCAGCGGCCTCGCTGCTCACCTGCGGGGGAGCGACGTCCTGCGCCCGCTGCTTCCCCTTTCCCTTGCCCTTCTGGGCCGGCGGCGCCACCGTCACGGGCTTCGTGGCCGAGGGGGACGGCGTGTGCGCGGGCTTCTGCGACGGCACCGGGGCCGACGGGGAGGACGGCGCGGACGGAGTGGACGGCGCGGCGCCGGGCGTGTGCGCGCGGTCGAAGTCGCGGCTGGTGGAAGCGGACCCGCGGCCGTCGGAGGCGGAACCGCTGGTGCCCCCCTGCTGGGTGGCGACGTCCGACGGGGTGCTGCCCTGGGCCTGCACGTCGCTCGCGTCGCCGCTCACCGTGAAGTGGTTGCCGCCGGGCAGCACGCCCGCGGCGACCGCCACGGTGCCCAGGGCGACGGCGGCGGAGACCCCCAGCAGTCCGGTGCGCACCGGCGTCGCGGCCTTCTTCTTGCGGTGCGAGCGGGTGGCGGCCCTTTCGGCCTCCAGGACCGCGGCGAAGCCGTAGAGGTTCTCCGGTCCGTAGCGCTCCGTGGGCGGCTCGGTCCCTCGAGTCACCCCGTTCGCGCGGCCTGAGGCGGCGCGTCCGGCGTCGGAGCGTCGGTGGCGTCCCATCTGCTGGCCTTCCTGGTCTTGCAGTCAGCGCCACTCACCCCATTGAGTGAGTTTCACATGAGCTTCATAACGATGGGGACGCTACAGCATGGTGCAAGGGGAGTAAGTGCCCAGTGGGACTTTGTCCGGTTAACGTGCACGCATGAAAGACGAGGCTCGACTGGTCGCGTGGGTGCGCGGACGGGTACAAGGTGTGGGTTTCCGCTGGTTCACCCGGGCCAAGGCGCTGGAGATCGGTGGGCTGCGTGGTTTCGCCCTGAATCTGGACGACGGCAGGGTCCAGGTCGTCGCGGAGGGATCCAGGCAGGGTTGTGAAGGGCTGCTGGACTGGCTCAGGGGCGGCGACACACCCGGGAGGGTGGACGGAGTGACGGAGATTTGGGACACCCCGAGGGGTGGCTACGAGGGCTTCGCGGTCCGCTGAGCGCCCCTCCCCGACCTCCGTCACCGGAAGCGGAACGGCATGCCACCGGCACCTGCCCGGAGCGGAAAGGGCCTGGTGGTTGCCAAGAATCGCTTCTCGTGGAAGGCTCCGGAAGTAAGGATGATCTCCATACTCGCCGGCGCCCGCAGGAGTCGCGGCGTGGCCCGTCAAGGGCCGTGCGCCCCCGGGCCGCCCGCCATTGAGCGGTGTGATCGTGTTGACCGTCAAACTTTTTGGTGAGACGCTGAAAGCCCCGCGCACCTTAGCTGTTTGGCATGTAAGAACGGCGCAAGAACTGAAGAGTGCCAAGCACCGCGGGTGCGATTCCCTCACGACCCACACCGATTCGGTCGGTCACTCAGTGTGGAGGACCATCCATCATGGCAAAGGCGCTTCTCGGTTACGTCGGCGGCTCCGACCCTCGACTCCTCGCCGAGATGCGACGGCTGCAGCAGCGCGTCCAGGAGCTCGAATCCGAGCTCGGACGTATCCAGGCGGAGAACGACGCGCTGACGGCTGCCGCTTCTCACGACAGGATCATGGAGAGCGTCGACGCACACCAGGCGGAGCCTGCGCTCACCTGACCCCTGCGTCGCTCCACGAACAGTACACGCAGCAGCACACGCAGTGGTTGGGCCGCCCGTATCAGCCGCTCGTCTTCAGATGTGCATCAGAGTCGCAAGGGACGCTTCGGCGTCCCTTCTTTCTGAGCCGGTCGCGTGGTCTCCAGTCTCTTTAACGGATGGTGTGCCCTGCGCGTTCACAGGTGAAACCGCGGGTTCATGGAGTGGGAAACCGCCGGAAGGTAGAGTCCGGCGGCGTGCACCTCAAGGCCCTGACTCTTCGCGGGTTCAAGTCGTTCGCCTCGGCGACCACCCTCCGGTTCGAACCGGGGATCACATGTGTCGTGGGCCCGAACGGTTCGGGCAAGTCCAACGTCGTTGACGCGCTCAGCTGGGTCATGGGCGAGCAGGGCGCCAAATCGCTGCGCGGCGGAAAGATGGAGGACGTCATCTTCGCCGGCACCACCGGCCGCCCGCCGCTCGGCCGCGCCGAGGTGTCCCTGACCATCGACAACAGCGACGGCGCCCTCCCCATCGAGTACGCCGAGGTCACCATCACGCGGATCATGTTCCGCAACGGCGGCAGCGAGTACCAGATCAACGGCGACACCTGCCGCCTGCTCGACATCCAGGACCTGCTCTCCGACTCCGGCATCGGACGCGAGATGCACGTCATCGTCGGCCAGGGCCAGCTCGACTCCGTCCTGCACGCCGACCCGATGGGCCGCCGCGCCTTCATCGAGGAGGCCGCCGGCGTCCTCAAACACCGCAAGCGCAAGGAGAAGGCGCTGCGCAAACTGGACGCCATGCAGGCGAACCTCGCCCGCGTCCAGGACCTCACCGACGAACTGCGCCGCCAGCTCAAACCGCTGGGACGGCAGGCCGCGGTCGCGCGCCGGGCGGCCGTCATCCAGGCCGATCTGCGCGACGCCCGGCTGCGCCTGCTCGCCGACGACCTCGTACGGCTGAAGGACGCCCTCAGGACCGAGGTCGCGGACGAGGCCGCGCTCAAGGAGCGCAAGGAGAGCGCCGAGACCGAACTGAAGAGGGCGCTCCAGCGCGAGGCACTGCTGGAGGACCAGGTGCGGCAGCTGACGCCCCGTCTTCAGCGGGCCCAGCAGGACTGGTACGAACTCTCCCAGCTCGCCGAACGGGTGCGCGGCACGATCTCGCTCGCCGACGCCCGGGTGAAGAGCGCCACCTCGGCGCCCCCCGAGGAACGCCGTGGGCGCGACCCCGAGGACATGGAGCGTGAGGCCGCCCGGATCCGCGAGCAGGAGGCCGAGCTGGAGGCCGCGCTGGAAGCGGCCGAGCGGGCCCTGGACGACACCGTCGCCCACCGCGCCGAACTGGAACGCGAACTGGCGGTCGAGGAACGCCGGCTGAAGGACGCGGCCCGTGCCATCGCCGACCGCCGTGAAGGGCTCGCCCGACTGAACGGGCAGGTCGGCGCGGCCCGTTCACGCGCCGCCTCCGCCCAGGCCGAGATCGACCGCCTCGCCACCGCCCGCGACGAGGCACAGGAACGCGCCGTCGCCGCCCAGGAGGAGTACGAGGCGCTCAAGGCCGAGGTCGACGGGCTCGACGCCGGCGACGCGGACCTGGCCGAGCGGCACGACGTCGCCAAGCGGGCCCTCGCCGAGGCCGAGACGGCCCTGGCGACCGCCCGCGAGGCCGCCGTCTCGGCCGAACGCCGACACGCCGCGGTGGCAGCCCGGCGCGAGGCCCTGGCCCTGGGCCTGCGCCGCAAGGACGGCACGGGCGCCCTGCTGAACGAGGGCGACCGCCTGGCCGGACTGCTCGGCCCCGCGGCCGAACTGCTCTCCGTCACCCCCGGCCACGAGGTCGCGCTCGCCGCCGCCTTCGGCGCCGCGGCGGACGCGGTCGCGGTGGACACCCCGGCCGCGGCGGCCGAGGCGATCCGGCTGCTGCGCAAACAGGACGCCGGCCGCGCGGCGCTGCTGCTCGGCGGCGCCCCCGACGACGTACCGGAGCAGCCGCCCGCCCCCGGAGTGCCGTACGCCGCCGATCTCGTGCGCGGTCCCGGAGAGCTGCTGCCCGCCGTCCGCCGACTGCTGCGCGGCATCGTCGTGGTGGGCACCCTGGAGGAGGCCGAGGACCTGGTCCGTGCCCGCCCCGAGCTGACCGCCGTCACCGCCGAGGGGGATCTGCTGGGGGCGCACTTCGCGCACGGCGGCTCCGCCGGTGCGCCGAGCCTCCTGGAGGTCCAGGCCTCCGTGGACGAGGCCGACGCCGAGCTGGCCGAGCTGGCCGTGCGGTGCGAGGAACTGGCCGCCCGGCAGCGGCTCGCCGTGGAGCAGCGCAGGGAGCACGCCGCCCTGGTCGAGGAGCTGGGGGAGCGGCGCGGGGCGGCCGACCGGGAGAAGTCCTCCGTCGCCCAGCAGCTGGGCCGGCTCGCCGGCCAGGCACGGGGCGCCGCCGGGGAGGCCGAGCGCTCCACCGCCGCGGCGGCCCGCGCGCAGGAGGCGCTGGACAAGGCCCTCGGGGAGGTCGAGGAACTCGCCGAGCGGCTCGCCGTCGCCGAGGAGATGCCGGTTCAGGAGGAGCCCGACACCTCCGGGCGCGACCGGCTCGCCGCCGACGGCGCGAACGCCCGGCAGACCGAGATGGAGGCCAGGCTCCAGGTCCGCACCCACGAGGAGCGGGTCAAGGGCCTGGCCGGACGCGCCGACTCCCTGGACCGGGGCGCGCGCGCCGAACGCGAGGCGCGCGCCCGTGCCGAGCAGCGGCAGGCCCGGCTGCGCCACGAGGCGGCCGTGGCCGAGGCCGTGGCCGTGGGCGCGCGGCAGCTCCTCGCCCATGTCGAGGTGTCCCTGAGCCGGGCGGACGCCGAGCGCACCGCGGCCGACACGGCCAAGGCCCGCCGTGAGGAGCAGCTCGCCGCCGCCCGCACCGAGGGGCGCGACCTCAAGGCGGAGCTGGACAAGCTCACCGACTCCGTGCACCGGGGCGAGGTGCTCGGCGCCGAGAAGCGGCTGCGGATCGAGCAGCTGGAGGCCAAGGCGCTGGAGGAACTCGGCGTCGAGCCGGCCGGGCTGATCGCCGAGTACGGCCCCCACCAGCCGGTGCCGCCCTCGCCGCCCGCCGAGGGCGAGGAGCTTCCCGAGGACCCGGAGCATCCGCGCAACCAGCCGCGCCCGTTCGCGCGCGGTGAGCAGGAGAAGCGGCTCAAGGCCGCCGAGCGCGCCCACCAGCAGCTCGGCAAGGTCAACCCGCTGGCCCTGGAGGAGTTCGCGGCGCTGGAGGAGCGCCACCAGTTCCTCAGCGAGCAGCTGGAGGACCTCAAGAAGACGCGCACCGACCTGCTCCAGGTGGTCAAGGAGGTGGACGAGCGCGTCGAGCAGGTCTTCACCGAGGCCTACCGGGACACCGCCCGCGAGTTCGAGGGCGTCTTCGGCAGGCTGTTCCCGGGCGGCGAGGGCCGGCTGGTGCTGACCGACCCCGACAACATGCTCACCACGGGGGTGGACGTCGAGGCGCGCCCGCCGGGCAAGAAGGTCAAGCGGCTCTCGCTGCTGTCCGGCGGCGAGCGCTCACTGACCGCCGTGGCCCTGCTCGTGTCCATCTTCAAGGCCAGGCCCAGCCCCTTCTACGTCATGGACGAGGTCGAGGCGGCCCTGGACGACACCAACCTCCAGCGGCTGATCCGCATCATGCAGGAGCTCCAGGAGGCCTCGCAGCTGATCGTGATCACGCACCAGAAGCGCACGATGGAGGTCGCCGACGCGCTGTACGGCGTCTCCATGCAGGGCGACGGTGTGTCGAAGGTCATCTCGCAGCGGCTGCGCTGATCCGCTGATCCCCGGGTAGTCGGAACACGTGTTCCCGCAACCGCAGTTCATGATTCCTTCACTTCTTGAATCCAATGCTCTTGCGGCCTGTGGTTGATTCCCGCTTCTGGACCTATTGACTTCGAAACTTGAAGGCATAGTCTCTGCAACGTTGCTTTTACCTTCAGGTCTCACCTGTAGGGCTGACCCCCACTCCGGCAGTGCAGCCGGAGGCCCGAGGAGTACACGTGACCAGCACAGCGCAGGCACCCCAGCCAGGAGCCAGTACGGCACCCCCGGAACACCTGGGGCACGTCATCTTCATCGCGGCGGCGGCCGCGATGGGCGGCTTCCTCTTCGGCTACGACAGCTCCGTGATCAACGGCGCCGTCGAGGCCATCCGGGACCGCTACGACATCGGTTCCGCGGCGCTCGCCCAGGTCATCGCCATCGCCCTGATCGGCTGCGCCATCGGTGCCGCCACCGCGGGCCGCATAGCCGACCGCATCGGCCGCATCCGGTGCATGCAGATCGCCGCCGCCCTGTTCACCGTCAGCGCGGTCGGCTCGGCCCTGCCCTTCGCCCTGTGGGACCTGGCCCTGTGGCGCGTCGTCGGCGGCTTCGCCATCGGCATGGCCTCCGTGATCGGCCCCGCCTACATCGCCGAGGTCGCCCCGCCCGCCTACCGCGGCCGGCTCGGCTCCTTCCAGCAGGCGGCCATCGTCGTCGGCATCGCCATCTCCCAGCTGGTCAACTGGGGCCTGCTCAACGCCGCCGGCGGCGACCAGCGCGGCAAGCTGATGGGCCTTGAGGCCTGGCAGGTCATGCTCGGCGTGATGGTCGTCCCCGCCGTGCTCTACGGCCTGCTCTCCTTCGCCATCCCCGAGTCCCCGCGCTTCCTGCTCTCCGTCGGCAAGCGGGACCGCGCCCGCGCGATCCTCGCCGAGGTCGAGGGCGAGCGGTCCGACCTGGACGCCCGCGTCGCCGAGATCGAGCACGCCATGACGAGCGAGGACAAGTCCACGTTCAAGGACCTGCTCGGCGGCGGGTTCTTCTTCAAGCCGATCGTCTGGGTCGGTATCGGCCTCTCGGTCTTCCAGCAGTTCGTCGGCATCAACGTGGCGTTCTACTACTCCTCCACGCTGTGGCAGTCCGTCGGCGTCGACCCCGCGGACTCGTTCTTCTACTCGTTCACCACGTCGATCATCAACATCCTCGGCACCGTGATCGCCATGATCTTCGTGGACCGCATCGGCCGTAAGCCGCTGGCCGTCATCGGCTCGGTCGGCATGGCGGTCGGCCTCGCCCTGGAGGCCTGGGCGTTCTCCTCCCACCTGGTCGACGGCCGCCTGCCGAGCACCCAGGGCTGGGTCGCCCTGGTCGCCGCCCACGTCTTCGTGCTCTTCTTCGCCCTGTCCTGGGGCGTGGTCGTCTGGGTCATGCTCGGCGAGATGTTCCCGAACAAGATCCGCGCCGCCGCCCTGGGCGTGGCCGCGGCAGCGCAGTGGGTCGCCAACTGGGCCATCACCGCGAGCTTCCCGTCCCTGGCCGACTGGAACCTGTCCGCGACCTACGTGATCTACACGGTCTTCGCCGCGCTCTCCATCCCGTTCGTCCTGAAGTTCGTCAAGGAGACGAAGGGCAAGTCGCTGGAGGAGATGGGCTGAGCCGCCCCCGAACTCGAGGAGAAGGGCCAAGTCCCCGCTGCCCCTCTCCTCGTACCCTTCCGCAGCCCCCGCCCGGCCACTGCCCGGGCGGGGGCTGCGGTGCGCACCGGCCTCGGGCCGTGCGGGTCAGTCGCCGAGCCGCGGCAGCACCCGCTCCGCGAACAGCGTGAGGCTCCGCCAGCCCTCCTCCAGCGGCATCCCGCCCGCCAGCGGATGCAGGACGAGGCTGTCGAGCCCCTGGGTCAGGCACTCGTCCGGCGTGAGGATCTGGTAGACGCCCTCCGCCCGCAGCTCGTCCACGGTCGTCGCCGCCGACTTCACCGCCGAGCGGATGTCCCCGGACTGCCAGGAGGCGTACGTCCGTGCCTCGTGCAGGAAGTGGCGCCCGTACGCGGCCCACGACCGGTCCGGGTCCTCGGCGATGTGCAGCAGCGGGGTGCGGGCCGCGGGCATCATCGTCCAGCCCTCCGTCCCGTACTCCACGAGCCGCTCCTTGTAGTACGCCTCCAGCTCGGGCAGATGCGCGCTCGGGAAGAACGGGAGCCCCAGGCGGGCCGCGCGACGGGCCGCCGCCTTCGAGGAGCCGCCCACCAGCAGCAAAGGGTGCGGCTGGGTGTACGGACGCGGGGTGACGCGCACGGTACGGCCGCGCCAGGTGAACTCCTCACCGGTCCACGCCTTCAGCAGGGTCTCGAGCAGCTCGTCCTGCAGCCTCCCGCGCCGCTTCCACTCCACGTCGAACAGGGCGTACTCCTCGGGCCGGTACCCGATGCCCGCGACCGTGACCAGGCGGCCGCCGCTGAGCAGGTCAAGGACGGCGATCTCCTCGGCCAGGCGCAGCGGGTCGTGCAACGGGCCAATGATCGCGGAGACGGTGACCGCGATGTTCCGGGTGGCTCCGAACACCGTCCCCGCGAAGGAGAACGGCGAGGGCAGCCAGTTGTTCTCGGCCCCGTGGTGCTCCTCCGTCTGCACGGTGGTGATCCCGTGCTCGTCGGCGTACGCGGCCATCTCCACCGCCGCCCGGTAGCGGGCCTGCAGCGAGACGGGGGTCGCGCCGGGCTCCACGAGGTTGAAACGTACGACCGTGACGGGCATGAGGGCCCCCTTCGCCTTGGCCGGGCGGGTGTGCAGGGGGACGGTAGCTGACGGTGTGTCAGACATCCAGGGACGTGAACCCCGGAGCCGTCGCCGAACCGCCCGGGGGCCGGTCCCGCATACTGGTGCCGTTATGGAAACCATCATCCTTGCTGTAGTCATCGCCGTGGTCGTGATCGGCGCGCTCGGCGGGCTGATCGTCAGCAGCCGGCGCGGAAAGCCGCTGCCTCCGGCGCCGCCGACGACGCCCGACATCACCGCCCCTCCGGCCGAGCCGCACGTCGGCGAAGAAGCCGAGAAACCGAGCGACGAGGAACGCCGGACGATCGAGGAGGTGGGTCTTCCGGGCGGTTCCCCTCCCGTCGCGGTCGAGGAACCGCCGTCCGTCGAAGCGCCCGAAGCGCCTCCGATCGAGATCCCCGAACCGGCCGCCGGTCGTCTGGTCCGCCTGCGCGCCCGCCTGTCCCGCTCGCAGAACGCGCTGGGCAAGGGGCTGCTCACGCTCCTGTCCCGCGAGCACCTCGACGAGGACACCTGGGAGGAGATCGAGGACACGCTGCTGACCGCCGACATCGGTGTGCAGCCCACCCAGGAACTGGTCGAACGGCTGCGCGAAAGGGTGAAGGTGCTCGGCACCCGCACCCCGCAGGAGCTGCGCACGCTGCTGCGTGAGGAGCTGCTCACGCTGGTCGGTCCCGACATGGACCGCACCGTCCACACCGAGCCCGAGTCCAGCAAGCCCGGCATCGTGATGGTCGTCGGGGTGAACGGCACCGGCAAGACCACCACCACCGGCAAGCTGGCCCGCGTCCTCGTGGCCGACGGCCGTACCGTCGTCCTCGGCGCCGCCGACACCTTCCGTGCCGCCGCCGCCGACCAGCTCCAGACCTGGGGCGAGCGCGTCGGAGCCCACACCGTGCGCGGCCCGGAGGCCGGCGACCCCGCCTCCGTCGCCTTCGACGCGGTCAAGGAGGGCAAGGAGATCGGCGCCGACGTCGTCCTCATCGACACGGCCGGCCGGCTGCACACCAAGACCGGGCTCATGGACGAGCTGGGCAAGGTCAAGCGCGTCGTGGAGAAGCACGCACCGATCGACGAGGTGCTGCTCGTGCTCGACGCCACCACCGGGCAGAACGGCCTGGTGCAGGCCCGCGTCTTCGCCGAGGTGGTCGACATCACCGGCATCGTGCTCACCAAGCTCGACGGCACGGCGAAGGGTGGCATCGTGGTCGCGGTCCAGCGAGAGCTGGGCGTACCGGTGAAGTTGGTGGGCCTCGGTGAGGGCGCCGACGACCTGGCCCCCTTCGAGCCCGAGGCGTTCGTGGACGCCCTGATCGGCGACTGACCCCTCCCCACGGCCCGGCCGAGCCTCCCGCTCGCCCGGGCCGTGGCCCCGGCTCGCTGTCCGCCAGCCACCGAGTCGCCGCACACCGCGTGCCCAGACCCGGCACACCCAGTCCGCAGGCCCCGGCCGACCTTTCGCCCCGGCCAAGCCCGGCACATTCAGCCCGTCCGGCGTTTGAGGACGAGGCCGTGCAGGCCGATGACCCGGTGCACCCCCGCCGGAGGCTACCCGCGGCCCCCCGACCGATGCGCCACGTACGCCAACGCCCCGATCACCAGCCGCACAGCCGGCGGCCTCGCCGCCGACTCCAGCGCCGGCGCCCGCAGCCAGCGAACCGGCCCCAGCCCGCCCCGGTCCGACGGCGGCGCCGTGACATACGCCCCGGGCCCCAGGCCGTGCAGATCCAGCACCGCGTCGTCCCACGCCATCCGGTACAGCAGCCCGGGCAGCGCGGCCGCCGACCCCGGCGAGACGAAGAACTGGGCCCGTCCCTCGGGCGTCACCGTCACCGGCCCCAGTGGCAGCCCCATGCGCTCCAGCCGGACCAGCGCCCGCCGCCCCGCCGCCTCGGCGACCTCGATCACGTCGAACGCGCCGCCGACCGGCAGCATCACCGCCGCCCCCGGCACCTCGCCCCACGCGTCGACCGCGTCGTCGAGCGTCGCGCCCGCCCGCACCACGGGGGTGGTGTCCAGCGGATGCGCGCCGGGTGCGGGGCAGTCCCGCCTGCCGCAGGAGCACGCCCCCGCGACCGCCCGCGCGCCGGGCACCACGTCCCAGCCCCACAGTCCCGCGTACTCGGCCACGGCCGTGCACTCCGTGGAGCGACTCCGGCGCCGCGCGCCGGGCCGGATCTCGCGGATGGCCCGCGTGCCGCCGATCGTGAAGCCCATGCCCCCTCCAACGGGTCCGGCGCACAGATGGTTACGTGACGAACCGACCAGGTGACTCTGTGTAGTTCGTGCAGCGAACGCGCGCCCGGATGTCACGGGTTCCGGGTGGCGCCCAGGCGCATCCGGGGGCGTGTGCCCGGTGGCGCGCGCCGACCGATGCTCCCCTCCATCCGCTTTCGGCCGTCATGTGTCAAGTGAATCGCGCGAAGGCCACGGCGCGTTCATTCGAAGGGGTGGCGAATGGTGGCGCTTCTGCAATCGCCATGGCTGGGCCAGTGATCGTGGGACTACGGTCAGTGCACAAGTCCAATGGATGCGTGCATTCGTGGGTATGCCGGAGGCAACCGGGTCCTGTCCGAACGAGTGAGAACCACCGGACGCGAAACGGCGACCATCGGCATTCTGGTAGGGCTTGGCCCACACAGCGCACAAGTGGTTTGAGGGATGGGGGCGTTCCAGGTGGACGGCAACGGCGGCGGCAACAGCGGTGGCAGTACCCACGCTGACAAGCGCCCGAACGAGTTGCTCGGCTCGTGGTTCACGCGCAGCGGCTGGTCCAAGGGCGAGCTGGCACGCCAGGTCAACCGCAGAGCCCGCCAGATGGGCGCCGCCCACATCTCCACGGACACCTCGCGGGTGCGCCGCTGGCTCGACGGAGAGAACCCGCGCGAACCCATCCCGCGCATCCTCTCGGAGCTGTTCTCGGAGCGTTTCGGCTGTGTGGTCGCCGTCGAGGACCTCGGGCTGCGCACCGCGCACCAGTCACCCTCGGTGTCCGGCATCGACCTCCCCTGGACGGGCCCCCAGACGGTCGCGCTGATCGGTGAGTTCTCCCGCAGCGACCTGATGCTGGCCCGGCGCGGCTTCCTCGGCAGCTCGCTGGCCCTGTCCGCCGGCCCCGCCCTCATCGAGCCCATGCAGCGCTGGCTCGTGCCCGGCCCCACCGCCCCGCGCGAGGAGCCCGAGCCCCAGTCCACCGGGCGCGGCCGCAGCCGGCTGTCCCGGCCCGAGCTCGACCTCCTCGAGGCCACCACGGTGATGTTCCGCACATGGGACGCGCAGTGCGGCGGCGGCCTGCGCCGCAAGGCCGTCGTCGGACAGCTGCACGAGGTGACCGACCTCCTCCAGGAGCCCCAGACCGGGCCGACCACCAGGCGGCTGTTCAAGGTGGCCGCCGAGCTGGCCGAGCTGGCCGGCTGGATGAGCTACGACGTGGGGCTCCAGCCCACCGCCCAGAAGTACTTCGTCCTCGCCCTGCACGCCGCGAAGGAGGCCGGCGACAAGCCGCTGGGCTCCTTCATCCTCTCCAGCATGAGCCGCCAGATGATCCACCTCGGCCGGCCCGACGACGCCCTGGAGCTCATCCACCTCGCCCAGTACGGCAGCCGGGACTGCGCGGGCCCCCGCACCCAGGCCATGCTGTATGCGATGGAGGCCCGCGCGTACGCGAACATGGGCCAGCCCGGCAAGTGCAAGCGGGCCGTGCGCATGGCCGAGGCCACCTTCGGTGACGTGGCCGACATCGACGAGCCCGAGCCCGACTGGATCCGCTTCTTCTCCGAGGGCGAGCTGTACGCGGAGAACGCCCACTCCTACCGCGACCTCGCCTATGCCGCGGGCCGCAGCCCCGTCTACGCCGCCGACGCCGAGCCCCTGATGCGCAAGGCGGTGGAGCTGTTCGCCGTGGACGACGTCCACCAGCGGTCGTACGCGCTCAACCTCATCGGCATGGCCTCCGTGCACCTGCTCAGGCGAGAGCCCGAACCGGGTGCGGTGATGGCCAGGCGGTCCATGGAGATCGCCCGCAAGGTGCGGTCCGAGCGGGTGAACACGCGTATCCGCAAGACCGTCGACACGGCCGTACGCGATTTCGGCGGCCTCGCCGAGATCACCGAACTCACCGACCATCTCGCCACCCACCTGCCCGAGACCGCCGAAGCAGTCTGACCCCCCCGGGCCCACCCCACCCCGTGGGCCCCACCGCACTCCGGCCGCGGCCGCCATCCCGAACCGCCCGACTCGGCTCCCCCATGCCAGGTCATCGGATGGCGCCGCGGCCGGGCTGTTCCACGGCACACTCCGCGCCACGGCGCTGCGCGAACGCGCGCCGCACGGGGGAGTGCGCCACCATATCGAGCAGCACCACCGTCATCCGGCAGTTCACCCACGCGTAACACGCCCGGCGCCTTCGTCACTGCGGCGAAACATCGAGGGGCTTCGACCGAAACCGCGCTGCGCCAATCTCATGGCGCACAACCGGCCAGCCCCTCATGACCGCACCGCTCCCAGGCTTCGCCCCCACGGGGCCGCACAACCGACGAGGAGACGCCGATGGCACCAGCCGCCATCATGCTCGCGGCGGACGCACCCAAGCTGTCGTCCGCCAACACAGGCTTCATGTTGATCTGTTCCGCCCTGGTGATGCTGATGACGCCGGGCCTGGCCTTCTTCTACGGAGGCATGGTCCGCGTCAAGAGCACCCTGAACATGCTGATGATGAGCTTCATCAGCCTGGGGATCGTCACCATCCTGTGGGTGCTCTACGGCTTCTCGATGTCCTTCGGAGCCGACAAGGGCTCCCTCGTCGGCTGGACCTCCGACTGGGTCGGCTTCTCCGGCATCGGCAAGACGGACCTGTGGCCCGGCTACACCATCCCGGTCTTCGTCTTCGCCGTCTTCCAGCTGATGTTCGCCATCATCACTCCCGCCCTGATCAGCGGCGCCCTGGCCGACCGCGTGAAGTTCTCCGCCTGGTCGATCTTCGTGGTGCTGTGGGTCACGATCGTCTACTTCCCGGTCGCCCACTGGGTCTGGGGCACCGGCGGCTGGGCCTTCGAACTCGGTGTGATCGACTTCGCCGGCGGCACCGCGGTCCACATCAACGCCGGTGCGGCGGCGCTCGGCGTGATCCTCGTCATCGGCAAGCGGGTCGGCTTCAAGAAGGACCCGATGCGCCCGCACAGCCTCCCCCTGGTGATGCTCGGCGCGGGTCTGCTGTGGTTCGGCTGGTTCGGCTTCAACGCCGGCTCCTGGCTCGGGAACGACGACGGCGTGGGCCCCCTGATGTTCGTCAACACCCAGGTCGCCACCGGCGCCGCCATGCTCGCCTGGCTCGCCTACGAGAAGATCCGGCACGGCGCATTCACCACGCTGGGCGCCGCCTCCGGCGCCGTCGCGGGACTGGTCGCGATCACCCCGTCGGGCGGCGCCGTCTCCCCGCTCGGCGCCATCGCGGTCGGCGCCATCGCGGGCGTGCTGTGCGCCATGGCCGTCGGCCTCAAGTACCGGTTCGGCTTCGACGACTCCCTGGACGTCGTGGGCGTCCACATGGTCGGCGGCATCCTCGGCTCCCTGCTCATCGGGTTCTTCGCCAGCGGCAAGGGCCAGTCCGACGTCAAGGGCATCTTCTACGGCGGCGGCCCGGACCAGCTGTGGAAGCAGTGCGCCGGTGTGTTCGCGGTCCTCGCCTACTCCCTGATCGCCTCCGCCGTCCTCGCCTTCCTCCTCGACAGGACGATCGGCATGCGCGTCACCGAGGACGAGGAGGTCTCCGGCATCGACCAGGCCGAGCACGCCGAGACCGCCTACGACTTCAGCGGCGCCGGCGGCGGCGTCATCACCTCCGCTCTCTCGGCCCTGGCCACCGAGGGCAGGAAGCCGGACAGCGGGAAGTCGGACGGCAAGCAGCCGCACAGCAAGAAGGTGGACGTATGAAGCTCATCACCGCCGTCGTCAAACCGCACCGGCTCGACGAGATCAAGGAGGCCCTCCAGGCCTACGGTGTCCACGGCCTGACCGTCACCGAGGCCAGCGGCTACGGCCGCCAGCGAGGACACACCGAGGTCTACCGCGGCGCCGAGTACACCGTCGACCTGGTACCCAAGATCCGTATAGAGGTACTGGCCGAGGACGACGACGCCGAACAGCTGGTCGAGGTCATCGTCAAGGCGGCCCGTACCGGCAAGATCGGGGACGGCAAGGTCTGGTCCGTCCCGGTCGAGACGGCCGTGCGGGTCAGGACCGGCGAGCGCGGCCCCGACGCGCTGTAGCGGGCCCGCGCACGAAGCACCGACGAAGCGCGAAGCACCGACGAACAGGAGTCGCTGGGTGAGGGGCATGGACGTACACACGGAAGCGGAAGACCCCGGACCCGGCGGCTACGCGGCGGCCCGGCTGCGCCTCCTCCAGGAGGAGGCGCGGTCCGGGCCGCCGCGCCGTGCCGCCCTCGCGGAGCTGACGGACGACTGGCTCGCCGGACTGTTCACCAGCGGCGCCGAAGCCGAAGGGCTGCGCGGCGTCTCGCTCATCGCCGTGGGCGGCTACGGCCGCGGCGAACTGTCCCCGCGCAGCGACCTCGACCTCCTGCTGCTCCACGACGCGGAGGACGGCAAGGCCGTCGCCGCCCTCGCCGACCGCCTCTGGTACCCCGTCTGGGACCTAGGCCTGGACCTCGACCACTCCGTGCGCACCCCGGCCGAGGCCCGCAGAACCGCCACCGAGGACCTCAAGGCCCAGCTCGGCCTCCTCGACGCCCGCCACCTCGCGGGCGACCGCGGCCTCACCGCCGGCCTGCGCACCGCCGTCCTCGCCGACTGGCGCAACCAGGCCCCCAAGCGCCTGCCCGAGCTGCGGGAACTGTGCGCCGAGCGCGCCGAGCGCCAGGGCGAACTCCAGTACCTCCTGGAGCCTGACCTCAAGGAGGCGCGCGGCGGACTGCGCGACGCCACCGCCCTGCGCGCGGTCGCCGCCTCCTGGCTCGCCGACGCCCCCCGCGAGGGCCTCGCCGACGCCCGGCGCCGGCTCCTGGACGTCCGGGACGCGCTCCACCTCGCCACCGGACGCGCCACCGACCGGCTCGCCCTCCAGGAACAGGACCAGGTCGCCGGCGCCCTCGGCCTCCTGGACGCCGACACCCTGCTGCGCCAGGTGTACGAGGCGGCCCGCGTCATCTCCTACGCCAGCGACGTGACCTGGCGCGAGGTCGGACGCGTCCTGCGCTCACGGGCCGTGCGCCCCCGACTGCGGGCGATGCTGAGCGGCGGCAAACCCACGGCCGAGCGCACCCCGCTCGCCGAGGGCGTGGTCGAGCACGACGGCGAGGCCGTCCTCGCCCGCACCGCCCGGCCCGAACGCGACCCCGTCCTGCCCCTGCGGGCCGCGGCCGCCGCCGCCCAGGCCGGCATCCCGCTCTCCCTGCACGCCGTCCGCCGCATGGCCACCGCACTGCGCCCCCTGCCCACCCCCTGGCCCGCCGAGGCCCGGGAGCAGCTGGTCACCCTCCTCGGCTCCGGCCGCCCGACCGTGGACGTCTGGGAGGCACTCGAAGCCGAAGGGCTCGTCACCCGCCTGCTGCCCGACTGGGAGCGCGTCCGCTGCCGCCCGCAGCGCAACGCCGTCCACCTGTGGACCGTCGACCGGCACCTGATCGAGACGGCGGTACGGGCCTCCGAGATGACCCGCCGCGTCGGCAGGCCCGACCTGCTCCTGGTCGCCGCGCTCCTGCACGACATCGGCAAGGGCTGGCCAGGCGACCACAGTGCGGCGGGCGAGACCATCGCCCGTGACGTGGCCGCCCGCATCGGTTTCGACCACGACGACGCGGCCGTCCTCGCCGCCCTCGTACGCCACCACCTGCTGCTCGTGGAGACGGCCACCCGACGCGACCTGGACGACCCGGCCACCGTACGGTCGGTCGCCGACGCCGTCGGCAGCCAGAGCACCCTGGAACTGCTGCACGCCCTGACCGAGGCGGACGCCCTGGCCACCGGCCCGGCCGCCTGGTCCACCTGGCGCGCCGGTCTCGTCAACGAACTCGTCACCCGCGTCGCGGCCGCCCTCGCGGGCCAGACCCCCGGCGAGGCCGAGCCCGCGGCGCCCAGCGCCGAACAGGAACGGCTGGCCGTCGAGGCGTTCCGCACGGGCGGCCCCGTCCTGACCCTGCGGGCCCAGAGCGAACCCCCGGCCGACGCGGGGGAGACCGGCGGGCAGCCCGAGCCGCTCGGCGTGCAGCTCGTGATCGCCGTGCCGGACCAGCCGGGCGTCCTCCCCGCCGTCTCAGGGGTACTGGCCCTGCACCGCCTGACCGTCGGCACCGCCGAGCTCGGCAGCCTGACCCTGCCGTCCGACGTGGACGACGGCGGCTCCGTCCTGCTGCTGAACTGGCGCGTCGCGGCCGAGTACGGCTCCCTGCCCCAGGCCGCCCGGCTGCGCGCCGACCTCGTACGGGCCCTGGAGGGCACCCTGGACATCGCCGCGCGCCTCGCGGAGCGGGACGCGGCCTACCCGCGCCGCCGGGGCCTCCTCGCGCCGCCGCCCCGGGTCACGGTCGCGTCGGCGGCCTCCCGGCACGCCACGGTGATCGAGGTACGGGCCCAGGACGCACCGGGTCTGCTGTTCCGGATCGGGGCGGCGCTGGAGAAGTCGGGGGTACGGGTGCGGAGCATGCACGTCTCGACGCTCGGGGCCAACGCGGTGGACGCGTTCTATGTGACGGACGACGCCGGAGAGCCCCTGCCGGAGCAGGAGGCCGCGTCCGTGGCGAAGACGCTGGAGGACGCTCTGCGGGCGTGACCTGGGACCGCTCCCACCGCCGCGGGCCCTCGTCCCCTGTCGCCGATACGGCGGCAGGGGACGATTTGGCCGCGGGGCCAGATACTCTGGAGGGCGACCCGATCTGCCGCCTACTCCGAGGACCGACGCCACCGTGTTCGATACTCTCTCCGACCGCCTGTCAGCCACGTTCAAGTCACTTCGGGGCAAGGGCAGGCTGAGCGAGGCGGACATCGACGCCACGGCGCGCGAGATCCGTATCGCACTCCTCGAAGCCGACGTGGCGCTGCCCGTCGTGCGGGCGTTCATCAAGAACGTCAAGGAAAGGTGCCTGGGCGTCGAGGTCTCCAGGGCCCTGAACCCCGCGCAGCAGGTCCTCAAGATCGTCAACGACGAGCTGGTGACGGTGCTCGGCGGGGAGACCCGCCGCCTGCGCTTCGCCAAGCAGCCCCCCACCGTCATCATGCTGGCCGGCCTCCAGGGTGCCGGTAAGACGACCCTCGCCGGAAAGCTGGCGAAGTGGCTCAAGGATCAGGGCCACTCCCCGCTGCTGGTCGCCTGCGACCTCCAGCGCCCCAACGCCGTCAACCAGCTGAGCGTCGTCGCGGACCGCGCGGGCGTCGCCGTCTACGCGCCCGAGCCGGGCAACGGGGTGGGCGACCCGGTCAAGGTCGCCAAGGACTCCGTCGAGCACGCGAGGACCAAGGTCCACGACATCGTGATCGTGGACACCGCCGGCCGCCTGGGCATCGACCAGGAGATGATGCAGCAGGCCGCGGACATCCGCGACGCGGTGCGCCCCGACGAGATCCTCTTCGTCGTGGACGCCATGATCGGTCAGGACGCCGTCAACACGGCCGAGGCGTTCCGTGACGGTGTGGGCTTCGACGGCGTGGTGCTGTCCAAGCTCGACGGCGACGCCCGCGGTGGCGCCGCCCTGTCGATCCGGCACATGACCGGCAAGCCGATCATGTTCGCCTCGAACGGCGAGAAGCTCGACGACTTCGACGCCTTCCACCCGGACCGGATGGCCTCCCGCATCCTCGACATGGGTGACCTGCTCACCCTGATCGAGCAGGCGGAGAAGACGTTCAGCCAGGAAGAGGCCGAGAAGATGGCCTCCAAGCTGGCGTCCAAGAAGGGCCAGGACTTCACCCTGGACGACTTCCTGGCCCAGATGGAGCAGGTCAGGAAGATGGGCAGCATCAGCAAGCTGCTCGGCATGCTCCCGGGCATGGGCCAGATCAAGGACCAGATCAACAACCTCGACGAGCGCGACGTCGACCGGATCGGCGCGATCATCAAGTCGATGACCCCGGGCGAGCGCCAGGACCCGACGATCATCAACGGCTCGCGCCGCGCCCGTATCGCCAAGGGCTCGGGCGTCGAGGTCAGCGCGGTCAAGGGGCTCGTGGAGCGGTTCTTCGAGGCGCGCAAGATGATGTCCCGCATGGCGCAGGGCGGCGGCATGCCCGGCATGCCGGGCATCCCGGG
The DNA here is from genome assembly GCF_040650555.1 of Streptomyces sp. NPDC048664. Taxonomy (NCBI): domain Bacteria; kingdom Bacillati; phylum Actinomycetota; class Actinomycetes; order Kitasatosporales; family Streptomycetaceae; genus Streptomyces; species Streptomyces sp. NPDC048664. Next base: position 72,429 of record NZ_JBEZHK010000020.1, on the reverse strand, counting down.
CATGGGCGGCGGCCCCGGCCGCACCAAGAAGCAGCCGAAGAAGGCCAAGGGCAAGCAGCGTTCCGGCAACCCGATGAAGCGCAAGCAGCAGGAGCTGGAGGACGCGCAGCGCCGCGAGGCGGCGGCCCAGGGCGGTGGCGCCCTCGGCCTGCCGGAGCAGGGCGGCAAGGACTTCGAGCTTCCGGACGAGTTCAAGAAGTTCATGGGCTGACATCCCGCCCGCCGTACGACGTCGAGGGCGTCCCCGAGCCGGGGGCGCCCTCAGCGCATGCCGGGGTCGGCCGGGTGCCGTACCGTCCGAAGTATGAGCAATACCGCGCCACCACGCGATCCCCCGGACAAGCCGTGGCGCACCGAGGGCGCGCCGGAGTCGGAGGAGCCGACCCGCCGCCCCGGCTGCAGGAAGATGCGCGGCGGCTGGTGGGGGCTGGTCGTCGCCGCGGTGGTGGTCTTCCTGATCGCCTACGGGGCGCTGTCGTACTACACCTCGACCGGTGAGCCGGCGATCTCCTACACGGAGTTCAGCAGACAGGTCGACCGCGGCAACGTCACCAAGATCTACTCCAAGGGCGACGCGATCCAGGGGGAGCTGCGAAGTTCCCAGCCGAAGCCGGGCGGTGGGACCTACACCAAGTTCAAGACGCAGCGTCCGGCCTTCGCCGACGACAAGCTGTGGCAGAACCTGAGCGCGCACCATGTGACGGTGACGGCCCAGCCGGTGGTGCAGGAGCGCGGCTATCTGTCCAACCTGCTGCTGTCGCTGGTGCCGATCGCGGTGCTGGTCGCGGCGTGGGTGCTCATCGCGCGCCGGGTGCGGTCGGGTCTGGGGGGCATGGGCGGCATGCTGGGGCGCAAGGCGCCGCCCAAGCCGGTCGAGCTGCAGCCGGGCAAGAAGCGCACGACGTTCGCCGACGTGGCCGGGATCGACGAGGTCAAGGGCGAGCTGGACGACGTCGTCGACTTCCTCAGGAATCCGGACGCGTACCGCAGGATGGGCGCGAAGATGCCGCGCGGCGTGCTGCTGACGGGGTCGCCGGGCACCGGCAAGACGCTGCTGGCGCGGGCCGTGGCGGGCGAGGCGGGGGTGCCGTTCTTCTCCGCGTCCGCGTCCGAGTTCATCGAGATGATCGTGGGTGTCGGCGCCTCGCGGGTGCGTGAGCTGTTCGCCGAGGCCCGCAAGATGGCCCCGTCGATCATCTTCATCGACGAGATCGACACGATCGGGCGGGTGCGCGGCGGCGGCGCGTCCGTGAGCGGGCACGACGAGCGCGAGCAGACACTGAACCAGATCCTGACCGAGATGGACGGCTTCTCCGGTTCGGAGGGCGTGATCGTCATCGCGGCCACGAACCGGGCGGACATCCTGGACCCGGCGCTGACCCGGCCGGGCCGCTTCGACCGGCTGGTCAACGTGTCGCCGCCGGACCGCGACGGGCGCGAGGCGATCCTGCGGATCCACACGCGGGACATCCCCCTGGCACCGGGCGTGGACCTGGCGCAGGTGGCGCGGGTGACACCGGGCATGACCGGTGCGGAGCTGGCCAACCTGGCCAACGAGGCGGCGCTGCTGGCGGTGAAGCGCGGGCAGCGCGAGGTGGCGCAGCCCGACCTCATGGAGGCGCTGGAGAAGGTGCAGCTGGGCGCCGAGCGGCCGCTCGTGATGCCGGAGGACGAGCGCCGGCGCACGGCGTACCACGAGAGCGGCCACGCGTTGCTGGGCATGCTCCAGCCGGGCGCGGACCCCGTCCGCAAGATCACCATCGTGCCGCGCGGCAGGGCGCTCGGGGTGACGCTGTCGACGCCCGACGCGGACCGGTACGCGTACACGGAGGAGTACCTGCGCGGCCGGATCATCGGCGCGCTGGGCGGCATGGCGGCGGAGTGCACGGTCTACGGGGTGATCACGACGGGCTCGGAGAACGACCTGGAGCAGGTCACCAACATCGTCCGCGGCATGGTCGCGCGCTGGGGAATGAGCGAGCGGGTGGGCCGCTTCTCGGCTCTGCCGAACGACGCCCAGCAGGCGTACGGGCTCTCGGCGGCGCCGCACACGCTGGATGTGATCGAGAGCGAGATGCGGCGCGTGGTGGACGAGTGCTACGAGGAGGCGTGCCGCAAGCTCCAGGACCACCGCGGCCAACTGGACGCCCTGGCGGAGGCCCTGCTGGCCAACGAAACCCTGGAGGAAGCAGAGGCCTACCGCATCGCCGGCATCCTCCGCACCCGCAAGGACGACTGACCCACCCCGTGTCTGAAGGCGCGCGGGGAACTGCACGAATCCCACAACGCACCGTCAGTTGCCGGCGCACCGGCCCGGGCACGATCTGAAGGGGCGCGGGAACTGCGCGATCCCCACGACGCACCCGCACGTTCCAGCGCCGCCCGGCGTATCGAGGGGCGCGGGGAACTGCGCGAATCCCAGGACGCACGGGCACCCGTCATCGCACCGGCCCGGGCACGATCTGAAGGGGCGCGGGGAACTGCGCGATCCCCACGACGCACCCGCACGTTCCAGCGCCG